>CAZPML010000060.1:0-8684 GCA_964587675.1 uncultured archaeon
TGAGTACAGGATATCGTTCGAGCCGGAAGGTGGCAGGTATCTTTTCGCGATGGAGGTCGGTGAGATCAAGAGCATCGATGCCGTCATAAGAAACATTGGTAGAGGTGCGACGCTCACCAACGTGAACATTTCGGTTAAAGCACCGCACGGCTGGAAAGTAGATATCTATCCATCGATCGTACCGGCCATCGAACCTTACCAGAGCGTTCCGGTGAAAATGACCGTTAGCGTTCCACCAGATACAGTTCCGAGTGAGTACAAGTTGAAAATACAAATAATGAGTGATCAGATCGAAAGAATGGAAGAACTCAGAATAGTCGTAAAAGAGAAGAGTTACGCGGCCATAATCGGAGGCGCAATAATAGTTGCGGCCATTGCCGGAGTTTTGCTCATCTTCAGAAAGTTCGGTAGGAGATAACCCACGCGCATCCATACTTCAACCCAATCCACGCAGAAAGAGCAATCACAGCCACAGAAAGCTCTGGAGGTAATACGCACCCATCACCAAACTGAAAATTACAAAGTGTAAATGGAGAGGCCAGGTGTTGAAACGGTCTTAAGATTTGAAGGTGCTTCGAAGCTCTTGAGAGCGCGTAAAAAATGTTGGAACAAAAAGATGCGGAAATCAAAGCAATCTCTCCGATAAACTCAGCCCTGAAGAACCCTGAAAGTATCTCGGAACGTTTTCATCTACGGTCCACCTGGCAGAAAAACAGCGTCGATAAAGTTCATCTTCAGAGGGCTAAGATCCGCCTTTCTTTACATAAACCGCCCCGCGTGAACACGAATGGGAGTTGTTATGCAATAATCTTTGAATTTTCCCGCAAATAATGCCGCAGGTGTCGAAGAAGTTGGCTCTGCATCAGTAAAAACCATTGCAACCTTTTGTCTTGCGGCTATTGGATCCAACCAATCTCTAACCTCCAATATTGCTTCCCTCAAGGGAGTGTTTCCTGAAACATCAAGGTCCGTGAAAAATTCAGGCCTGTATTCTTTAGCTAAGAAGAGTTGCATCAAGAAAAGCAGGTCTGCCTCGACGAGGTTGACATCTCTTACCCCTAGGCGCTCTCTACGATCTCTCGGGGAACTTTTATAATTTCGCCAATTATTCTAAACTCTATACTACAGTTCAAAAACTATTGGAAACGTTCGGTGATGGTCGAACGCATAAAAACAAGCAAAACCAGAACTCCAACTGCAATAAATGCTATGCCAGCTATGAGGTGTACATAATCCATACCCACAGCCCTTACAATTTCGCCTTTCAACGCATGTTTTGTTGGTGTAAACTTCAGGATCTCCCATATTCCTCCAGCAATTGACACCGCTGCAAATACTAGCATTATAAATTTCCAGAGTTCAGATCTCAAAAAACTGTGACCTTTCTCCGTCAGTTCGTAGTAAACCCATTTTCTGCTGGGATTCACTTTCTTTTCAACAAGACCTACCTCCATTAGCTTTGTCAGATGCTCGTGAACGGTTGATTTTGAGAGGCTCAATTCCCTACTGAGCTCTGCCAAAGTTTTTCTCCTTTTCTTCAGCGATTTCAGTATTTTTATTCTCGAATCGCAAAGGAGAGCTTTTAGCTCTTTCTTGCTGAACTCCACATTTGAAGTTGACGGGTAACTATTTAAATTTCCCGCCACTAATCTGCGAGTCCGCCAAGAAATCGAAAACGAATGATTACTACGTCGCAATTAAATTCAATTATTTAATTAAAATTAAGCTAAAATAGAGTTGGCTTCCGCGGAATTCGAGCAAAACTATAATATCTTTGGAACCCAATCCCAACAAGTGAACTCAATCGAAATTGCAGAAAAATATGGATTTCTTCCATACAGACGAAGGCTCAGAAGGGGTTTCAGAGCCCATTTCTCCATACGCCTAGACGGTGTTGACCTCCACATCGACAGCTCACCCGGCGAAGGTTGGAACCTAATAACCCACGCACACTCAGATCATCATGGAAGTAAAAACATGAAGAATAGTTCTGCTGTCGCAAGTTCTGAAACTGCGAAGATTCTAGAGATCACAACAAGGAGGAAGTTCAGCGGGATGACTTTCGAAGTTGGAAGTTCACTTAATCTGTCGGGCATAAAAATAAAGACGTATCCAACCTACCATATTAAAGGTGCAGCGGCTTTTTTGATAAAAAAGGCGAGGGTTCTCATCACCGGTGATGTCAAAAACTGGAGAAGTTTACCCAAATGCGATGTTTTAGTGACTGAAGCAACCTACGGTCACCCTTCTTACACTTTTGAGGATGAAATTGACAAACTCCTGAGTGCCGCAGAAAGGGGTTCCGTATTCGGAGCGTATCCAATTGGAAAGGCTCAGAGGGTTGCCGAAATACTTCTAAATGAGGGTTACGAGTTTACAGCTGAGAGAAGAATTAGAAGCATATGCGAAGCACTGGGTTTGAAGGTTGGAGATTCCGGCTCTTTAATAGTTCCACCTAGAAAGCTCTCCAGGTATCGGGGTTATATACTAACAGCACAGCGATTTTACAGGTGGCCAAGGATAGTTCTAAGCGACCATATAGATTATTCAGGCATCTTGAGAATGGTCGAGCACTGCAATGCCGAACATGTAATTTTCTACCACGGATGCCCCACCAAACGTCTAAAAGAGGATTTGAGTGGAATGGGTGTGAGTTCTTCAACGCTAAGGGACATTGACGTATATCTCTAAAACTCCCTCAGGGCCTTCTCAACGATTTCGGGATCGTACTTACGGTAAATGTATCTTGTTCTTCCACGTCCCTTTGGCCCAAAGGTCACATCAACCAATCTTATCCTCTCGAGCTTATCGAGGATGTTGTAAAACTTCCTGTAGCTCATGTTAACTTCCTTACGAATAGCTTCGTACAGATCTCCAGTGGTGATTTCTCCGGCAAAGGAGTAGATCATCCTCAAAACCGCTCTTTCCTCACTGTTCAATGTTGAGATTATTTTCGCAACAAACATCAATGACTCGCCCAAATGTGCTTTTTCCACGTGCTCAATCCTAACTTTCCTACTCCCACTGTTCTCGGCAAGGGTTCCCGAAGCCTTAAGTAGGTAAAGACCGTATCGAACATCGCTTGCAGAATGGGCCAGTTCTACAACTTTTTCAAACGCGTCCTCTTCAAAGACGTCGGGAATGAAACCGTATTCAATTCGCTTCCTCAATATTTCTCCCATTTCAGACCGGGTGTAGGTTGGGTAGTGAACTTCGGAGTACTTGAAAATGGAACTGACAAATGGGTCAAGTGAAATGGGAAATCTAACATCCGTTGCAGCGGTTATAACACCAACTTTTACTGCATACTCATCCGAGGCCTTTAAAATTTCGTAAAGTACCTCATCCGCGTACTTTTTTGGAATGAAATTTATGTCGTCTAGAACGATTACAAGGGGGTCGCTGAGATGCTCCCAAACTTTGTCCATTATGGTCGTCTTACTAATACCCATAACCGGAGGTTGTTGTCCGCAAACGGTTTCGAATATCCTTGAAAATATTTTATAAGGGTCTTTAAATCTTGGACATCTAATATAGCAGGCTTTAAAGTGTTCTTCCGCATCTTTGAGTACGTAGCGAATTGTCAGAGTTTTTCCCGTAGAGGGTGGGCCCACGCAAAAAACGTTTACTGGTGCCGCTCCATGTGCGGCAGGTCTTAAGAACGCTACGAGCTGGCTAATTTGACTTTCCCTGAACAAGATCTCGCTGGGTATGTATTCGGGATCGAAAACTTCGATGTCCTTGAATATTGTCCTATCCCAAGAGAACATACTTCACCGGCGACCTTACGGACTTCAAACCCCAAACGGCTACATCGGTGATACTCACAGTACCCCTCCTTACGGCTATTTATACCAAACCCGAAAGGTTCTTAGCTGCATTACATCCTACATCCCCGTAACTCCAAGATCTGAAATGTCGTTAACTTCCCGTATTCTTTGATCGCATTCGGAGCATCTTTTTGTTAACATTCACTTTTATTAATATCTACGTTCTCCATTTTAACTTTAAGAAATTTCAGCAATAATGCCAATTTAATTTTTTTAAGCATTTTTTGCCGAACCTTTTCTAATGTTTTGGGGAATCCAATGAAGACGATTGCATCGCTAAACTGTTACTTCGCCACGATCTTTCTTCTGAACTTCTCAGCCTCTCCCAGATGAAACTTGCCGTAAAGGAGGGTGGAACGGAGAAGCCTCATCAGGACGGGTAGATCCACTCACCTCCCCTTGCGTATCCTCTCCCCTGCGGAAAGGTTCTTGCAGGCAATGGATGGATAAAAATCCATTCTATAAAGTTTTTCAGAATCATACGCAACCTTACTCCACTTGCATCTAGGGGTCGAACTTCTTATTTGGGTAGGAACCCCATATTATATGGAGGTCAAGTTCCTTTCTATCAAACTTAGGAGTGGATTCAACGTTCTGCTTGCACCTGAAAAAGTTTGCAGAGCCTGCATAAGGAGTTGTGCTGAGAGTTTCAAAGTTCTTTACATCCACACCAATCGACCAATTGTTGAATTGAATGGTAGAGTGAATCTAAAACCATGTTCTTCGCTTCAAAAGATCGTGGATGTACTAACGAGGACGAGTGAAAACGTTGTCCTCATAGAGCACAACAAACAACTCTTCAATGGTTCAGCGCTAGCTAAGTTTGAGGAATTTTTGTCTATACTCCAACAAGCGAACCGAATACTGATTTATTTTTCCACGAGGAGGGATCGCATATTCGATTTCATAGCTAATTTAGCTGCCAGATATATATACGTAGAGGAGGATGCCGGAGGATACTACATAGCTGATGTTAGCAACAGAGGTATAAAGCAAGGTTTTTACCCAAAAGACCCGGTTCAACTATCCCTGGAAATCTAAGATGTGAATCCTAGATTGTTGATCTCAAGCGAATTTATCTACGATAAAAGCTAATAAGTTCAAAACGAATTTTCCCAACGGAACTTTTCCAATACGCTTCTTGAAGGTCTAAAGTACAGAGTTCCATAAGATAATTCCCAAACTCGCTTTGAGATCCGCGGAAATTACAAATGGCCTCAAAGACATCGACATAAAACCGTGAACGTGAAATCCGGGAGGAGTGAAAAAGTCATCGAGCAAAGTGCTGTTAAGCCCTACGAAGGTATAAGCATTAAAGAATATGAGTGCGTAACAGTAGAAGCAAGCAAACAGTTCAGGAATTTCGATTCTTTTGACGTACTTAGGATTGCTTAAAAAAAGCATGGAAGAAATGGAATTCTAATTTGATATAATGTTACATTGGTTCAAACTAGCAAAAATTTATATGCTCTAACACAACTTGTCGAGCATGTTTAGATGGTTGCCAATACTAGTACTACTACTCGCAATTAGCTTGACAGCTGCTGCAGAGGAGACAAAGAAGGAGATCGTAATCGGCGTGATTGGGCCGATGTCTCTGCCAGAGGGTCAATCCGAGCTTAAAGCTGTGAAGTTGGCCGTAGAGGAGATAAACGAAGGGGGAGGAATAAACGGGCTGAAGTTGAGAGTGGTTTGGGGAGACACAAAACTAGATCCAAACACCGCAACTTCGGAGTTCAGGAGGTTGGCAACTGTAGAAAAAGCTGATGTGATAATTGGCGGGTTCTCAAGTGGAATCATGCTTGCGATGATGGAAACCATGGCGGAAACTAAGACCCTGTTCCTTGCCGATGCTTCATCTCCACTCCATGCCAAAAAGGTGAAAGAAGGGTATGAGAAGTACAAGTACTGGTTTAGAATAACTCAAAATAATGGAACGACGTTCGCACTGGATTTGGCAGACATGGTAGCATTTCTCAGGCAGAACAACTACGATGTTAAGAGGGTGTACATAATCAGGGATGAGCACATTTGGACCGATGCCGTAATGGCCAAGTTGAAACCGCTCCTGGAGAAGATGGGAGTTAAGATCGTTAAGGATACCAGAGTGCCGAGGGGTTATACCGAGTACGAACAGTTAATTTTAGAGGCCGAGGATTTGAAAGCGGACATCATTATGCCAATCCTCGCCATTGCCGGAACCGGAGATGTACTGGCAAAACAGTGGGGAACTCTTAAACCGAAGATACTGCTGGCTGGACATGACCTTGCTGCAATAGACCCAGAATTCCATAAAAAGACGAAGGGATTGGCGAACTACGAGCTTTTCCTCGCGGACAGTGGCGTTGTCGTTTCGGCACCTCCCACAAAGATGTGCGAGAAGTTCATTGAATCCTACAAAGCCAAATACGGACACTATCCAGAGTCCCATCAAGCTTACGGTGCTTACGATGCCGTTTACCTCTACAAGATGGTTGTCGAGGAGGCGATAAAGGCAAAGGAAGCAAATCCATTTGATCCAGACGTTCTGGTTAAGTACCTCGAAAGGGTTGATCCCTCAAATCCAGTGACGCTCACAAGGGTTATCGCATTCTACAAGAATCACGATCTGGTCTGGGGAGACGATTTCGTGAGAAATTGGGTTGCTCAATGGCAGGATGGTAAGCAGTACATAGTTTACCCGAAGAAGGTGGCAAATGGAGAGCTCAAGTTGCCTCCGTGGTTTAAAAAAGAGGAAGGGGGGAAGACGCCTGGATTTGAGCTCCTGCTTGCTATAGCATCCTTAAGTTTGGTGTATATCATCAGAAAGAGGTTTTAAAATGAACGGGATTGTTTTTTTTGTTTTATTGGTTTTAGCGATTTCAGTTACTTCCGCAGAGGAGACAAAGAAGGAGATCGTAATCGGCGTTATTGGGCCGATGTCTCTGCCAGAGGGTCAATCCGAGCTTAAAGCTGTGAAGTTGGCCGTAGAGGAGATAAACGAAGGGGGAGGAATAAACGGGCTGAAGTTGAGAGTGGTTTGGGGAGACACAAAACTAGATCCAAACACCGCAACTTCGGAGTTCAGGAGGTTGGCAACTGTAGAAAAAGCTGATGTGATAATTGGCGGGTTCTCAAGTGGAATCATGCTTGCGATGATGGAAACCATGGCGGAAACTAAGACCCTGTTCCTTGCCGATGCTTCATCTCCACTCCATGCCAAAAAGGTGAAAGAAGGGTATGAGAAGTACAAGTACTGGTTTAGAATAACTCAAAATAATGGAACGACGTTCGCACTGGATTTGGCAGACATGGTAGCATTTCTCAGGCAGAACAACTACGATGTTAAGAGGGTGTACATAATCAGGGATGAGCACATTTGGACCGATGCCGTAATGGCCAAGTTGAAACCGCTCCTGGAGAAGATGGGAGTTAAGATCGTTAAGGATACCAGAGTGCCGAGGGGTTATACCGAGTACGAACAGTTAATTTTAGAGGCCGAGGATTTGAAAGCGGACATCATTATGCCAATCCTCGCCATTGCCGGAACCGGAGATGTACTGGCAAAACAGTGGGGAACTCTTAAACCGAAGATACTGCTGGCTGGACATGACCTTGCTGCAATAGACCCAGAATTCCATAAAAAGACGAAGGGATTGGCGAACTACGAGCTTTTCCTCGCGGACAGTGGCGTTGTCGTTTCGGCACCTCCCACAAAGATGTGCGAGAAGTTCATTGAATCCTACAAAGCCAAATACGGACACTATCCAGAGTCCCATCAAGCTTACGGTGCTTACGATGCCGTTTACCTCTACAAGATGGTTGTCGAGGAGGCGATAAAGGCAAAGGAAGCAAATCCATTTGATCCAGACGTTCTGGTTAAGTACCTCGAAAGGGTTGATCCCTCAAATCCAGTGACGCTCACAAGGGTTATCGCATTCTACAAGAATCACGATCTGGTCTGGGGAGACGATTTCGTGAGAAATTGGGTTGCTCAATGGCAGGATGGTAAGCAGTACATAGTTTACCCGAAGAAGGTGGCAAATGGAGAGCTCAAGTTGCCTCCGTGGTTTAAAAAAGAGGAAGAAGTGAAGACACCTGGATTTGAGTTTGCAGTCGCTCTTTTGGCTTTTGCATTTGCGATCGGGTTAAGAGCAAGAAACTAACTTATTTTTTCCCTTTTAGAATTTCTATAAATTCATCTACGGGTATCGCTGGCATGGTAACAGTTCTTATCGTCCCCCTACTCGATAGTTCAACCATCGCTTTCATCACGGTTGCATTGTCATCAGCTTCAACAATGTTTACGAAGTCGTATTCACCAAAAACCGCATATTGTTCCAGAACTTTGAGTCCCATTTTTTCCAGTTCTTCATTAACCTCCTTAATCCTCTCTGGATTGTCCACTATTGGTTTCCGCTCCTTCATCCGTTAGTCTGGAGAGTATTACAAACTTCATACTTGCATGATCTCATCATCTTATTTAATCATTTTCGAAGAATTGATCACAGCCATGCAGAGGCATCCGATCTATGCCTGGGACCGATCCCATCGGCGCGGGCTTTAGTGACCGCGGGCTGAACGGCTCGCCCGAAGGCTCGCCGCTTACACCCCGGTCCTATCAAACCGGTCTTCTACCGGCGCCCTTAAGGGCGGCTCTTTTCGGGGACGGCTTCAGGCTTAGATGCTTTCAGCCTTTAGCCGCATGGCGCGTAGCTGCCCGGCGATGCCCTGCCGGACAACCGGTAGACCAGAGACGCCGGAGGCTCGTTCCTCTCGTACTAGAGCCTCCTTCCCCTCAGCCGCCCGAACACCCCCGATAGATAGCAACCGACCTGTCTCACGACGGTCTAAACCCAGCTCACGATCCCCTTT
>CAZPML010000061.1:0-8623 GCA_964587675.1 uncultured archaeon
TAGAGAGCTTTATGGCATTCTATAATTATTGGAGGTGGTTATCTTGACAGTCCCTGTTTTGCCACTGAAAAAGACTTTATAATTTATAAATGAAGAGATAATCGGCGTTGATTATGAATGAAGCTGAACTGCTAAAACGAATGGAAAGAATTGAATCTAAGCTCGACAGAATTCTTGAATTGCTCGAAGAAGAGCTTACAGAGGAGATAAAAGAACTCGACAAGATCAGCGAGCGAATGAAGAGAGACGATAAGATCCCGCTGGAAGATTTGCTATGAAGGTTTTTCTTGACAGAGATGCTGCTAAGTTTATTCAAAAACTCCAAAAAGATGAGAAAGAAAGAATACTAAGGAGGATAAAGCACTTGAAGTTGATCCGTATCTTGGCAAGAAGATTAAGGGTCGAAAAGACATGTTCTATGAGAGTCGGTGATTTTAGAATAATCTACGAGATTTATACTGATATTCAAGAAGTGTGGGTTTTGAAAGTTGATTTTGAAAGTTGATAGAAGGGAGAGTTTACAAACGGTTATGACTTATCGCAAAAGTCTTAACCCATGAGGCTTATAAGCTAAAAATGGTATATATTTTATAGCGGGTAAGGTCGGGCAGGTTTAATCTGCCCCTCCGTCCGAAACGATGAGGCCTCCTTGAGGAGGGTGGGATGGAGTAGGACGGGGCTGCTATAACCTCTTAAATCTTTTCCTAAAATCTCTCTTCTAGAACGTTGATTTTTGATCTAATAATTTTATAGTATTCTTCATTTCTTCTTTCATATTTGTTAAAAATTGAGCCAGCTACGAAATCTGCCATTTGCAACCCACAATAAGATTGAGAAGATGCGTGATTTATCTTTATTTCTGGTGCAATAATACCATCCTTAAAACAAACCTCATTTATTTTTTGGATAGTGCACATATCAAAGTTTAATCTTTCAGTCTCTTTGGTTAAGAATTTATCAATTATCAATTTGATTTTCCGACGTTGAGATAATGGCAAAATCTCGACAATAAACTTGAACTCCAAAGCAACTGCTCGGCTCTGGTGAAGCCTCTGGATAGAAGAAGACGCAGTTATCCGCTTATCTTCGTTATCTTAGCTCCCTCGGTTTCTGCTACCATTACAACTTGCACTTGCTTCTTCGAAGCTGCAAGTTGCGTCAAAAACTGAATACTCTCGCTGTGAGCATTAACTTTGATTGATCCACGCAGTCAGTGTCTGCTTTCTTTGAGTATGCAGTAGTTTTTCCGGTCCAGTCCTTGACGGATTTAAGGGCAATTGCCTCGCACAGACCCGTCAGCTACTTTATAAAAGGTATTCATTATAAATATCTAATTTTAACTTTTAATAAAATTTGTTCCAGGTGATCTAAGCTTTTTACCATTACCAGCGATATAAGACCTACTATCTCTCCAATTTGAGAATACGGATTCTCTAAAAAGAATTGAATGAAATCTACTGGAAAAACCTTCCCACCGATATAAAAACCCAATATCGGATAGAAAAGTACTTTAGGCTCTTCCCACATTCTATCAAGAATTAAATGAACTGTGGATCCAAAAAATAATTCTTTTCTAATAAAAAATAGGAACACGATGAACAAGATACTATGAAAAAAGAATCTACCTCCACCAATTCCAATTAAACCTAGTGGTTTATCAAGAATGTCAGGAAGTATGGAAGCCAAAACTATGAATCTAGCATTCCAGTTCAGTTTGTACTTCCTCACGAGTAGATTGCTAATTAGCAGTGTGATTCCAATATGGCCAAGGGGATACACGAGCTAATTTACTCGTTATTTAAAAAGATTTTTCAGAAAGTGTTTGATCTTCCTTTATTCGACTGAGTTCTCAGGATTTACCATTAGAACGTTCTTTACGATGCCTAAATATTTTAATTAAAATAAAAATAAAAAAATTACAAGCTTTCAATTATTTCATCAAGTAATTTCAAATAATCGTCTTCCCTCTTCCACATGTTTCCAAAACTCATTGCTGCATTTGGATGATAGTACCTGTCAATCGCTATTGCCCTAATATGAGGTGCAAAATTTTTGATGGCAGCGAACATTTGAGAACCGTGGTAGTATATCGTTCCCATCATTAAAACCAGATCGTAGTTGCCATTTCCATCAAATCCTTTCCATTCTGGATCTAGTAAGAACTGGGTGAGTTCGTGTAGTACAGCATACTTAACCTTGTCCTTGTACCCAGCATCTATGAACTTCTTTATCGCACTTCCGGTTGCTACAACTGTTACTCCTTTTTCGATGAACTTCATAGCCCTCTTGAACATTTCATCAGTTAAGTCGGGTCCAACGATGAGCAAAGGATTCTTAGCCTTCTTAATCATATTTGCTATCGGTTTACCCTTCTCTAGCAGAGTTGCCATTTTTGGACCAGGTATGTTCGCAGCATCAAACGGTTGTTCAAATGCTTTAGGCATAAGATCACCTCATAACGTCATGAAGCCTTCCTTAAACAATCTTTCAACAAGCGTGGGATTGAAGCCTGCATGATAGGATCTTATTGGCCCTTCAACTATCTTCTTCCTTTCCCAGTCTATCTTCCATCCATGCTCGTCTTCAAGTAGCTTTAGTAGTTCCTCCCTCTTTGCAAGAGGTAGATCAGCTTCGGTTCTTACGAATAGATACCAATCATCCGGCATTTTGCCAAGGTACTTCAAGCTAAGATCTATGTAGTGAGTTAACTTAATAGATCTTCCCCTATCTGTATCATTTGGCCTAATGCAAAGTTTAGCAATTAATGGTAAGGCCTCTTCAATCGTTTCCGCTGCAACAAGTAGATCTTGTGGCGCCGGTTCAACTCTTACTTTTTCACCAGTTCTTAAATCGTATACCATCCAATCTTCATTGTTGTATGGTCTCCCTAGGAATGCTCTCCTATATTTACTTCCATGAGGTCCTACCACGGCCGGTACGCCAAGTCTATTAAAGCCGGTAGCTATACTCGCAGCTTTCTGACTCATAGCGCCCCATGCGACGCCACATGCACCGACTCTATTCAGTATGTAGTCGGCTATTTCTTCGTAGTTTGCTCTAATGTTCCTTTTTGCAAATATTCTCGCTACCTTGATCGCTGCACCGTGGATATGAGCATTAGACACACAGCTTCCAATGTTTACAACACCACCAGCATCAAATCTGTCATGGAACTCCTCGTAAACAGTCTTACCCTCCTCATTCTTGTAAAGTGCTGCATCGAAAGCCATACATCCAGTTAAGACGACAATGTAGTTTCTTGAGGCAAATTCTCTGGCAATCATGTAGACCTCTCTCGTCCCATTTGGATAGTTCCCACATCCTATTGGAGCTATTATGCCAGGAATGGTTCCCAAGACGATTGGTGCTCCTACATTTCTAATCTCCGAATCTCTAACGGGGCCTCTTGCACGCCTTATTTTACCTTTCTCATTAATTATCAATTTCCAAGCCGCGTAATTCATCATATCAATGATCGGAATTCCTCTCGGACAGACTTGTTCACATCTCCCACAAGTTATACAAATATCCCATAAAGATTCAAGCTTGCTCTTATCCCCATTTTCAGCAGCTTCCATAGCTTGACCAATTCTTAATCCCTGCGGACAGGCTATTGTACAGTTACCGCACTGAGTACATGACTTTGCGTATTTTAAGAATTCATCTTCACTCAATCTCGGAGTTATATCATCTCCCCTTTGCTTTCTCCTTGCTCTTGCAACTTCAACTGCAACTTCGCCTACTTTCAATGGGTCGAGTATGACACATCCGGGATTGCCATCAAGCAGGTATTTGATTATATCCTTCGGGTCTTCTGCAGTCATATCGGGTAGAGAATGCATGGCTTTCTCATTTGTACATATAACCGGTATTCCAAGCTTTTTAGCGTGATAGAGTATGTCGGCCCTTATGCACTGTTCATCGATGACGATTACATCGGCAAGTCCGGCTCGAATTACTTTCAATTGTCTTCCCAATGCGGAGACGATCTTTGCTTTTTGATAATATCTCGACATGTCATTTGCCGTGCAGCATATGCCTCCCAAGTCAACCTCATCTTCCAGTCCGTTCTCATCGATGTAGTCAGCGATGTTGATTGCCGGTGGGGCATGGTGACCAATGACCAAAACTATCGCCTTACTCCGGTCAAGAACACCCATTCCAACCTCAATTAGGGGTTGATCATCCTCACCCTTCGGAAAGTTGAAAGCACAGATCTGGGCTATGTCTGCTATCTCTTTAGCTAGAGAATCTAGCATACCCAAATGGAACGCCTTAGACTCGTAATCCAAGTAACTTCCTTCCTGACCAGTATGGATAGAATCGACTACTTGAACAATTTCTTCCTCAACATACCTCAAAGCTCTATCAAGATCTGCCAGTGTTCTAGGTTTTATACCGGTAATTAGCTGGGTTAATGGCGCTACCTCTGCTATCTCGGGACCAAGGTCGACCTTGATTTCGTCAAGTTTTTTACCGAGTACGTGTTCGATGTCATGCAACATGTGTCTCGCATGTCCAGCATGAGCAGAAACACCAATTGAACACGCAATCGTTACTATTCTCGCTGTTTGCGCTGCTAAATCGATACCACAGGCCCCCCTCTTGTTTCCCGTTAAATCACATTTCCCCATAGTACATAAGCAGCACATGTCGCAATATGGAGCGTAGAACGGTTTGTATCTCTTGAGTAGGATATAATCCCAATTCCTGAGTGTTGCTATTCCAGGCATAGGTGTAGGACCCATTGGCGCCCATTCTTCTTCCTCTTCAATGACCTCCCCTATTCTAATGCTTACGTTCTTGAGGTCATCAACTACAAATGCTCCTTTGCTAATTTCAAACACCATTTATAAATCACCTCTTGCTTTTCCCAACTTCCCAATTTGAAATAAGGATTTTTCGATTTTGCTCTAGATTTAGATTAAGTAATACGAATGGACTACATTAGCACGAGATGTCCCCCGGGTATAACACCACTCCTCACCGTGGGCTGATGCCCCCTTAGAGTGGTTGACCGCCCGGGATTTGTCCCATGCCCGGGTTGCCTTAGGTTCACAGTAAGGCTTTAGCCTCACTCCCCCAAGGACCTATCGGCATGGTGTATCCCCGAGCTCGCATAGAGGCTTCATAGAAAGCAAAGCTCCCTCCGCCCCTTCCCCGATCGGGGACATAATAGACTTGTCGATTTAGCTATATAAACCTTTAAGAATTTCAAAAATTGTGGAAGTGGACGAAGAATTCCAAAAGATACTCGGTAAAATTGAGGCGTACATCCAAGAATTTGGACGAGTTGTCGTTGCATTAAGCGGAGGTGTGGATAGCTCCACCCTTGCTTACTTGTGCAGAAAAGTTCTTGGAGAAGAAGTTTTTGCTGCAACAATAAAATCCCAAATCCTACCATCAAGAGAAGTCGCGAACATTAAAAAGATAGTTAAAGAATTGAAAATAAAACACTCATTCATCGATTTGGATATTCTAAAATTTGAATCGTTTAGAAGAAACGACTCAAAACGCTGTTACTATTGCAAAAAGATCTTTTTTAAAAATATCATAGAACACTGTAAAAGATTTGGATTCAATGTTGTATTCGATGGTACTAACGCAAGCGACAGAACGAAATTTAGACCCGGAATAAAGGCCGCTAAAGAACTGGGAATCCGCTCTCCATGGCTTGAATTGGGTATTACGAAAAGGGAAATTAGATCTATAGCAAAATTTTCAGGATTGAGTTTCTACAACAAGCCATCGCTATCCTGCTTAGCGACGAGAATTCCACAAAATGAAGAAATAGATGAGATGAAATTAAAAATGGTAGACGAAGCCGAGAACACATTAATTCGAGTTGCTAATATTCAAAAACTGAAAGTGTGCTATAATCGGAACCAAGCAATAATTATGGTCCCAAAAAACGAATTACACCCAATTTTAAAAAATCTCGACACTATTAAAAATGAACTAAAAAGAATCGGATTTGCAAGTGTACTTGTCAAACCTACTTTATCTCCTTAATTTTCTCAAACAAATCATCCAGTCTATTTTCTTTTTTAAAAAAGATTGCGGGATAGCTTGATTTTTGGATTCTAACTTTCCTTGTTTTAATGTAACTCTGGCCATCCACAACTACGATACCCATACTAGACGATTCCAGTTCAACCATTCTATCTGACCTAATTACAATCGGTTTCCAACCAAATCTAAAAGGTGCTATCGGTACAACGATTAAGGAGTCTAAATAAGGTTCTATTATCGGACCACCGCTCGAGAATGCATAACCAGTTGATCCGATTTGAGTTGCTACGATCATTCCATCACATCTGATCTCATCGGCCAATATTCCATCGATCTTAACCTTAACCGTCATCAATTTTGCTGGTTTCTCGTTCACCAGAACGACCTCATTTAAAGCAAGGAATTCATTTTCCGATGAGATGCACGAAATTCTTGGAAACTGTTCTATCTCAAATGACCTGATTGCTTTTTTCAGCTTTTCCTCAAAGTTTTGGGGGTTTGAGTGGGTTAACAAACCCACTTTTCCAGTATTTACACCAAAGATCGGAGGACAAACTTTTAGGAACTGTAATAAAGCAAGTATGGTCCCATCTCCACCAATACTAACTATGAAATCGTACTTTTCAAGTGAGCTTGATGGAGAATCATACATATCCGGCTCAATTCCCAACTTGTTAAGAACGTTTAGAACTTCCCTCGCAACACCTATGTCATTTGTTTTATACACAACCGCAGCCTTCATGAAATCAGCTCCAAAATTCTCTTATGAAGATATTTGTTTGAAGCAACTATTCTTAATCTTTCATCCATGGTGAACCTCTTATTTCTAAGATCCTCCCCATTAATGTCAGTTACTAAACCTCCTGCCCTCTTAATTATATATATACCTGCTGCAACATCGTAGATCCTCAACAAGCCTCTGCCTCCGTTACCAGGTCTAATATCAATGAAGCAGTCGAACAAACCACTTGCTACTAAGCATAATTCGAATGCGGCGCTACCAAAGACCCGCATTCTTTTGAAAGGATGGCTAACCCGGGGATAATAAACGATGGCATTACAATTTCTGATTTCCCTATTTTCACTCACCCTAACAATTCTGTCATTCCAATACGCCTCTTCTCCAAACGTATAGAATTCATCATGAGTTGCCAAGTTGTATACGTATCCAAAAAAAGCATAACCGAGTTTGGAACTGCTTGAAAAACACAAACTTATCGAATATATTGGAATTCCCCTGGTTGCATTAAATGTACCATCAAGCGGATCCAATGCAACAAAAATATCTCCCTCTCCCACAATTCCAGCTTCTTCGCTAATTATAGTAACATCCTCATTTTTTAGCACTTCTAATGCCGCTTTTTCGGCAACCTCATCAACGAGCTTGGTTGGCGTGCCATCCTTCCCCAACCCTACGGTTTTCCCCCTTATTTCCGGTGGTATCTGGTTAATTGCCTTTAAAACATTCTTTGTAACTCTTTTTGAAATTTCTAGAGCATCTTTTTCATCCATGTGCCTACTGATACGGAAAAAAGATATATTTTACTAAGTAGTAAGTGAAACCTGCAGCAATTGGCACTGTAAGGTTATCATTTACATAAAACCTCCAAATTTTCTCTATTCTCTCAACAATTGATGCGATAAATACAGCAAAAATTGCTGCTTCTAAACTCGCTAAATTCAATAGAAAAATAAAAATTATCGAACAGATGAACAAGAATACCGTTGCTACATTTTTTGAACACATTTTTTTAATAATTCCCGCAATTCCATCGCCAATTATAGAAGTGGAAAGGGCTACAAAACAAGCGTCCCTGGGTAGAGCTAGCGTAACAATTATAATCGCCAAACCGAAATAAAGGTGTGCTCCAACCGCCTTTCTTTCATGTTCCCTACATAAACCTGCCAAAATACCATACTTGATTCTGAAAAATTCGATTAGACAAACTAAGCAGAATACTGTAATAAGGATCAGGATTAAATCCTCTTTTCCAAAAAGAAAATATGCAGGTATATACCCAAGACCAAGAAAATGAATAAATTTCCGTGCTATCTCTTTTTTAAGATCAATCAACTGATATCCTCTCTAGTTGGCTTGTCAAATTCCAAATCATAGTTCTTACATGCATTGGGAGATTTGGATCCGTTGAAATGTCTTCCAACATTGATATCGCGGATGCTGCCTCCACGGCAATCTGGTCAGTTGATAGCAATCTCTCTTTTATTTCACCTGCTACTCTCCGCACGCTTCTCGGAACGGTGTCATCGGAGATTATCCTATCAAGCATTTCAAGAATGCTTCCAGGAATTTTCTTCGCCATGTCCACCACCTCTCGAGAACTGTAAGGTTTTAATAGATTGGGGGATATTTAGTCTTGTGAGTGATAAAAAAATTTCGGATAACGCTATTTCAGATGCCGCAGAACTTCTTTATAAGGGAGCCAAAATGCTGACTTACCACTGTCCCGACTGCAAATTGCCTCTTTTTGAGAAGGATGGAAAGATTTTTTGTCCAAGCTGTGGTAAGGAGGCGATCTTTGAAAAAGAATTAGAAAAGGAAATCCAAACAGAAGACAAAAAAACTGTGTTAAATGGTTCACTTACAAAGAAA
>CAZPML010000062.1:0-8480 GCA_964587675.1 uncultured archaeon
AGACATGGATGAGCTTGGAGAAGACATCTTTGTCGAGTACAGCAAAAATGGCGAGGTCATAGGCATAG
Source organism: uncultured archaeon (assembly GCA_964587675.1). Lineage (GTDB taxonomy): Archaea > Halobacteriota > Archaeoglobi > Archaeoglobales > Archaeoglobaceae > CAZPML01. The sequence goes on from CAZPML010000062.1 coordinate 69, forward strand.
AAATATGGTAGGTTCGCAAGCACGTAATTCCGGAGATTCTGAAGTTTGTTGAAGCAGCGAAACAAGTTGGCTGAGATTTAAAATCAAAAGGGGAATTCGAAGAGCTTTTTCGGGCAGCTAAGTTATAAACGCCCGACAGAATTAAGCTTCATCACAAACTTTCTGCCGATCCTCCTCAGTATTACGTGCGGACTGAGGTACGGTGGAAAGAAAGGGGTGTACGTGGTCGGACATGATTTCTAAAGCGAGAATTCCCGGCCGTTGCAAACCTCTTCGATTATCTCAAGCCTCTCTTTTATTCAGCTAAAATACGCTTGGGAGTTCAGATGGAGTTGCAGAGATATAATGCATGCTTCGCCCGTCGATATTCCATTGCTTTTTGTCGATTTAAACATCTCGACAAGAGATATTAACCTCCCCTCTCCTACTTCATCCCCTTACTGAAGTGGAGCTTTCTTAGCGACTTTCTGTAAAAATTTATTAACAATCTCGAATAACCTGCAACAATGGACATGTTAAGACTCGAGTACGACATCCAGCATCATCTAGTTCTTTCAAAAAGGCATTTGCGGGATCATGCTTTGATTAGGACGATCATTTCGACGCTCTCAACATCGGCTGAATTAAAAAACGTATGTAAGAGAGATCTGAGAAAAGTAAGGGGTAAAAACTTTGAATTCCACACAATAAAGCTCTCATCTCCTAGTAGAACTCGAATTTCCCCTATCGACCAAAAGACATACGAAATATTAATGTCTTTAAACACTTCAAAGCCATTTCAACTCTCTGAAGAAAAAATTGATGAAATTGTATCAAAGTATTCTCCAGCGGATCGAAAATACAATGTCAAAAGCTTAAGAAAGGCCATGATAAGACTTCTCCAGGATGCAACTTTATTTGAAGTAGAATTTGAAAAATTGAGCCTTGAAGAGATGTACGCCTACATGCTTGATTTTAATCCAATTTACTCTGGTGTTTGGGAATTTGATGATGAAGAGGATGTCGAGGAATTCATATTAAATTTCGCAGACCTTACGGGATCAAACGCAGAATCCATAGCTTTAAAATTAGGAAAAGACGAAGATTACGTAAGAAAAATACTAGAGAGTGGCAAAAAAGGCCTTATATCTTTCAAAAACAGCAAAGACAGAGTTTTCAAAATTTAAGCGCAGCTTTAACACCATCGGAACGGTCTAACGCACTTGCTAACAACCCCAAAAACTTTTATTTTCTGTAACTCTAGAAATTCCTGTGACAGATGAAGTTATAGGTCTTGTACTAGGTAAATCCTCGATCTCAGATTTCAGTTTTATCGTAAATCCTCTAAAAATACCAAAATTCGGTGAATACGTTACTGCTAGAAACAGAGAAAACGATGAGGTAATTGGGATCGTAAGGGAGATTACGAGTTTTAATCGAATGATCCTTGATGAAAGTTACGGATTTGAATACTTGGTAAAAAATTTGGATTTTTCCAAAAATTTGCTCGAAAGAAACGAAGTCATTCTCGCCAAAGCACATGTACTTGGTGTAATTGAGAACGGACGGATTTTTCCCAATAGAGTTCCAATAAAGCCGAGTTCCCATGTATATTTGACTAGCGATGAATCCCTAGCCAAAATATATGGAAACGAGGGTGGGTCTATTAAAATAGGGTACCTAATTGCAAGGGAGAACGTAGGCGTATGGCTTAACGTTAGGGAACTTGTTTTGAGACACTTCGCAATACTATCCGTAACCGGCGGGGGAAAATCCAACACAGTTGCAGTCCTTGTAAACGATATAATTCGAAATTTAAACGGTACTATCATTCTCATCGATCCGCATGGAGAATATGCTAACTATACCTTCGAAGATGGAAGCGAAAAGGGTAAGAACGTTGTACCAGCTGGAATAAGACCTGAAAGACTTGAGCCATGGGAATTCGCCTCTTTAGTCGGTGTTGACAGGGAAAAGGCAGCAGTCCAAAGAATGCACTTAGAGAGGATTTTCTCAACCGTTAAAAAAGAGGGGAAATACGGAAAAAGTTTTGTTGAGAGGGTTCTTGATTTGACCGAGGAGTGGATAAATTCGGCAATACTAAAAGATGAGGTATACTACTATGATTTCACTGGGGTCAAGAGAGTTGCATCACTTGATCGACAAGATCTTAGTCCGCTTTCCAGGATAAAAGAATACGTCTCCTCTTTCCTCAGGAGGTATGAGGATTTACTAATCCAAGAAGATATGCTGGCAAACATAAAGCCCGGGTTCCTGAATATAGTAGATCTAAGCGGTTTCGATGAAGAACAGATGAGGGTTGTCGTCTCTTATCTACTTAGAAACATTCTGATCGGTAGGATAAATTACATGAAGAGGAGAAATTGGAGGACTTTTTGCCCAGCAGTTTGCAGACCCGTGCTCATAATTTTTGAGGAGGGTCACATCTTCGCCCCAAAGGGAATTTTCAACGATGTCGTTTTATGGATGAGCAGAATAGCGAGGGAGGGGAGGAAGTTCGGCGTAGGTTTGGGAATAGTTTCCCAAAGACCAAAAAGATTGAACGATGACGTACTGAGTCAATGCAATACGAAGATCATACTTAAAATAACAGAACCAAATGACCAAAGATACGTCCAACAGGCAAGTGAACAGATCAGTGAAGATTTGATATCCGACATCTCATCACTTGGCGTTGGAGAAGCCGTTATCGTGGGCCCTGCAGTTAAATTACCGGTGTCTGTTAGAATAAGAAAGTTCAGAGGGAGATATGGCGGGGAAGATATAGACATCGTAAAAGAGTGGTCGGAATCCGATTTTGATTTAAATCTGGAGGATCTGGCGGTATGAAGTTTGCTCATCTAGCAGACATTCATCTGGGATACGAACAATACAACCAAAGTTGGAGAGCAGAAGACTACTCAAGAATTTTTAAAGCTGCTGCAAGGAAAATTGTCGAAGAGAATGTAGACTTTGTAATAATTGCTGGTGATTTATTCCACAAAAGTATTCCCAACCCAAGAACATTGAAGGATGCTATTGAGGTTTTGAATATTTTTAGAGAGAACGATATTCCGGTTTTTGCCATTGAGGGAAATCACGATAAGAGCATTAGAGATATTTCTATTTACCACCTACTTGAATCTCTGAACCTCTTATACGTGCTTGGCTTAAGAAAAAAGAGAGTTGAAACCGAGTATACCGCAAGCATTCGTATTGGTGACGTTTACCTCGTAAAGGGCATCTATGATGAAGTTGAAATTTTGGGGGATAGACACAGGACGAGGTGGCAGTTGAAAAAAATTTTGCCGATCTTAAACCCCGAATCTGATAAATCTATACTCGTCCTCCACCAAACTGTGAAGGAGGTTGCCGATCTAACCCTCAACATGGGTTTTGATCTTACGATAAATGAACTACCGAGAGCGAATTACTATGCACTTGGACACATTCACATTCAAAGTATATACAAGTTTAATGATGTTTTCCTGACATACCCAGGATCTCTTGAAAGGTACGACATCAGAGAATCCTCCAAGTTTATCAAATTTGGTAAAGAGATTAGCATCCAAGATGGCGTGAGAAAAGGATTTATAATCGTAGAGGATTTTAAACCCTATCCAGTATTCGTGAAACCGAGAGACCTAATAAGGGTTGAAATCGAGGCAGAGAATGGAGATGAGGCCGAGAGCAAATTTCAGCAGGCGATGAAATATTCCAATGAAGAATGCGTGCTAATCACAAAGATAGCATGCAAGGAAAATATTGACGTAAAAAAATTGCACGAGATTGCTTCGAGAAATGCAAAGTACGCTGAAGTAAGGTTTGAGCTGATTAGAGAAGAACCCGAAGAAGTCAAAGTCCTCCTAGAACATGAATTCTTCGATGACTTTGAATTGAAACTTCTGGAGCTGCTTAAAGAAGACATAGATATGTACAAGAGTTCGGCCTATGAACTTATTAAAGAACAATTTGGCATAAGCAAGGTTAAGAGGATTGAAGATTACGAAGCAGAAGATAGGGAGGCTAGAAAAAAGACTCTTCTGGACTACATAGGGTGATCCGATGAGCCTCATAATTGAGGAGATCACGATTAAAAACTTTAGATCGCATTCGAACACGAATATAAGCTTTAAAAAGGGAATAAATCTAATCTCCGGAAGGAACGGTAGTGGCAAAACCTCAATCCTTGAAGCGATATTGGTTGCACTCTACGGTCCTCGACCAACAGGCGTGCGTAAGGATGACCTGATCAAAATAGGTTCACAGCATTACTCGATTTCGCTCAAATTCCTCTTAAATGGCGAGGAATACAATATACTAAGAGTTAGCGATGGTTCATCTAAACTCGTAGGCAAGGTTAAGATGGAAGGCGAGAATCCAATAAATTCTTGGGTTGAGAAAAATATCGCCCCCAGTCACATTTTCACTAACGCCATCTACGTAAGGCAAGGAGAAATAGATTCTATCATAAAAGATGACGAGAGTAGGGATAGAATTATTCGAAAGGTAACTAGAATAGAAGACTACGAGAACGCGTGGAAAAATCTTGGAATTATTATTCGAATGTTTGAAAATGACGTAGAAAACATCAGACAGTTCATCGTACAAGAATCTGAACTTGAAAGTAAAAGAATGGAAAAAGAGGCCGAGTTAAACGAGAAAAAAGTGGAACTTGATAATTTGAGAAATAGGGTAGAAGAGTTGCGATTAGAGTTGCGAGAACTGAGCAAAAAGAAAAAAGAGTTGGACGAAATTCTGGAAAGGCTTAACAGACTCAGAATTGAAGCACAAAAAGTTCAAGGCGAGGTTAATACGCTCAAAAGTAATCTAAAAAACTTGATGGAACAAAAAAGTGAGATAGAGGAGAAAATTAAGGTTCTCACTTCAGACGTTTCAAGACTGAGGGAACTTAGGGAACCTGCCAGAAGATACGAGGATCTTGAGAGAATTTTCAAGCAAATTTCAAAATCTATGAATCAACTGGAGTCAGATTTGAGTGGTGCAAAGGTGGAGGTGCAAAACTTAACTCTACAGCTAAAAAAAATAGCAGAAGATAAAAGGAGGATTAAAGAGATAAAAACTGAGATTAGCCAAATAAGTAAGGAAATGGAAACGCTTCAAAAATACGTTGAGGAATGGGAAAAGATAAAGTCCGCTTTAGATAGAAGCAAGCAAATTGAGGAACAGATCAAGGGATTCGGATACGATGTAGACGAGATTCAAGATCTCTTCGCTCTTCTCAACAAGTCAAGAGATGATGAGAGAAGGATCCAAGAGGGTTTCAAGAAAATCGCCTCCCGCAAGTCGGCACTTATTGCAAAGGGCCTACAAATTAAAAATGCAATTAATGAATTAAGAAGGGCAAAAGGTTACTGTCCAACTTGCGGCAGGAGCCTCGATAACAGTCTTAAATTAAAGTTAATAAGAGATTATGTAGGGAAACTAAAAGAGATAAAAGAGGAAATAACACAACTAGAGGAAGCTACAAAAAAGTTGGAAAGAAAAAAAGAGAAGATAGACCAAATAATAAGAAATCAGGACGCGATCCTAAATCTAAAGCAATTGAAAGATGAACTCGATGACATCAAATCACAAATCTCAAGAAAGGAAATAGATGTCATTAAAGAGAAGAGCGAGAAGTTTGACAAGTTAAAGGAGAAGATCGACAAGCTTCAAGGAGAATTAAATGCTTTAGAGAAGAGTACTGCAAAGGAAGCAGAAATAAAAGAGAGTTTAAAAAGGTTAAACGAGAGAATCTCAGAAATCAAAGAGCATAAGTCGAGATTACTAAACACTCTCAAAGAATTTGGTTTCAATTCTCTTAAAGAGATGGAAGTCGAAATTGAAAATTTAAAGGGAGCATATTTAGAATGGTTCAGACTCAAGGAGTCAAGTAAAGAACTTGAGAGGGAGAGAGACAATCTATCGAAGGTCAGAAGATCTATTGAGCGTTTAAAGGGGGAGATAGACGAGAAGAGTGGGGAGCTGTCTACGTTGCAAGGGAAGATCGAGGGACTCGAAGAAGTTTATGATGATAAGGTCCACAAGGAAGTTGAGCAAGAATTCATCGAGAAATCAAACAAACTTGAAGCATCAAGAGGTAAAATTGAACTCTTATGCGAGAGAGTCGAGAGTTTGGAGAAAGATATTAAATACATCCAGAAACAAATCGAACTGGTAAGAGAACAAAAAAGAAAGTTAGACGTTATTGAGAGGAGAATTCTCCCCGAATTGGCAAAAATTAGGGAAAAATTCAGAAAGTACAGAAATTATTTGGCAGAGACCGCACTGAGAGAGGTAGAATCCTATGCGAGCGAGATATTCCAAGAATTTACTGAGGGAAAATATTTAGGGATTAAACTAAAGCAAGTTATGGATAGAAGGGAAAAGCTAAAAGTATTCGTCCTTCATCAAGGAAAAGAGAGAGAAATAAGTTTCTTAAGTGGTGGAGAACTGATTGCACTGGGACTTGCTTTCAGATTGGCTCTAACCATGTACATGATTAGAGGAAAAATACCCTTGCTAATTCTTGATGAACCAACTCCATTTTTAGATGAAGAGAGAAGAAGAAAACTTGTTGAGATAACGTCAAACTACCTAAGAAAAATACCCCAAGTGATCATAGTATCTCACGACGACGAGTTAAAAGACGCTGCTGACAGAGTTATTAACGTAGAATTAATGGGCGGTAGCTCAAGGGTCAGCTATGTGGAGGCTTAGCGATACTCTATTTAGGGAATTTGAAGAAGTTTTGAAAAACAACTACGAGACAATCGCATCGGTTTCGAAAGATATCGAATTTAAGTGGGAGGAGTTGCCCCAACCTAAAAACTGTTCGGCATGTGGTGTTGATGGGAGCAGAGGGATGGAAAAGTTCAGCGGTGTTGTATTCTACGTTATTTCTAGCGTTGCAGTAGGTAGAGAGATACTTGAAGTCCATGAAATCACAACCCTCAAACCCCATAAGTACATTGAAGAGAGAATTAGACTCCATATGCAAATTAGCGAGTTTAGATTGGGTTCCATTTGCCGTGACGACGTTATTCTAATGGATGGAACACTTAGCGGTTCTATTATTCGTCCGCCAGCCTACATTGAAGATGGAAATAAAATTTCCAGTTTTAAAAAGGATTACCACTTTGATGCCATGACCGAAGAATTTCTGAAAAAACTGGATGGATGGATAGAGGAAATACATAGAGATGTTCTATCTGGGAGGGCAAGAAAAAACTATCTCCTATCTCGCACAAAATATTTTGATGAACTAGAAAGCATCTATAGAAAAGCCAGAAACGGGTTAAACGATGACATCCTCATATTTTTTGAACACCTCGAATACTTGCACTCGCTCAATAAGCTACTAGAGAGAGACGTCGTATTCGTTGCCAAAAGTTTTTACACAAGTGAGATCACAAAAAATTCATCAATTTCGGATTCGGCTTTACTTGACTACTTGGCCATTAAGGAATTTGGGTATGAAAGATCTGGATACCTACTGAAGAAGAAGAGAATAGAAAAATCCATACCACTCACGGAATATTTCAAAAATCTCGCAGATACCGAACTCAACGTTGCTTTCATCAGATTTGCTGACTTTGGTAACATCTACCTCATCGAATCCAAGGGAGAAATAGACGAAGATAAGATCGGTAAGCTTAGAAGCTTGGAATTTGACGGTTATCTAATCCCACTAATTCACGCACACAGATACTCAGAGATAAAGAGGAGAGAGCTCAAAAATCTAATGCATTCCCTGCTCAATGCCATTAAAGACAGGTATACATTCATGCTTAAAAGGAGTAGAGGTGTACTAGATCGCTGATTTAATGAACTACCATCGTCAGAGACCGATGGCCTCCGTGCTTATAAGCACGATTAAAGGTGTTCACGACACCCCGTTCTCCACCACATAGAGAAACCTTTTGAGAATATTTCTTGCTCCATTAAGGTCTGCATTGATGGAAAATTATTGATTAGAAGTAACGCCCGACCATAACATCTTTTCATTTCAGCACCTTTGAAGCCTACATATATTAAGTTTTGAAAGGTGTTACAGCGAATTTTTGAGAAATTTCCAGAACTGAAGAAAAAGGAGTTTTGGGATAGTCTGCGATCTCCGAGTTACTGTGTTGGAGCAACAGGACATGTTTCATCAGAAACCATTGAAAAAAATAGCTGGGTGAAAAATCGTGGTCGCAATTCATCCACTAGTTAAAAAACTGTCTTCTTGCGGCGAAACTTATAAACTCAAGTTCAAAACTTTATCTTTCCGTTGCTTGCAAGACCCCATGCGTAAGCGTGGGAATACGCAAGAGGGTGGTGGGAGGGGGTTGTTGGTGGTAGTTTTTAAATATTTGAAGCTCAATCAAACTTTTAAGGGGATGTTCCCCATGAAGAAGGAAGTTCAGATTACAGTAGTTGGAAAAGTTT
>CAZPML010000063.1:0-8410 GCA_964587675.1 uncultured archaeon
AAGTCTTTCCTGGAAAGGAGAGGGAAGTTTACGACAAACTAGCGAAGTTAAAAGAGATTGAGGAACTCTATCCACTATTTGGAGAATACGATCTGATTGCGAAAGTCGTTGTCAAGGACTTTGAGGAGCTTAGCAACATAGTTGTTAACAGGATAAGGTCAGTTGATGGTGTTGTTGAAACGAAGACCCTTACGGGGGCAAAGTTCTAATGGAGAGAGCAATTAGAATAATATCGGAAAATAGAATTGGAGTTTTGAGGGATTTGACAACCATTATAGCAAAGCATGGGGGAAACATCACTTATTCTCATACTTTTTTAATAAAGTACGGTGAGCACAGGGGCAAGGCCCTCATTTACTTTGAAGTTGAGGGAGGAGATTTCGAAAAAATAATGGAGGAAATAAAAAATTTAGAATACATTATTGAACTCGAAGAAGAGGTAACCTTTGAGAAGGTCTATGGTAAGAGGGTTATAATTCTAGGTGGGGGAGCTCTTGTTTCTCAGGTAGCAATAGGAGCCATAAGTGAGGCAGATAGACACAATCTGAGAGGAGAGAGGATCAGCGTTGATACAATGCCGATAATTGGTGAGGATGAGTTGGCAGAGGCTGTAAAGGCTGTTTCAAGATTACACAGAGCCGAAGTGTTAGTCCTCGCTGGGGGCATTATGGGTGGGAAGATAACAGATGAAGTCAGAAAATTGAGAAAGAGTGGAATAAAGGTGATTGCGTTGAGCATGTTTGGTAGTGTACCTCACGTCAGTGATTTGATTGTCAGCGATCCGGTAATGGCCGGAACGCTTGCAGTTATGCATGTAAGTGAAAAGGCAAAGTTCGACATAGACAAGGTTAAGGGGAGAAAAATATGAAATTAAAAAATAAATTACTCAATCTTAATCGTTTTCTTTTCTTTGATCACCTTTGGTATTATTATTTCAAGAACTCCGTTGTTGTACTTTGCTTTTACGTTATCTTTGTCGACTTCAGATGGCACTGAAATTCTTCTGAAGAACATGCCGTATCTTCTCTCTTTTTTTACGTACTCTCTCTTTCTCTCCTCCTCTTCCTCTTTCCTTTCAGCTTTTATTACGAGGCTATCTCCTTCAAAGTAAACTTCTATGTCTTCTTTCTTGAAACCAGGTAGGTCTGCAACTATTCGCATCTCCTCTTCCTCATCAATGACATCGACTGGCATGCTAAGTTTGAACTCTCTGAATTCTGGAATTCTTCGCTCGAACTCCTCAACGAGTCTGTAGAATCTATCTTGTAATCTTCTAATTTCCTCAAATGGATCGAACACCGAACCACCTCCTAACTTTTTTACCCTAACTTTTTTTACCTAACCATAAGTTAGTAAATAAATATATAAATATATAAAGATTTTGGTACGAGTTTTATAACTCTGAATTGACCGAACTTGGTGAGATGTGTGGTTTGTGGGAGGGAAATTGAAAGAGGATATATATGCGGTAGGTGCGCATCGGAAAGGTACCAGTTAGTATCAATTGATCCGTTTGAAATAGTAATTTGCAGTAAGTGCGGATCTTTTAGATATGGGAGGAGGTGGAAAAAAGAGAGATTTGAAAAAGTTTTGGAGGATGCTATCTACAAGAATTTAAAAGTGATGGATGGATTCGAAGTTAAAAGTTTAACTTTGGATTTAGATTCGAGATTGATAACTTTGCGGGGTGATCTTTTTGGGGACTATGTTGAGGTGACTACGGGATTTAGCTTTAAGCTAAGGAAGATTTGCTGTCCGAGGTGTAGTAGGGAGAGCGGTGGGTACTATGAGTCTATACTTCAGCTTAGATGCGATGGGAGAGGGCTAAGAGATTACGAAATAGAGGCTGCAAGGAAAATAATAGAGAATGTCCTTGAATCAGAATCTGGCAATGAGAAGTCTTTCATATCAAAAATAGAGGAAAAGAAGGAAGGAATCGATTTTTATTTTGGAAGCAGGGATACTGGGAGAAAAGCGTCAAGGAAAATTGCTAGGGAGTTGGGCGGAAGAGTTGTGGAAAGTAAAAAGCTTCATACAAGGATAGATGGAAGGGATGCATATAGATTTACTTACTTAGTCAAGCTTCCAAGTTATGAGGAAGGCGATGTTGTTGAAAAGGGAGGAAGACTCCTCCTCGTTAAGAGTAGGAAGAGTGGGAGAGGTGTGGACATTTTTGAGGGTAAAAGTGTTAACATCTCTGGTGCAAGGATTGTTGCGAGAAAAGGTGAGATGAGATCGGGTGTGGTTGTTAATGTCGACGAAAGGACAGTAGAAATTGTTTCAGACAATGGAGAAGTTTTTGTGACCGACAGGCCTTGCATGACTGAAATTGGTAGCGAGGTTCTCATTTTTGAGTTTAGGGGGAAGTTGATGGTATTTCCAAAAGATTTATGAAAGCTGTAAGAGTACCGAAAAAGTTTGCAGAGGAAGTTAGAAAATTCGTAGAAAGTAGAGGAATAAAGGATAGGAGCAGGTTAATTATTCAAGATGGGAATTATGTTGAAATACCAATACTGGATGGTTATGAACACTTATTCTCCTTTGAAGTTGTTGAGCAAAAAAATCCCGTATTTGTACAGAGAAAAGATCTAAGAAGCATGCTAACTGAAGTTATTCCAAAGGATCTCTACGCCTTCGTTCCAAGAAGTTACAAAGTTGTCGGTGATATAATCCTAATCAAAATACCTGAAGAGCTTGAGGAGTACAAGGAAGTTATTGGAAAAACCCTGCTAAGGCTACATCCTAGATGCAAGTCTGTTTGGAGAGATCTTGGAAAGGAGGGAATTTACAGGAAACCAAGGTTGGAAATAATTGCTGGAAGTGGTAGCGAAACTGTGCACAGAGAAAATGGATGTTTGTTCAAATTGGATGTGACAAAGGTGATGTTTAGCGTTGGAAATCAGGGAGAGAGGATGAGGATTGCAAGGCTTGTGAGGGATGGGGAGAGGATAGTAGACATGTTCGCGGGGATAGGCTATTTCTCCATACCAATTGCGGTCCATTCAAATCCGAAAGAGATAACTGCAATAGAAATAAACCCCGATGCATACAGATTTCTTCTCGAAAACATAAAGCTGAATTGTGTGAAGACGATTCACCCAGTTTTGGGAGATTCTATGGACTCAACGCCGGAAAGATCTGCAGATAGAGTAATTATGGGACATCTTTTTTGCCACGAATTTTTACCCGTTGCCATCAGGGCGATAGATGGCAGAGGGACAATTCATTACCACGAGTCTACTCCAGAAGCGGTTATTGATAGACCGGTGAGAAGAATAAGGAAAGCTTGTGAGAGAGAGGGGAAGAAATGTAGAATTCTAAACTTTAGAAAGGTTAAGAACTATTCACCTGGAGTTTACCATCTCGTTGTTGACGCCTACATTTACTAGCTTAAGAATTCTTGAATCTCTTTGGCATGATAACTAATTATAAGGTCCGCACCTGCTCTTTTTATCGCCACCAGTATTTCGTAGACTATATCCTGTCCGAGCCAACCTCTCTCGATTGCAGCTTTTACCATGCTGTACTCCCCGCTAACATTGTAGGCTGCCAGTGGGAGATCGAATTTCTCTCTCGCAAGTTTTATTATATCAAGATATGCTAGAGCCGGTTTGACCATGATTATATCTGCTCCCTCTTTAACATCCAGCTCGATCTCCCTTAGTGCCTCTCTTGAATTGTGAAAGTCCATTTGGTAAGTTTTCCGATCACCAAACTTATATCCGCTTTCCGCAGCTTCTCTGAAAGGTGAATAGAAATTTGAAGCGTATTTTGCGGAGTAGCTCATTATAGCAACATCGCTGTATCCTTCATCGTCTAATGCCTCCCTTATTGCTTTGACCATTCCATCCATCATTCCCGATGGAGCAACAACGTCTGCTCCAGCCTCTGCATGGCTGACAGCGATCTTTCCGAGGATTGGAAGGGTTTCATCGTTTAGTATCTTTCCATTCCTAACTAATCCACAATGACCGTGGGTAGTGTATTCGCAGAGACATACATCTGTGAAAATTATACAATCGGGAAACTCTCTCTTGGCAATTCTCACAGACTTCTGGATAACACCATTCTTATCATAGGCAGATGACCCAATTTCATCTTTTTTTGATGGTATTCCAAAGAGTATGAAGGACTTTAGATCCATTTCCAAGCATTCCTCGATTTCTTTTGCTATGTAATCAACTGGTATTCTGTAGTAGCTTGGCATTGAACCTATGTCTTTCTTTGTTTTGATGTTCTCATCAACAAAAATGGGAACTATAAAATCGTCTGAACTAAGCTTAACTTCCCTTACAATCGGTCTTAAGTTGTCCCTTCTTAATCTCCTCAACCTCACCCTTGGAAACATTCCTATCACCAAATAGGTATAAGGCTGCATCAATAACAAAGGGTTTTCCATCTCTTGCAGCCTCTCTTAATCTTACGGTTGGTTCTCTCAGGAACTTCTTGATTAGCGAATTTGCAAAGCTATAAAGAAGATCTTTTACATCAGAATCAACTTTGTACTTTGCTGTTAGTTTTGAATAGAGTTCTGAGACCTCGTCATCGACAAATCTCTCGGCCAAGGTATACATGGCAGCTATTGCTGATCCAGCCTTAATATCCTTGAGAAGGAGTTTTAATTGATTAAGTTCTTCCCTTATTATCTTCTCAGCCTTTCGAACTTCAGATAACCTCTTCATTAAGTTCTCCTCACTTATCTTCCTCAAATCATCGATTGTGTAAAGCGTTACACCCCTAACTTCTTTCACACCCTCCTCCACATCCCTTGGAAGTGCTATATCTATTATCAAGAGCTTATCTCTTCCACTCATCACTCTTTCAACTGTCTCCCTTAGGATTACGGTGTGCGGAGCAGCTGTAGCGGAGATGACAACATCACAAATTCTCATGTATTCCTCGAGCTTATCGAACCTCACAGCAATCCCACCAATTCTTTTTGCAAGCTCTTCTGCGCGTGAAAAAGTTCTGTTTGCAATTAATACGGCATCGACTTTTTTGTGCAAGAGAGCTTTGGCAACCATCTCTCCCATCTCGCCTGCCCCAACGAGCAACACCCTTTTTCCATCCAGTGAACCAAGAACTCCCTCTGCTAGCTCTATTGCTGCGGAACCTATGGAAACAGATCCCTTTGAAATTTTTGTCTCTTTTCTGACCCTTCTTCCAGCTTGGATAGCTTTCATAAAAATTCTATCTAAAAATGGGCCTGTAATTCCAAGATCTTTGCAGACGTTGTAGTAATGCCTAACTTGCCCGAGTATTTGGTCTTCACCAACTATCATTGATTCTAGTCCACATGAAACTCTGAGAATATGCTCCAAACACTCGTCTCCAGTGTATATTTCCGAAATTTCTGTTATTTTGAGTTTTCTTGCCAATTCGTTGAGGTAACAATTTATCCCGTTTCCAACTGCATAAACTTCAAACCTATTGCATGTTAATAAGAAAGCATATTCAGATACTAAATCTGATTTGAGAATTGAGAGTAGCTTAGAATAATCGTGTGTCCAGAGTTTTTCAATATCCTCGACTTTAGCCCTTTTGTGTGAAACAACAAGACATCCAATTTCCATTCACTAACGAATGACCACTTGCATTTAAGTTTTTTATGCTAAATAGCTTATTCAATGACTATTCATTAAAAATCAGGGATGAGTGTAAATTGCTGTGACTTCTTCTCCACTCTTCTCAACTTTGCAGAATGCAAATCTCTCAAACTGAACAACTTTTCCAATTTCATTTTTTACTCCATCTTCTACTACCCCAAACCAAGTTTTTTGACCTAGCACCTTGCATTTTAAGGAAGAACTTACTGGAAGCCAGTGAATTATTCCCCTTCCTTTTTTTACCCCTTTCAATTCAAAACTCACAAATTTCGATTTTTTATCTAGTATTATGGTACAGAAATCCTTCAACCTTATAACTTTGCCTCTATACTCGTTAAAATCATCCCTTGTTATGTAAACCCTGCTCTCTCCCTTCAATCTTCTCTTCTCACCGGTATTGGGATTTAGGGGGAGCTCAACTAATCTCTCCTCTGGCAGTCCATCAATCTCTATTTCAACTGGATCCCACACGAAAAAGTATCTATTGGCTTTTTTGTCGACTATCTTCCTGTTTTCTGCATGTAAATTTTTCATGCTAATGGCAACATCGTTCTCTCCAACTCCTAATGAAATAAAGAAAATCCTTATTGCGTCTGGTTCAAAGCCTCTCCTTCTCAGAGCTCTAATAGTGGGAAGTCTTGGGTCATCCCATCCATCGTACATTCCGGCTTCTATTTCTTTTTTGATTGCTGAAGTTGAGAGTTTTCCGAACTCGTGGATCTTTACTCTACCCCAATGCTTAGTTTTTGGGTAGTTCCACCCGAAGTATTCGTAAATGTATTTTTGCCTCCTTTCTGAATCGATCAGGTCTTTTCCTCTTATTATGTGGGTAATTTTACAAAGATGATCCTCAATTGCCGACTCGAAATCTAGAGTTGGATAAACGAAAAACGAATCGCCCACGAGTGGATGGGGTTCGTAAATTATTCTGAACGCGACCCAATCTCTAATTGCGGGGTCTTTGTGTTTCATGTCCGTTTTTATCCTTATTACAACTTCGCCCTCCTCATATTTTCCCTCGATCATTTTTTCCCATGCATCCATGGACTCTTCTGGACTCATGTTTCTGTGAGGACACTCAATTCCAGATTCGCGGAACTTTCTAAACTCTTCCTTTTTACAAAAGCATGCATAAGCTCTCCCCATCTCAATTAGTTTCTCAACGTACTCGTAGTACATTGGTATCCTTTTCGATGCGTAAATGATCCTGTCTGGTTTGTATCCCAGCCATTCAATGTCTTCTAGATACCAATCGTAAGCTTCGATAATTGGCCTCTTAGTTCTTGGATCTGTGTCATCAAATCTTACAATGAATTTACCTTCGTACATTCTTGTGTACTCTCCGTTGATTATTATCCCTCTTGCAGATCCGAGTGTTGGCGGACCGTTTGGGTTTGGTGCAAACCTCATTACGACCTTTCCCCTCTCTGCATCTTTAAGAGGTGGAAGACCAATTTCCTTCTTCTCTATCCTCCTCTCAATTACCCCAAATTTCCTAATTAACTCCTCTCTACTTCCAGAATCGAGATTGTTGAATTCTTCTATGCACTCCCTTACGACATTAATAACCTCCTTAATCCTCCCTTTTAATTCCGGGTTTTCAGCAATAACTTTCCCAATTACTGCTTTCTCGTTCGGTTTTCCATATTTCAGGGCATTTTGAACGACAAATTTCATTACCAATTCTTTCACAATTCTAATTAGCCTATAAGTAAAAAAACAATTACGGAAACGTTAACTACCCCGTCCGTGAGGGCGGGACATCCTGCTTCACCGAGAGAACCCTTGATCACATTCCGATGAGGGATCAAAAGTGATTCTTTCTCCAGGGGGCGTTTGGGACCGTCCCAGCCCCACATCCAATACGTTCAGGCGTTGTAGTCTCTGTCCGCCCTCCATTAGGACAGGTAAACAATCTATCCTCCAGAGTCAGCTTTTCAGCAACGCAGCCACACTTAGCACCAGCAGATCACATCGTAGCTGTTGATGTAATGTCTAGAGAGCTTGTAAGGAAATCGGTGTGTTGATTTTCAAGCCTCTCGTAGAGTTTAGCCAGCCCAAGTCTAACTTTCCCCTCTTCTTTTTGACCCCTCTGCTTTCTCGATAACTGTTTCTGCACCTACGAATTTTTCTCAAGAGTTCTGTCAATGAACTTTGGATTTACAAGGCCAAATCATCTGAAACCACTCTGGTTTGGCGAGGTTTTGCAACGAAGCCGGCCAACCAGAGCTGGTAGTTTACCATTTGTAGAACCTTAGAGTAAATGCTCTTGAGGTCTGGCCTCCCTTCTTTGATCTTTGGGATTAGAGATTGAGCGTTTTTCCGATTTATTTCCCGCCTTCTTGCCTTGTTGACTTCTTCGAGCAGTTGTTATGCGGCCAGCGACATAAGCTGTTTAGTCTTCAGTCTTTGATGTATGCTTGTAGCTAATCAACATCGTTTTCATTGCGATTCCACGTATTTCTTCAGAACATCTAACGTAACTTGCCCAGTCGTAGCCAAGAAGTATGAGGGAGACCAGAAGACGTTTTTCCACAGCCTCTCTTTCACTTCTGGGAATTTCCGCTTTATCTCCCTCGAAGTTATCGTTTTCAGAGCGTTGATGTATTTGGGGATGTTCAGCGTTGGCTTTGCCTTGAAGAGGACGTGGACGTGGTCGACATCGCACTCTATTGCAAGAACCTCGACCTCAAACGTTTCTGAGATTTCGTGAATTTTCTGCTTTAGGAAATCGATAACTTCGTCATCGGTAAAAACTTTTCTGCGATACTTTACAACTAAGATGAGGTGATAGTGAAGAGAGT
>CAZPML010000064.1:0-8403 GCA_964587675.1 uncultured archaeon
AGTTAGAAGTCTCTTTATATCAGCTAACTCAGCCTCTAAGTTCATACCATTCAATATGCTGTATCCATTTAAATAGTTTAACCGTCTCTCAATCAATAAATAAACCTCATTCCGTGATTCTAGGCGTTTACGTTATTTTATCTTGTTATTAGAATTGAATTTGTAAGCTTTACCATCAAGTAGACATCTGTAGCTTGGAAGAATACATTCTGCTATTTGAACGCTTCATCGAATATCTTATCCCTCTGAGAGAGTTCAACAAGAGAAGAAGTTGATGAGGTGAAGAACAGACTCTCTCTTTTTTGGCCCATCACTTTTCCAATTTCGCATGTGGGCAGAGCTTTCTGACTGAGCAGGAAGCGCACTTCCTGGGATCTGATTCGGGTTTGGGTTTGCGTTCAGCATTGATTATATCCCTCATGTACCCGATGGTCATCGCCAGATCGATTCTCAGCTCATCGTCGAAATCAACCCTGAACCTCTTGCCGCCAGCGTACTCGATGTAGCCGTAGGGAACCCTCACCCCGTAGTTCTCCTCTATCAGCAGGCAGTAAGCTGCCAGCTGGAGCACGTGTCCCCTGTAGGGTTTCTCAGGAGGCGGAGAGCTCTTCACCTCAACCGGTATGAGCAGGTTCTCACGCTTGAGAACGTAGTCCGGCTTTCCAACGATACCGTGGGTTCGCGAAACCAGAACCTTCCCTGGATAAATGAGATCCGAATAGACGACTTTCCCTCCAAGCATTTTCTCGCTCTCTTTCTTGGACTTCGCAGATGCCAGTATAAGCAGAACTGAGAGGAGTACGAGGAAGGCTATTCCAAGCAGGATCAAACTCATATCCACATCCAAAGCGCTAGGATAGCTGCGAATATCATCAGCAGGAAAGCTAACCAGAGGAGAGTTTTGGATCGCTCTTCGAGTTCGGTTGCTTTTCTGACCGTCTCACCCACAGCGATGTGGTACCTCTGTCCTGCCTCAATCTTGTGCGGCTCAGGCTACACTCTTCCAAAGCGGCGTACCAGGACATAGGGCAGAAGGCATATTCTGCAATTTCCGAGGCGGTTATCTTTGGGAGCCGCTCAGGTTCATCGACTTGCTCGACCTGCTCATTGACGGGTTCATCAGGCATTTAACGATACAAAGGAGTACTTTTCCCTTACGGAAATTTCCTCACGAGTTTCTTGAGTCTCTCTATCTCGTCCTTCAAGCTCATGATCAGCCTGAGCACGTCGGGATTCGTCATCGATTCCAGCAACCTGGCCTTTTCGTTTTCCCATTGCTCAAGCTCCATCGCTGCCTCCTCTGTAAGCGGGAGACCGCACCTCGAACAGAACTTAGCGCTGCTGGGATTTATGAACTCGCAGCGCGAGCACCTTATTACCCCGATGTCACATCTCTCGCTCGAAGCTTTTATTCCGTGCATTTCCAGGATTGCCCTCTCAACATCCTGATCTGCCAAGTGCGTGTAAACGCGGAGCATTTTGCTCCCTAGAACCCACCCCATGTACTTCGCCCCAACGACTTCTGAAACTCGCTGGAGCAGCTTGGTCGCTCTTGTGTGCCTGAAGAGGTGCGGGTAGATTCTCTTCTTGATCCCGGCCCTCTTAGCTATCTTTTTTAACTGCCCCTGAATGTCCTTGTACTCCATCGGGCTCAGATATCTCTTCCCGCTAAGCTTTATCCAGAGCGGTGCGCTTGGCTTGCTTGCCAGGGGATGGTCTGAAAGCCACTCGGATAGGTAGCGTGAGGAGTAAACGACCCTCAGCCTTCTCTTCTGCGTCTTAGACCTCGGAAGCCAGACAACAGCTCCGTAATCGTCGAAGAAAACATCCTTAACTCTCATTGAACCTATCTCCGCAACTCTCGCTCCCGTTTCGTAAAGCAATGAGATGAGGGCCCTGTCCCTAGAATTGAAGCAGGCGTTGAGCATGGCCTCAAACTCTTCATGGGTTATGAGGTCGTTTGGGGATATGTTCGACTTAACGCTGCCTACGGTGAACCAGCTGACTAGATCCTCTCTCCCCACCCACTTGAAGAACCTCTTCAGAGTTTTCTTCACTTCGAAAACAGCGCTCTCACTCCTCTCCCCTCTGTTAACGAGCATTTGGTAGTGAACGATGACTTTCCTCACATCGTCTTTCGTGAAATCCTCAAACCTCTTCTCCACCACGTTCAGAATCTTAGAGAGGTAGATTACGTAGCTCCTGACTCTGAGCTCGGAAACTCCCTGAGCTAGCAGATCCATTGCGAACGCTTCAACCGTGTTGTAATCTTCCGGATGGCTTTTTCTGAACTTTTCGAGTGTCTTTGATAGTCTCTGGTGGGGATATAGGTTCATGAAAATCTACTCCTAGAATGGAATATATCCACAGACGCTAAACGGATAGTCAAGGATTTGAACTTGAAGTGGGAGAGCCACGGCCGGGATTTGAACCCGGGATCTTTGCCTTACCAGGGCAACGCTCTGCCAGCTGAGCTACCGTGGCTTAAAAAACTACTAGGCTATGAGAATTAAAACGTTTCGCTATCATAAAATTCGGCCTCGCTGTATGGGGTACTCATAACTCTTCTAATTCTTGATGCTATTTTCTTTCCAATTTTCGGAACTTTCATCAGCTCTTCCTCACTCGCTGTTGCTATATTCTCAATTGTTTGAAAATGCTCAAGCAAATTTCTAGCTATAGCTACTCCAACGTTTGATATAGAGGACACTATGTACTCCTGCTCTTCCTTCAAGGTTCTTTTAGTTTTTCCAGTGTGTTCGAGAATCTCTCTTTTTTTGTATTCCTGCTCCCTCTTTGCAATAGCAATAAGGTATTCCGCGGTTTCTTTTGGATTAGATGTCCATATAATGGGTATAGCAAAATCAACCGCTATCGATGCAATTGCCCCCCTGATTGCATTCGGATGCACTCTTCCGTAAATATTCTTCCCCTCAATGACAAGTACCGGCCTGGGATACGATTTCAATTTCATGATTTGGGAAAATAGTCTTTCTTTCGCTATTATAGATTCAACGAAGTCCTGAACGGTCTTTCTCTCGACTACGACTCTGTCGCTTAGTAAGTAATCACCGATGTCCAAATTCTTCACTTCAATATCCGTCCCAAGTTCCTTCAAGTGCTTAACTACTTCGGATCTAAGTTCCCTCGCATCAACAACTATCTTCAAACCCTGGCTTCTCGGATAAAACTCCTCAAGTCTCCTTTGAAGCTTTCCCTCCAGATCTCTTTTAATTTCAATCAATTTCTCGTACATCATTCTTTCCTTTCTTAAACTCGTGTAGTAGTAAGCTTCATCCCGTGTCCCCCTAGTTATTAGCACCACAATCCTTCCCTCCCTACCCCTCCCAGTTCTACCTTTCCTTTGAATTGCCCGAATTTCCGAAGGGACGGCCTCATAGAAGACCACAAGATCGGTCATTGGTATGTCTAAACCCTCTTCACCGACAGAAGTGGCAACAAGTATTTTGTACTCGCCCCTTCTAAACTTATTTATTATCTCAACCTGTTCTCTCTGCTTCATTCCCTTGTCTGATTCTTTAGATGTCTGACCAACGAATCTAGTTGTTGGTGCGATTTCGCTTAGTTCCCTTGCCAACATATCTGCAGTATCTCTGAAATTCGTAAAGACGATTATCCTCGAATCCCTGTTTTTTCCAAGCTGGTCCATTACGATCTCCTTTAATTTCTCTATTTTTGGATGCTCGACCTTGCATTTTAAAGCCGATAGAACCATACTTCTGAAAACGGGATCGTTCGCTATGTTCTTTGCTGCTTTACTACTTCCCCTCGAAGATGCTTCCCTTAACAACTTTCTCAAATACTTTCTCAATGCCGAAACTCCCTGGGTCTCTACCAGCTCCACAGCATGGGCCAACTTTAGTATTTCAGCTAGCAAAGATATAGCTTCCATTAATTCGGGTTTTTCTTGAATTTCTGATTGCAGAGTTTCCTGCAAAGCCAACAATTCTTTCTTTGTGTAGTTTTCAACTTCAATTCCAAACTTTCTTAGCCTGTTTATTCTAATTTTTATTATATCTTCAATTTTATTTCTTATTTCCTTCATTTCCTTCGGGATCTCGACCTTTACCCACTCTAAATCCTTCCTAGCTATGTACGGTCTCACGTCCTCGCTTAACTCGCTTCTGACCTCAAGAGCACGTATAAACAGGTTGTTGACAACCTCCCTTATTCTCTCAACGTCACTGCCTGGAGAAGCTGTAATTCCAAGGATGAGCGGATTTTTGGACTGTTTTAAATATTCACGAGCTATATAAACGTATGGGTAGTTTCCCACGGCTCTATGAGCTTCATCGAATATTGTGATGATCACATTCTCCAAAGATATTCTCCCAGCCAATAGGTCATTCTCAATAACTTGAGGAGTTGAAACCACAACTCTAGCCGTTTCCCATAAATCCGCCCTTTTTTCTGGTTCAATTTCCCCACTTAATGCCACTATCTCGCTGCTGTTAATTTTGAGGGTTCTCCTCAAGAAGGATGCATGTTGCTCGACCAAGGGCTTTGTTGGAGCCAAAAAGAGGACCTTACCACTTTCGTTTAGCAATCTCGATGCGATTGTTAATGCTGCAATGATCGTTTTTCCCAGTCCAGTTGGCAGGACGACCAACGTGTTTTTCACTAAAGCTGTTGCCGCAATGGAGACTTGATACATTCTTCTCTCAATAACGTTATCCTTGATTAACGGGTGAGTTATGAATTCCACGTTTCTATTCATGGCTCATAGTAAGTGAACTACCCTTTTACGGACGGGGCTTTCACCTTCAAGCTTTGCAGCTATCATCGGTAGTTCGGGCCGGTTCGCAGCAGCCCCCTTACGGGACACTTTATTTACACCAAACTTCGGAATTTGCAGCGTTAACGTCTCTATCACCTTCGTAAGCGTGTTCAAAGCATTTGAAGTGCCTGTTGTTGACCTCAGTTTTAGCAGAGCCGCATTCAAAGCAGGTTTTAGTCGATCTCCACCCATTATTATCGCTATGTTGCCATGTTTCATAAGCTTAAGTTTTGGTGTTCCAGCAAAATCGCGGAAAGCCCATCTATTAATCTTCCTCAACCTTCTGTTGCCTTTTGGTTTAGCTATCACCTCCTTCTCAACTACAACATGAACTTCATAACGCCTTAACTTACTCCGCCAAACGATCTGGAAGGATTTGACCTTCCATTCCTTTAAGTGACGCTCAGCGTAGGGATACGAATGCAGAGGTATCGCGATCCTCTTCTCAAGCGTTGAAATTCTAAGCCACAGCTTGAACTCCCTAGCTTGGTAAGAGAATTCAATCGAGCTTATGCGGTAGTCGAACATAACCGGAACTTTGTTGTTTACGGTTGGTAGGGATGGTCCTCTCTTCTTCATTCGGTAGAGCTTGTGCTTAAGTCTACACATACGCTCATCTTTGCACCTCTTAACAGCCTTCTCTAGCTTCGTAATCTTTTTCCATTCTTCATGTTGTCTTTTGTAAGACTTGTACATCCAAAAATCTTTGTCTCTGCAAGCCTGTGCAAAAGATGACAAGCCTAGAATTGACTCTATCCCTTTTCTGAACTTCTCCGCTTCTCTTACGGTTGTCACGTCGTTTTCTATAATTTTGTTCAAAAATAGCTGAAAAGCGAAGGTGTTTCTTGCGGTTAACCTGTTCAATTTCTCAAGCTTTTCTTTGATTGTTTTGTCAGAGATCGGTATTTTGATCGTCTTCTGTGCTTTCACTGATTTTATGTTTGCTCATTATTTAAAAAATTTAACCCACCCGCCTCTCTTTGCGTATCCCCTTGTTTTCGCAGGAGGTCTTGGAAGCAACGGGAAGACAAATGTGGCTTTAAATCTGATAAAATTTAGAAAAAAGATATATAGTATTAAAAGCTATAAAGATCGGTGATTGATATGCTCGCCAGAGATGTCGTGCTCTCCGTTATTATGATTTTCTCCGCTGCTATTCTTGTTTATAAGTGGCTGTCACTTTACAATAAAGTAGATGGAACTATCATATTTTTCGCGAGTTTGCTCGTAACTTCACTCGCTCTCCTACTAATTAGCATAGAACTGAGGATGCAGAAGGTTATGGAAGAATTTCAAAACATCAGAAGGATTATCGCCGTAAACGCAGACGAATTGGAGAGCCGAATGGATCATGCATTCAGGTCAAGAATAAGAAGCCTCGAAGAAAAATTGGAGTCCATCGAGAGGAGGTTCTACCGATAATACTGTTAAAGCCTTTTTTGCCAATATATAAAGATTGTTTGGGTTTTCAGCTTTACCTACTTTATTTCCTTGCCCGTTGATGGCAGACCTACGCACAGAACGCGTCCCGGAAATGCATCGCTGAGAGCTGGCCTGAGTGTGATGGCGAGATCTCTGATCTGCATATCTTGGTGGAATGCTTCTGGAGGTACAAACTCGGGATCAAAGACTTCTGGATTTCCAAGTATTCCTTCAACCGACCAGAAGTCCTCATGCCGTTTTCTCCTTTCACTCCATTACGTATTCTCAGCTCTCATATCTTGCAAACAACGGAAGAGCATACCATGGCAATCCCAGAGACGAATGAACGCAAATGAACCTCTCGCGCTCATTTTGTAAAATGTTTCCTGTCGTCTGCCTTAGCGATTTTGTCAAGTTCAAGCACATGGTGAAAACAATTATTAATATCCAATATCTAAAACAAATATATGAGATATGTGAACATAACGATTTCCGTTCCGGAGGAGCTCAGGGAGAAGATGAGGAGAGTGAAGGGGATCAATTGGAGCGCAGTGGCGAGAAGGGCTTTTGAAGAGGAACTAAGACGGATAGAAAGGTATGAGGCAGCGAAACGCATAGACGAGCTCAGGACGAAAGTAGAGGGATGGAGCGCCGCTGAGGAGGTGCGGAAGTGGAGAGATACTCGTTAGACTCTTCCGTGGTTGTGAAGTGGTTCAGTGAGGAAGAAGACACTCCAGCCGCGCTGAAGCTTAGGGACGCCTTTGTTGCCGGTGAGATTGAGTTAATAGTCACACAGCTCCTCTTCTGCGAAGTTGCCAACGCTCTGCGTTACAAACCAGACTTCAACTATGTAAAGCTATCTGCAGCAGTTGAAGCTCTCGAATCCCTTCAAATGAGAGTGGAAACGATAGATGCTGAGCTGCTTGACAGAGCTGGCAAGATTGCGTTCGATAGAGGTGTTACAATTTATGATGCGGTTCCGGTTGCGGTTGCGGAGAGGAGGAGGGCAATTTGCGTCACGGCAGATGAGAGAACCCAGTATGCAAGGATGAAGGACAAGTACCCCGTGGTGCTGCTTAAGGAGCTGATTAACAAATGAACTGCTTTCCCTGTTCGCGGTTCTGGTTGTTTCCCTTCTCGTCTGGGCTTACTGCGACATCAACAGTCAGAACCTATCATTGCCGGGATTTACAAAATTGCAGCGAGACCATAATCATCTAAAATCACTTTTATCCGCATGAACGCGATCTCTCCTATTCGTGCCTGTCTCATACAGTAAGTTTAGCATGGCTCTATCGAGGGAATTTTGGCACGCTTTCAACATAGCTTCAAACTCTTCGTGAGTTATCAGGTCTTGCGGTGAAAGATTGGATGTACATTTACCAGCTACAAACCAGTTAACGAGCTCCTTCTCGAGTCATTAAAAAAAGCCTGCGACTTCGCCACAGCTTTAATCATTCTTCCAGCTTAAGCCATGCTTCTATGTCCCTACAAAACCTAAGAAATATTTTAAATAGTTAACAGGACCCGCGAGTAGTATTATCTTCTCGTCCCCTTCTTTAATTTCTGGAAACTCCGCTAGAACATTCCTAGCCAGATCAATCCCAACATTAAGCAGTTCAGTAACTTTGGTTGTTACCTCAGCTCTCAAGTCTAAATGAAGTTCAGCCAGATTAATAGATGCCGAGTTCTCTTCAACATCTGAAACAATCTTATAATCTTTTGTGCCACTAACAAGGTCGAAGTAACCAACTTATTCATGTCAGAACCTCCTTATCCAATTTTAGGGCGGCAGGCGTGTTTCAGCCGGGCGAGACCCCCTATACAATTGATTAATTGATAGAAAAGCAAGTTCTTAGCCTAGAAACAATTGAAATTTAGAAGACTAAAAATAGGTAAAACTATAATGAATGGAGATCGGTTAAAAGGAGTATAGAGCTACAACTTTAAACTTTAATCAGATTTCGAGTTCGATCTCTCCCGCAGCAATTGGACGCATTAATAATTTTCCTTCATGAAATTCTCTCATAATCTTGTCTATTTTCCTGGAAATTTCTGGCGTGAAGTACGCTTCTCCGCATTCCTCACAGATGTAAGCTGGAACATCTTTAATTACTACCACTTTTTCCCCAACTCTTGCAACAAACTCTGTTTTACCTTCATACAATTTTCCATTACACAAA
>CAZPML010000065.1:0-8334 GCA_964587675.1 uncultured archaeon
GAAAATCTCGAAAGAGTTTACTGAGACGGTGAATGGGTACATAGACAGGAACTTCAGCTACTTCGTCTTCGACATTGTGAATTCGAGTGGGAAAGAGGGGGTGGTTGAACCGATAGTCTACAAGTTTGAGAGCGAATACCTTTACTACCCTCTCGAGATAACAGCTTTCTCCGAAGTTGGGAAATCGAATTTGGAGGTGACCTTAGTTCTGATCACAAATGGGTTGATTGAAGAGGATGAGGTCAGGGAGTTTGGATTCTGGCCTGCAGCAGGTTTTAAGTTTCCGATAGAGGTAGGTAAGGATGAGATTGAAGACATCAGCTCGGACTTATCTGAAATCCTCGACTCGGGCTACATCCAAGTCCTACACTTCTACGGAAGGCTTGGAAAACTAAAGAAGGACATCTTAATAGGAAAAGATGAGATCAGAGTTCCAAGTCCAATTGAAAAGTTCGGATACTGGTTCAGATCCCTTCCACTCTACAAATTCACCTCCCAAATCCTATTCGCATCAGCTGGGCCAGGACCTCTCTGGATAAATCATCTTCATCCTAATCTTGATCTCATTCCTCTTTGGAATCCCATCCGTTGTTTACGTGCTTGGAAGATTGATTGAGGTTAAAGCAAAACTTGAAAAGTACTCATACTTAGTATCAGCGATCCTCACGCCACCACTCCTCTTAGTTGAATTCGAATCTATAGCCTCGATCTTGTTCGTCATCCTCGTACTTCTAGGTGCCTCGACAATTCTATGGCTTGGATCGAAGCTTATGGGAAAAGCTAGAGGTTGAACTTCGTCAGCACCCTCTTTGTGTTCTCTGATTCCCTCCAGACTTCATCTATTTCTTCGAGTATCATGTCTATTCTCCTTGCCTGCTGGATGATCTTCTCGAAGATGTCGTCGAACTTCTCGTTCATCTCAGCATAGCCGACGATTGCAGCCAAGGGGTTCCTTATCCCGTCGGTAAGGTATGCGAACTGCTCTATGTTCCTCTCTATCTGCCTTGCAGCAGTAATTCTCTCCTCCTCAAGCTCCAAAGACTTTATTGCGAATGCAAGGTCGTTTGCGAGGGTTTCCAAAACCTCAAGTTCCTCCTCCATTGGTTTTCCAACTTCAGAGATCAGTTTTATTACTCCAATAGCCCTCTCATCAGTTACGAGTGGAAGTGTTACGCATATCAAACCGGGTTTCCTTGGTCTGAATTTGCAGCTCCTGCATTTTCTGTGAACAGATGGATCCCTGATATCAAGGCCATTAAAGACTGCATTTGTTATACAGTCTGCAATCTCCAAAACCCTCCCCGTTCTTTGATTTGAACTTGCAACTATTCTAACGTAATCTCCCTCAAACAAACCGATCCAAACGTGGTAATGATCTTCTAGGCTTGCAAGCTCCTCACATGCTCTTTGGAGGAGATTTGTTATGTTCCTTTCATGCATAATTATCCTGCTTATCTTGTTTACAGTTCCCAAGAGCTTGCTGTAGCTGACTATCCTCGTCACGTCGGTTGCAATAACCAAGCAGTGCTTCTTTCCGAGCAACTCAAGTGGAACTGCTGTTGCAGTGTAGAACCTGTCCTTGATCCTCCCGTCAAATACTATCGACCTGTTCTGCTCAAGAACAGTTTTGAGCATGAGCATCCTTCCCCTTGCAATCTTCTCTGGGAATATTTCAAATACACTCAAGCCAGTTGGATCAAAACCAATGCTCTCAATAACCTTCTGATTGACCTCGACTATCTTCCCATCTTCATCAACTATGGATATCATGTTTGGAGAGCCTTCGAATATCTTCCTGTACTTCTCCTCGTTCTCCTTCAGCTTCATCTCAAGTTCCTTCCTCTTTGTAATGTCCCTAAGTATCCCCTCAGCCCCCACAACCTTTCCATCCTTAATTGGCCAGAGGGTTACTTCCCATCATGTACTCTCTCCCATCCTTTGCAACTGCTCTAGCTTCATAAACGACCTTCTCACCCCTCATTGCTTTTCTGAAGTTCTCCCTAACATGATCCAGCTCTTCTGGAGCAACTAGCCTTCTTGCCGTTCTGCCTATGAGTTCGTCTTTTGAATAGCCCAGCATCTCCGCAAATCTAAGGTTCACATCAACAAACCTCCCCCTGCCATCAACTATGAAGAACATGTCCTGTGCATTCTTGTAGAATCTCTCGTACTCTCCAAGCTTCTTCTTATCCATTTCCTCCTCCGTTCTGTCAAGAATTGTGCCAACGATTGCCGGTTTTCCTTTGTAGAGAATGAAAGATGCGAGGGTTTCAACAGTTTTTATGCTACCATCACCGCTTACTATCCTGAACTTGTAGCTTGAGAATCCTCCATTCTTTAGCAACTTAACGTTCTCCTTGACATGCTCAACATCCTCTGGATGAATGAAATCGTATGGATCCCTACCAACAATCTCTTCAAGATCAAGACCGACTATTTCTGAAAGTTTCGGATTTGCATACTTCACAATTCCATCCTGAAGTAGGTAAATTCCAACGAGGGAGTTTTCAGCAATGGTTCTGAACATCTCCTCAGACTCCCTAAGCTCTTCTTCAAGCTTCCTTCTCTCACTAACATCCCTTACTATTCCAATTATCCTATCGTTGAGCGGGACTGATGAGAACTCAACTAACCTCACTACACCATCCTTCGAAACAACCCTTACTTCAAACCTCACGTCGCTACCCAAAGCAAGTTCAGCAAATTCTTCAATGAACTTCGACCTGTCTTCAGGATGTACCAAGTTCAGCAGTCCAACTTCGTTCAGCTCATCTATTGAGTACGAGACCATCTCCAAGAACTTTGGGTTTGCATACTCGAAACCTCTCTTCCCCAAAACATAGATTCCAACGTTTGCGTACTCTACAATCTTCTCAAACAGCTCCTCCATCCTCTTTCTCTTCGTTACATCTCTCATGACCCCAACGAATCCAGCACCTCTGAACGTTGGCTTGGTTGTAACCTGAAAACTCCTGAATTCCCCATCCTTTGTCCTTAGATTGAATTCATAGATTTCAGAATCTCCCAAACTTAGTTCGCCTAGAAAATCAAATATTTTCCTACCGAGTATCTCTGATGCTTTGTAACCAAACTTCTCAATAGATGGGCTGATGTACTTGAAATAACCATCTTCATCAACTACGAAAATTACGTCGCTCGCACTCTCAACTATCAGCCTGTAAATGTCCTTTAAATCCTCAATTTCTTCTTCAAGCTTTACCTTATCGCTAATATCCCTTATAACAGCTATTATGTAGTTCTTACCTTCAAAACTTACGGATGAGAGAGAAACTTCAACTGGTATGTAACTTCCATCCTTCCTCCTTGCAGTCACCCTCAAACTCCTCTCCAGATGTCCAGTCCTCTTAAACCTCTCAAATCCTCCTATAACCCTGTCAATGTACTCTATTGGTATCATTGTTTCCCATACAGGCTTTCCAAGAACCTCCTCCATCCTGTAACCCAAAATCCTCTCAACAGACTTGTTCCAGAAAATAACGATTCCAGTTTCGTCTGCAAGAACTACAGCATCTTTTGTTGAGTTTAAGACCAGATCAAAGAACTTTTTTGGTCAATTCTTTCATCAAAGACACCGGGTTAATTTCTTGTGGAACAAACTAAAACTTTACTTTCAAAAGTGTAAGTAAAAAATGAAAGCTTAAATTTTAGGATTTTTTTGAATCGCAGAGCTTGTTTGTCAAAAATTTTGTTGGAGCTGAAGTAGTTCTTCAATTCAAATTTTGTAAGGATTAATATTGACTTATCAACATAGCGGAAGTTTAAAGTTACGTTAGTTCAAACAATTTTATTATGCTGAACTTTGTTGCAAGTGAAGTAGGTTGCTTCATCGCCAAAAAAATCTTTGAGTTGAAGAGGGTTAAGAGAGACTTGAAGGGTCTTGATGAGATTTTGAGGTTCTTTTTCAACGAAATAGAGAGATTCGCACCTGAGAAGTACAAGGTAAAGTTTGAGTATAGCTCAGAGGTTGGAGAGAAGCTCGTAACAAGGAGTAAGTGTCCAATTTACAAGCTTTACCCAATCTGGTGTGAAGAGGCTTGCATCAGCTTCATAGAGTCATTTGCTAGGGAGATAGTTGGGGGAATCAAGGTAAGAAGGATTGAGAAGCAGCCAGAGAGCGAATTTTGCACGTTCGAGTTTGTGATCTAGATTTCTGAAAATTTTTTAAAGTTTTTAGTTTTAATTTGGACGATTGGCACACAAAAAGCTGGTAAAGGATTAACAAAAGCTTGAAAGGCGCATGCATGACACGCTTGACTCTTTAATCACAAGCTTTGGGAAAAGGAAGATTATGAATTCAGGGAGTTGTCGTTAAGCGGAAATTCACCAGACTGATATACGAAGCTTCTCGCAGAAAGGCTAAAAGTTGAATTGGAAGTTGTTGATGTGAGCGTCGATGAGGACCTCGATGAAGGTTTAGAGCATGGTACAGATCCCAGCAACTTTTGATCCAATAGAGGTCGCAAATTCAACTACAATTCCCATAGCCTTTAGGAGGATAAAGGAAGAGAAAGGATCTTGCGTTTTAATGGGAGATGGGAGACGAGCTATTTGCTGGTTACGGCTACATGCAGGAGATGGAATATAGGAACTTGGGAAGTACATTGAAGAACTGAGAAATTCTGGTCCTTCTCATCAATTAAAATAGGAAGAGGGCTTGAACTGAAAGTCTTTAGTCCACCCCCATAAGTGAAGTTATCGATGTTGCATTGAAAATTCCTCCAGAGTACAAGTTGCAAAAATTGGGGATAAAAAGTTTGGAGAAGTACATATTAAGAGGTTACATTCAAGGATTTCTTATCTCCAGAAATGGTATAGGTTATGAGGTTTGTGAATTTAAATTAAAAATACTGCTATAAGTTTTTAAATACTAATCAGAGAGGGTATTACCGGTACTCTAAATCAGACCTTCAAGGGATTGAAACGGAGTTCAGTCCATTAAATTAACCCGTTATGTTATAATATTATACTATCTTAAAAAAGTAGTTATTTACTTAATGAAAAAATAATATATAAAACAAAAACTGCAATCAATTGGCAGTTAGGTTTGTATAAGTCAAAACTTTGCTGATTAGAGGTTATTCCACCAAAACCGCAGTACCGAAGCAGCAGACCATAAGCATTCCCTCCCTCATCTCCTCGTAGTCCAACGTTACTCCAACGATGGCATTTGCTCCCATAGCCTTGGCCCTTTCTACCATCTCGGAGATTGCAATGTTCTTCGCTTCGTTCAACTTTTCTTCGTAAGCCCCAGCTCTTCCCCCAATTATATCTCTAATTCCTGCGAAGATGTCCCTGATCACGTTCGCACCCATTATTGCTTCCCCACTTACGATTCCCTTATACTCAACTATCCTCCTACCCTCAATCGTCGGGGTTGTAGTAACTATCATAACTAACAGTAGCTCCAAAAGTTAAAATTCTTTTTAATCTTTATTTTTATTTTAACTAAAAAACTATTATTTCAGTTCAGCAATTTCCAGTCACAGATATCGTTAGCACAGATAATTCCAGAAATCACTGCAGCTTCAACCCCTCCACCAGGGAACGTTGATGCCCCAACTAGGTAAAGGCCCCTTATTGGGGTTTTAAAGTAAGGTCTCTTAACACCAATGGACTGATCAAAGGCATAAATTGCACCTTCTGGCATGGAAGTGTACCTTTCAAAAGTCTTCGGGGTTGCTGCATCTACCACGGTTATTTTACCAATTGGAATACGCTTCTTCGCTTTCTCAATAAGTTTCTTGGCAAATTCTTCTTTAAAAATCTTGTATTCCTCCGTAGACCTCTCAGGAAACTCATTATAGTCTGCTCCGGTTAGCACGGTCACGCTCGCCTTTCCAGGCGGTGCAAGATCTGGATCTGCGTTTGAGTTTATCACTATGCTCAAACCCTCATCCAAGTCCTCCATTATGGTTGGATAAGAGGAAAGGTCTTCATCTAAACCCAAAAAGACCATGAAACATGAAGGAGACATCTTAAGGTTTCTAATGTATTCCGCGAACTCCTTCCAAAGATTTCCCTCACCCACAAGCTCAAGAAAGGTTGTTTTAGCATTCGCATTTGAAACAACTATTGAACTCCTGAAAAACTTATTCCCAACCCTAACGCCTCTAACTTCACCATTCTCAACTACTATCTCGTCAACCCTATGGTTCAGCATAACTTTCCCACCATTAAGCTCGATCACCCTAGCTAAAGCTCTAGCAAAGTTTTCAGCCCCTCCCTTCGGGAAGTAACCTCCATACATATAGTAAGAAACTACGGCCGTTAACACACTAGCTGCTCTTGTTTTTTCAGGTTTCGTTCCCACATATCCCATAAGAGCGCAGAGTAGCTTTTTCAGATCCTCGTTTTCGAAGAACTCATCCAGCTTTTCCCTATATGTTTTTTGCATCCAATCGTAAAAGTGTGGATGATCCTTAGGATATTCGAGCAACTTCTTTTCACCGTAAACTTTAACTATGAGCCAAGGAGGGAGGGGCACGCCAAACTCAACATCTCCGTAGCATTCTTCATATGCACTCCTTGCTTCATCAAAAAATTCATCGATTTTTTCGCTTTCTTCAGGGAAAAGTTTCTTTAACGAACTTTTAAAGTCCTCTGGACCTTCAACATCGATCTCCATCCCCCTAAAGACAAACCTAATCCTGTTCTTTACAAACAACTCGTCTTTATCAAGTCCAAGATCGTTCAAAAGATATGTTATTGGGCCCCTTTCCCACAAACCGCTCACGTTCTCAACTCCAGTATTGAAGACAAAACCTCTCCTAAAAGATGAGCAGTAACCTCCCAACTTGTAGTGCTGTTCAACTACTAGAACCTTATATCCCCTTTTTGCAAGCAATGCACCACAACTTAGTCCACCTATTCCAGCTCCAATGATGATAACATCGTAATCTCCTCTGGGTTCCACTTTCCAATCGTACTTTTTGAATTCCTTTATTGCAAGGTAGGCTGGGAGTTTGATTGGGAGTAGAATCGAAATTATGATTCCAAGACCTACAAGCAGGTTTGAGGCGAGGGCTGGATAAAAGTTTTTTAGGAAAATAATTGAATTAATAAGAAATACACTCGCCCAAATTCCTGAAATCAAGTTGTTAATGGCTATAAAACTTTTATCTTTCCAGTAAATTTCTGGATAGTCCCTCTTTGACACGACGAAAGTGAAGGGTCTTTTCAGGATTATAGAAAGTATTGCCATCAAGAAAAGAGCGAAATACCCTAGGAATCCACTTTTTTCTAAAACCAAGGTTACATCAAGGTAATAGAAGAGAATCGTTGAAAGAGAAAAGTAAAGAACTGAGGTCAGAACCATTGGATTGAATCCAATTCCAAGTCCAATAAAGATTGATACTACCAAGGAAAGAATCAAGCAAAAACTAGAGATGTGGCTCAAAACCCAGTAAATGATCCAGGGAATGAAAGATACAAGAATTAAAAACATCCCCGGGATCCTTGCCATAAAGAAGGTAAAAATTAAAATTTAAGTTTTTTTACGTTTTTACTGAGATATGAAACGAATCTTTCCACTAATCTTTCTCAGCCTACTTGTTTGCCTTTGTATTCAAAAGGGGTATGAGGAGAATCTTAGCATAAAATGGAGATCGCTTCATAGGAAACGATTCTGCTTCAAGAAACATGGGGCAAAAGAATTCTCATGCCCTTCTCAAAGTACATAGTTTGTAAGAACAGTAAACCGAGTGTCAAGACCTTCTGTGGTCATGAGTTTGGGGACTACGGGATAAACTGGAAGGTGTTTGCAGAGATAAAAGTTGAGTGGGGAGGAAGTACAGGATATGCATCCGACATTCATGCATCCAGATCCAAGCTGGATGGAGATGAGAGGGTGATGTGTCCAAATGTGAAATTGCTTTCAGTTAAGGCTGTTCCACCCAGATATCTCAGTCTTCGGCTATTTCCAGATCTCGTGACATTCTATGAGGAATGGCTTTGAAGAGAGTTTCTATGCGGAAAAGTGGAATTTAGGGATCTGACAATCGACTGCATAAAGTTCAGTTATTCTCCCTAGTTATTTTCCTTAACACCTCTTAGATCTTTAGATAGGCACATCGGACACAGGAGAATTTCCAGTTCTCTACCACAACCACACTTAAATTCAGTAATCCTAGTTACAGCTAACTTCGAATCAAAAACGATCCCACACCTCATACATTTCACCAAGCTTGTCGGCATGAACTTGACCAGCTTCACAATCATGGATGTCAGAAATTCTAAATTTTAAATTTTTCAACTATTGATAAATCCTTCAACTAATTATGAGGTCAGATGAACTTGAGGAATACACCCTAACTT
>CAZPML010000066.1:0-8206 GCA_964587675.1 uncultured archaeon
TTTGCTGTTTGTCTCTCAAAGTCAAGAGCTAACTTCCAATCGAAAACAATTGGTTTTTCAGGAGCCACTTTCACGAAGTCGAAGCGTATTGCACCGATAGCAACGGCTTCAGCAATCTTTTCCTTTTCAGTTTCATCCATTTTTCTACTGCTTAGAATTCTAAGTGCTTCAGATTTAACTTTATCGATCAACTCATCGGCAGAAATGAATCTACCCTCTCTCGTACTCATACTACCCTCTGGTAGGGAGACAAATTCAAAAAATACGATGCGAGGGGGTTTCAAATCCATTAATTTTAAAAGTTCTGTAAGCTGGTCTCCATACATCTTGTGGTCTGATCCAAGTATGTCAATAAAATCTCTAAAATTCTCGTTTTTCCAAAGGTGGTAGGCTAGATCTCTCGTAATATAGAGGGTTGTGCCATTCGATCTTCTTAGAACGACTCTTCCTCCCTTTTCTAGATCCAATATCCAAGCATCCTCTTTTTTAATTAGATTTCTATTATTTAAAATCTCAAAAATTTTCGACACGTAGTTATTTCTTATAAAAAAGCTCTCCCAGATAAAGTCATCGTGATCCACTTTTAATCTTTTTAATGTCTGCTTAATTCCGAGCAATGCTTTATTGACAACGTTTCTAAATTTTTTGGTAACTTCCTCATCACCTTTCTCGTATAACTCCATTAAATTGTTAACTACTCTCTCTAGGTTAGGATTTTTTTCAAGAACTGAACTCATTCTCATGTAAACTTCAGCGATTGCATGATCCGGTTTTTTATTTTCATCAACACCAAATTTTTCAACACCTAGTACTGCAACAGCCATCTGTTTACCCATGTCATTAACATAGTAATGGGTTTTAACATTGAAACCAGCATGTCGAAATATTCTAGCCAATGAATCACCTATAATAGAATTTCTTATATGTCCAATATGCAAGGGACCATCAGGGTTTGCTGACGTATGTTCTATTAAGATTTCACCACCAATATTCAGATTTCCATAATTTTCATTTTCCTCTGATATAACGTGAATTGTATCCTCGAGAAATTCAGTACTTACAAAGAAGTTTATATAGCCATTTAGAGCCTCTACTGAACCTACGTAGTCTCCAAGTTCTAATTCTTGGGCGATCTCAATTGCAAGATCGACTGGACTCCTATTCATATCTTTTGCCAGTTTGAAGCATATAGTTGTACAGAGATCTGCGTATTCCGTCTCTCTTAAGTATCTCTCATCCCCGTATTTACCCAGTACTCTAAGAACCTCTTTTTTAAATTCTAAGAACATGTTGGTTCCATTCTGTATTGCATTTTATAAAATTGATGTTGGAAGGAGTTTCCAACTGAGGCCAGATTATGAATAAATTATTTCATTTAGCGACTGCTTTGTTTTTATAACTAAAGTAACACTAATTAGTTGTTCTGGAGTTCTTGACCAGTCCTAACAGCCTCAACTGCTACTATTGGTCCCTATTCACTGGTCTAAATCCATTGTTTATTGCATGATGGGCAATTATAGGGCTCGTTTTAATTGAAGTTTCAAAATGAAGCTTTTTTGGTTCTTTGTACATTATTTATGCATACATGGTATTTTGTCCGCTTGATATTTCTAGCTCGTACAGCAAGTATTTATTGCTTTGAGCCTGTAACTTCCAATGGTTTCTCTTTCTTACTTAGTTGCGTTATTTGGATTTATTATGGACCATTCTCTAAACATTTTTTACCTTTTTAGTTGTTCACCAATTATCCCATCTAATATCTCCAAAAACTTTCCTTCTGTTCCTTCAGGTATTTTTGCACCAGCAGCGACGCTATGCCCGCCACCTATACCTCCAACCAATCTTGCTGCAATTTTCATAGCCTCAGCTAAATTTAAACCAATCTCAACTAGTTCATAATTAGCCCTCGCTGAGACTTTAATACCACCATCAGTTTCAGCAAAAGCGATGATGGGTTTGTTCACATTAAATTTATAAAGAACCAATCCAGCAATAATCCCAATTATTGTGTCTGAAATTTCATTGCTGGCATTAAAGTACTGCAAATTTTCTAACTCCTCTATTCCAATTTCATCTACAAGTCTGATTCCTTGAGACAATTGTTTTCTATGAACTCGTAGTAAATTTCTAGCTTTTTTAAAAGCTTCCTCATCTCCCAAACAGACCCTAAGACCTAGTAATGGTTTACCATGTCTAGCCGTAGCATTTAATAGGGTTGAATATTCAGCTGCATCTCTTCTCTCAGTCCCCTCAGGTTGATTGGTTAATATGTAACACTCCCCAACTAATTTTAATATAATCTCGTAATCTAAATTAGCTTCCATGCACCTTCTAACCAAGGCTGAAACTATTTTCCTTTTGGAAGTAGCATCCAAATCTATCCAGCGAACCCATGGATCTATATTTAAACTAGTTACAAATTCCAATGATCCACTTTCTGAACAACTTATACCGGGGATTATTGGAGTTGTATTAAACTCAAGCATCTTTGCAATAGGCCTTGTTTGTTTACCAAAAAATCTCAAGTCCTTCTGAATCATTATGAATCCCTTTGATACAGCCTCATTCAATATAACCCTATTTACTCCAACTAATTTTCCATACTTTTGATCCTGCATATCTCCAATAGATCCGACTACTGCAAGTTGGGCAAGATCTAAATTTGATCTTTCAAAGTCAAAAAGAGAGCGTTTTTTGTCTTTAATAAAGGATGCCACTAAATACGTTGCACCTGATCCACTCAGAGCGATCGTACCATCGTATCCAAATTCAATTGGATTCAGCTGTAATGTATGTTTACAAGACGGTGTATGATGATCGCTTATCACGAAATCCAAACCATCCAATTTTTCAATACAACCACTTCCCAGATCAGTAAACCATACAAACATGTTTTCGTTTTTTATTTTCTCAATTGTAATTTCATCAAGTTGTTTAACGAACATGATCTTTGGAGTTTTACCAATCCTTTCTAAAGATTCGTAGGCTATACTGCCCGAACAAATGCCATCTGCGTCGATGTGTGTGACAATTAAAATTTCATCGTGTGATAGTATGTTGTTTGCAATAGTTAAGGCTCTTGTTAAAATTTCTTTCACAAAATGAGCTACTATAAAAGATTTTAAATTTTGTTGTAAGATTTGGAGTGTGCAAAATCAGTTCATATTCCTAGATGCATCAGTTGAACTAGTTCCTAAAGCAATAGCAGACCATCCCGCAATACTCGCAGATGCTGCTAGGAGAAAGAAGAAACCGAGAGAGATAATTTTAGAGGATTCAAAACACCATGCAGCTATGAAAAAATTAAAAAATAAAGAGAAGAGAGGTAGACCAGATATTATACACCAGTGCTTACTCTTACTTCTTGATTCTCCTTTCAAGTATGATTTTGATGTGTATATCCACACCATAAGTGGTAATATTATTTGGGTAAATAATAAAACGAGGATACCAAGGAATTACAATAGATTTCTAGGATTACTTGAAGATCTTTTTAAAAAGGAGATAATAGTTTCAAAAGACGGTGAAGTTCTATTGGAGAAACTTAATTTAAAATTAAGTGAAGTAATCGGTGAAAGAACTGCAATTCTACTTAGCGAAAAAGGAAGAAAAAATGGCGATAGAATTAAAGAATTATTTAGAGAGAAATTTTCCATCTGCATCGGTGCTTTCCCTCACGGTGATTTCTCTCCGGAAGTCATTAGAAACTTGAAAAACCTTGAGATTATAAGTTTAGGTAAAAACAAGTATACTAGCCTTTATGTAACGAGCAAAATCTTATGCATTTATGAAGGAGTTCGAACTACTAAAAATTGCAAGCGAGTTTTTTCGCGACGAAGATGTTGAAGTCCCTGCAACTATGCATGATGCCGCTTATGTCCGATTTGGTAAAGATTTCTTGGTGCTGACATGCGATACGGTTAACGAAATGTGCGACTTTCCACCTCAAATGTTACCAGAGGAATTTGGTCATCTAGCTCTTGCAGTTACACTTTCTGATCTTGCTGCTTGTGGTGCAAATCCACTTTTTTTCTTAAATTCTATTACTTTAAGAACGCCAGACACGATGCTTGTTAGGAGGATATTTAGAGGAATGAAAAAGCTAGCGAAAAGAATTGGAATAAAAATTGTAGGAGGTGACATTGACCGGTCGAATGTCCTGTCTATTACGGGATTTGCTGTTGGACATACAAGCAAGATAATAACGAGGAGTGGCGCAAAACCAGGTGAAAAAGTGTACATCACAGACGTAACAGGAAAAGCTGAACTCTCAATAAGAGAGCTTAAAAAAGGAAAAGAAAGAAACAATATACCTTTTCCAGATAAGGTTTTTTGTCCAGAACCTAGGATCCAAGAGGGTATTGAGATTTCAGAAATTGCTTCAACTTTGACGGATATTAGCGATAGCCTTGCGATCTCTCTTCATAATATTTCAAAATCAAGCGGAGTAGCAATAGAACTGGACATAAGTAAAATTAACTTAGATCCTCTGGAAAAATTCGTAAACAAACAAGAGGCGCTAAATTTATTTTTGTATGGCGGAGGGGATTACGAACTTTTATTTACAGCGAAGGAATCAGACATCGGTTTTGAGATAGGCGAGGTTACGAGGGGTGAAAGTGTGTATTTAAATATTAATGGTCGCAAACAGCATATCAAATTCTTGGGTTACTCTCACTTTTAAACACAAAATTAAAAGATTTCGGCCTCCTCATAGACAACAATACCCGACTCTGTTATTATATAAGGTTTGGGTTTTCGCGAATGTTTAATTCTTCTCATTTTGACGACTTCTAGACCCAGTGTAGGCTCATCGAGTTCGCTACGCCTAATCGTTTTTAAACAAATTAGACCATCACAGACATATTCCAGTATCCCGTACTTTGAAGAACTCGTTAAATACTTATCAGCTTCACTAGTGATTATAGCAGTAATTCCAGCCGACTTGAGTATCCTTCTAAAAGTTGAGAGCAACCTATATTTGCCAGCATCATCAAACAGTGTCTCTAAAACGCTGATTGAATCAATAAGAGTTCTCTTAGCATTTAAACCTTTTATTAGACTTGGTATTTCGCTCTTAACTCTATCAAAGCTTTTTCTAACTTCAACTGCTTCAAGCTTCAGTATATGAAAGTTTTCAAAATTCTCAAAATCCATCCCAACACTTTTAGCACTCATTAAAATGCTTTCTTCATCCTCTTCAAAGCTAATTATTATCCCAGATTCTCCATTTTTTAGACCTTCATAGATAAAATGTAAACCTAGAGTTGTCTTACCGGTACCACAACTTCCCACAACTCCGACTACATGCCCCTCGGGTATTCCACCACCTAATAGGTTATCGAGTCCTTCAATACCCGTTGATAACCTGCGCATTTATTCATCACCCTAAAGAATCCTCATTACACGTGAGATCGTAAATCCTTGAGATGGATCCAGTCTTATATTATACTTCAGAATTCTTTCACTCTCTAACTTCGGTAGAACACCAAGAAATTTTCTAAAATACATCCATCTAGTTATTGAATCTTTCTCAGCCACTAATTCAAAAACCAGAACACCATCAACTAAGTCGAGTATTTCCCCCTCAAGACTCTTCTCAAGAACACCTGATGTAAGCAACCCCAATAGTAAAATTTTCCTTTTAATACATAGGGTTCTCAAACCCTTTAAGAGATCGATTACATTCTCCCTTCCCAATCGCTTGGAAGCTCTCGCTAAATCGGTAATTGAATCTAGAAAAACCAGGCATTCGCTCAACTTTTCGAATTCATCTACAATTACTTCTATCAAACCTTTTCCGCTTTTTAAGGTTTCAATAATTGCCTTTTCATCGAACCAATGGGCTGGGACGACGCTCTCCTTGAAGTAATATGTAGCAAAACTATGAATTCTTATTCGTGGAATTCGCGTTTCCAAGTTAAGGTCTGGAAACATTAGTTGAAGGTCATGGATAACCTCATCCCTTGATTTAGTTATAGCTATATAATGAACTTGGTATCCCGAATCTACATTATTTATGATTGAAGTGGATGCAAATTCCCTACCTCCCGCACCGACAACCTCATGCAAAATTATAAATCCCGGATTTAAACTACCAACCTGATTATCAAGAAATTCTATTCCCGTTTTAAACACTATTCCACCTCAATAACCTCATCACACATTAAAGAGATTTGTGAATAATAGCTATCTTCCATTTCCTTCTCAATTGTGAAAATTGTACCGACGAATCCTCTCAATCTTATTTTACCGGTTAGATGGCGTAAGAATTTTATAAGACTTTCAAATGATTTATATAACGATATGGTAGATAGCGAGTCCAAATATATGAACCGATTGTCTGCGGTTATCAAGTCCATTGCTCTTTCTATTGTCACTTGTAATTGGGTGGGATCTGGAGAGTTTAAATACAAACACTTTTCCGTATCGACTTCTTTTCCACCAAGTTGTAGCGTTATGCAATCGATAAAAACGATGTTACCTAAATTTATATTTTCCTTTAAGAACATCTTTTTAAGACTATAGTAGGGTTTGTTTAGCGTTACATATATTCCTTCGGCAATTTCAGAGAAGTATTTTACGATTTCTAGACTTACCCTTAAGTAGTGCTTGGAATCAACTTTTACTAGGATTATTTCAGCACCTCTATCCAATGCTTCTTTTATTTTTCTAGTAGGATCTGTACTCGTAGTCATAGGTCCTATCGACATACCAACCATCCTTAATTGAGATCCCATCTCTAGTTATCTCATATGGGAACCAGTTTAGCGGGTGATTTGTTCTGTATTTCTTAACAATTCGCATAGCACGTGTAAGCCCATCTGAAATTCTTAGGAAATCCATCCATATTATTGCCTCAACGAGATTTCTCGTCTCACTCCACTCGCCATGCATAGGTGCCTCCTCAATGAAGAGAGTTGTTATTTCGTACTCGTACATATAGTCGGCCATATATCTGATAGCCCTTCTGTATAGAACCGGATCTGCTAGAGCTCTATCAAGGTCCGTACACGAATCAAATATGACGCGATCGATGTCTTCTGGGTTTAATCTAAGAGTTTGCGACACTCCATCCTTTACTTTTTCCTTTGTTACGGGCATCAAGAACTTTGGTTCAACCCTAATAAATCTCCAATATATTTTGTCATAAACGTCTTCCATGAATTTGAACTTCTTTAGGTATGTCTCACAGCTCTTCTTAGTTAAGGTTGTTGAAAGATATATTACGGTTTCATCGTTTCTTGCCCCTTCTGCAGCCCAGTGAGAGGCAAGTACAGTTTTTCCGGTACCGGTGTAACCTACGATAAGCCCTATAGAATTTCTATCAATCCCACCACCCAAGTATTCATCTAATTTAGAGATACCAAACTTTGCTAGTTCTCTAGGCATAACCACTTTCAGTCAACACCCTATTTAAAGTTTACAAACTAATCATGAGGGATAAATTCTTAATTAAAAATAGTGAAAAATATTTATCTTTCCCTATCAAGTTGCTTGAAAAATTTAATATAGACCGCAAAACTTCATGTCTCTATGAGTATGATCGGGGAAATTACAACGTTTTTCGGTATGAAGGTTTTTACCGATGAAGGTAGGTACATCGGCAAAGTTGAGGATGTAATTATAAATACAGATTCGAAGTCTATTCACGGTCTAGCAATTGTGGACTATAATAGAGCAATTATAAATTCGAGAGCTAGAGGTGTTATCGTACCTTACAGGATAGTGAAAGCTGTGGGAGATATAATAATCATTAAAGACGTTTTTAAAAAGAGAGTTAAAGCTGAAAGCGAAGAAGAGGAAATTACAGAAGAAGTAGAAGTATAGCCAAGAAAATCATTAAAATTGAAACACTTAATCTTGAGGTAATTTCTTCTCTAAAAATCACTTTTCCCAAAACTGCGGAAATTACAGGAGATGTAGCTGAGGGTTGAGTAACATTCCACGAGTGGGAAATATCAACAGCAGTGATAAAAAGAAAAACCCCAATAAAGGTAAGCGTACCTCCCAATAATCCAGCATACTCGAGCGAGATTTTATTTTGTATCTCTGAATAATTGAGAAGTGGTGCAATTAAAACTAAGCAAATTAGCATTCTTATAAACGCAACTAGAGAAACGGGCAATACTGAAGTTAGGTAATCGAGAGAAAGAATTGCAAGAGACCACAATAAAGCCGCAAGAACCGCAAGCAAAACACCTAT
>CAZPML010000067.1:0-5776 GCA_964587675.1 uncultured archaeon
CATACTACGAACCACTCTCAAAATTGGGATCAGCCCAGATGAGTTTGATAGAGGACGAGCTCTATAAGATCTATTATCGCAGGCTTTTGGAGTATTCTGCGAAAGAACTAGAAACGAAGCTGTTTGTTAACTTCATCAAAATGGAAATAGACATTAGAAATATAAAAACGATCCTAAGATTGAAGATAGAGGGTGCGGGCACTGATGAAATAATCGAGAGAATAATTCCGGGTGGTTACGAACTTACCGAGGACGAGGCGAGAAAACTAGCGGCAATGCCCTTCGAAGAATTGGTCAAATCGCTTGAAGGTTATTGGTTCTGGAAAGGTATAGAGAAGATAGAGAGAGACCTATCGAGAATTGAGGTCGATTTCGATAAAGTTTGGATAGAGGCAGTTGCTAGGAGGGCCAGTAACTATCCGCTAAGCATACTACCAGTTCTCCAATACATCTTACTGAAAAAAGTTGAAATCGACAACCTAAGAATACTCGGATGGGGGAAGTGGTATAATCTTCCAAACGAGGAAATAGAAAGACAGATGGTGATCTTATGAAGAAGCTCGCGGTTATAGGTGATCCCGATTTTAATCTTGGATTTATGCTTGCTGGGATTACTGATATCTACGATGTCAATTCAAGTGAGGAAGTTATAAAAGCTGTTGAAGATGTATTGAATAGAGACGATGTTGGTGTAGTTGTGATTAAACACGATTTCCTTGTAAATCTTCCTTTCTCCCTAAAAAGAGAGATTGAAGAAAGAGTTGAACCAACTTTTGTTACTCTTGGTGGTACTGGTGGTGTTGAGGAAATTAGGGAAAAAATAAGAAAGGCGATAGGTGTTGACTTATGGAAGTGAAGGAATATTTGGGCGAAATATATAGGATTTCCGGTCCACTTGTTGTGGCTGAAGGATTAAAGGCGAGGATGTATGATCTGTGTAGGGTAGGAGAAGAAGGACTGATGGGAGAAGTGGTTGGTTTAGTCGGAGAAAGAATTCTAATTCAGGTTTACGAAGATACGTCCGGTGTAAAGCCAGGAGACAGGGTTGTAAATACCGGAATGCCGTTAAGCGTAGAGTTGGGTCCTGGTCTAATTAAGAACATCTACGATGGTGTGCAAAGACCTCTTCCAGTTCTTAAAGAAGCGAGCGGCGATTTCATCGGCCGTGGAATTGAAGCTCCGGGATTGGATAGAAAAGCGAAGTGGGAATTCAGACCGGTGGTCAAGAAGGGAGATAAGGTTAAACCCGGTGAGATAATAGGTCTAGTCCAGGAAACGGAGATTGTAGAGCATAGAGTTCTTGTCCCACCAAACATAGGACCGGGCGTAGTTACAGATATATTCGAGGGAAGCTTCACGGTTGAGGATACTATTGCGGTTCTCGATGATGGAACGGAACTTAAACTCTACCACAAATGGCCTGTAAGAATTCCAAGACCTTACGTTGAGAAGTTGCCCCCAGTAGTACCACTGATTACGGGCCAGAGAATATTTGACACCTTCTTCCCCGTAGCAAAGGGTGGAACAGCTGCCATACCGGGTCCGTTTGGAAGCGGTAAAACCGTGATGCAGCATCAGCTTGCAAAATGGAGCGATGCAAGTATAATCGTGTACATCGGTTGTGGAGAAAGGGGAAATGAAATGACAGAGGTTCTAGAGGAATTTCCAGAATTAGAGGATCCGAGGACTGGAAGGCCTCTCATGGAAAGAACCGTACTTGTTGCGAATACTTCAAACATGCCCGTGGCTGCGAGGGAAGCATCGGTGTATACCGGAATTACAATCGCGGAATACTTCAGGGACATGGGATACGACGTTGCAATCCAGGCGGATTCCACAAGTAGATGGGCGGAAGCGATGAGGGAAATATCTGGAAGGCTGGAGGAAATGCCTGGTGAGGAGGGCTATCCTGCCTATCTGGCTTCTAGACTTGCGGAATTTTACGAGAGGGCAGGTAGGGTTAAAACCCTTTCTGGTAAAGTTGGGAGCGTAACAGTGGTTGGAGCCGTTTCACCTCCCGGTGGTGACTTCAGCGAACCTGTAACCCAGAACACCTTGAGAATAGTCAAGGTTTTCTGGGCGCTAGATGCAAAATTGGCTGCCAGAAGACACTTCCCAGCAATAAATTGGTTGCAGAGCTACAGCCTTTACGTCGATACCTTGAGAGATTGGTATGCAGAAAACGTTTCAGAGGTATGGAATGAACTAAGGAGATGGGCGATGGAAGTGTTGCAGGAAGAGGCGAATTTGCAGGAAATAGTCCAACTCGTTGGCAGCGATGCTCTGCCAGAATCGCAAAGACTATTGCTTGAAGTTGCAAGGCTGATAAGGGAGGTCTACTTAGTTCAGTATGCATACCACCCAGTTGATACATATTGTAGCGTTCAAAAGCAGTTCGACCTACTTAAAGCGATCAAGCAAATAAACGATTGGTTCTTCAAGTCTCTCGAGTCTGGAAAGACCGTTGAGGAGATAACAAGAGTTGAAGGTCTCGAGGAATTTGCAAGAGCTAAGTTCGAAGAAGATTATAAATCGGCTTTAGATTCGGCATTGGAGAAGATTAGAAAAAACTTGTTGGGTGAGTGAGATGAAGGAATACAGGACAATAACCCAAGTTGCTGGACCCCTCCTCTTTGTTGAAAAAACAGAACCTGTAGCTTACGGTGAACTTGTTACGATCACTTTGCCGGATGGTTTAACTAGGAGGGGGCAGGTTTTAGACACCTCGAGAGACATAGTCGTCGTCCAGGTTTTCGAAGGAACGAGGGGAATAGACACATCAAGTACGGTCAGGTTTACTGGAGATATAGTGAAGCTAAGCTGTTCAAAAGATATGCTCGGCAGAATTTTGAGCGGTTCTGGCGATCCCATTGATGGAGGACCCAAAATTGTTCCGGAGGAAAGAAGACCAATTGTCGGGGCTGCAATCAATCCTTATGCGAGGCAGTATCCAAGGGAATTCATACAAACTGGCATATCGGCAATTGACGGGATGAATACCCTCGTAAGGGGACAAAAGCTTCCAATATTCAGCGGAAGTG
The DNA here is from genome assembly GCA_964587675.1 of uncultured archaeon. Classification (GTDB taxonomy): domain Archaea; phylum Halobacteriota; class Archaeoglobi; order Archaeoglobales; family Archaeoglobaceae; genus CAZPML01. Next base: position 3,042 of record CAZPML010000067.1, read on the forward strand.
GCTTACCGCACAACGATATAGCGCTCCAGATTGCCAGGCAGGCAAAAGTTAGGGGGCAGGAGGAAGAATTCGCAGTTGTTTTCGCTGCCATGGGCATAACTTATGAGGAAGCCTATCAGTTCATGAAAGAATTTGAGAGAACAGGTGCTTTGGAGAGGGCCATCGTCTTTCTTAACTTGGCAAACGATCCAGCAATAGAGAGATTGCTAACACCTAGAATGGCTCTCACCGCTGCGGAGTTTCTTGCATACGAATACGATCTGCACATACTGGTTATCCTGACCGACATGACGAATTACTGCGAAGCTTTGAGAGAGATAAGTGCGGCAAGAGAAGAAGTTCCTGGAAGGAGAGGTTATCCGGGATATATGTACACGGATCTCGCTACAATCTACGAGAGAGCTGGGAGGATAAGGGGAAGAAAGGGAACAATAACCCAGATGCCAATTTTGACCATGCCTGGCGATGATATCACTCATCCAATCCCAGATCTGACCGGTTACATAACCGAGGGGCAGATAGTCCTTAGTAGAGAACTCCATGCTAAGGGAATATATCCGCCAATAAACGTCCTTCCATCGTTGAGTAGGCTTATGAAAGAAGGGATTGGAGAGGGAATGACAAGGGATGATCATCCACAGTGGAACGACCAGATGTATGCAGCGTATGCGGAAGGGGTTGACCTGAGGGGTCTAGTCGCTATAGTTGGAGAAGAAGCATTATCCGAGAGAGATAGGCTTTTCCTGAAATTTGCTGACGAATTTGAAAGGAAATTCGTTAATCAGGACAGATATGAGGACAGGGATATCGATTACACCCTCGACCTAGGATGGGAACTCCTCTCTATGTTGCCCGAGAGAGAACTAACTAAAGTCGAAAGGAAGTTCATTGAGAAATATCATCCAAAATATAGGAAAGCTGAAACGAGATTAGAGACGGCAGAAGAAGCATCTTAATTTTTTCGGTGGTCTAATGATGGAAATCCAACCAACAAGGATGGAACTAATAAAACTTAGAAGAAGAATCAAAATGGCAATTAGGGGACACGCGTTGCTTAAAATGAAGAGAGATGGCCTAATAATGGAATTCAGGCAACTTCTTGAGGAGGCAAAGGAGGCAATTGGGGGAATGGTTGAGAAGTTCGAAAAAGCCCAGCAAAAACTCGCACTAGCAACGGCAGTTGATGGGATAGTCGCTGTAAGATCCATAGCTTTGGCTTGTTGTCAAATGCAGCCCAGTTTTACTATGAAAAGGAAGAACATAATGGGAGTTGTTGTTCCCGTTATAAAAAGAGAACCGGTAAGAAAGAAGGTAACGGAGAGAGGTTATGGTGTGCTCAGTACAACTGCAAGAATAGACGAAGCGGTCTCTGCGTTTGAGGAGCTAGTCGACTCCGTTCTGGAGGTTGCCGAAATCGAGACGACTCTTAGGAGATTAATTGACGAAATCGAAAGAACGAAGAGGAGAGTAAATGCTCTCGAGTACAGGGTAATCCCAACGATGGAAGAGTTGGCCAAATTCATATCTTTCAAATTGGAGGAGATGGATAGAGAGAATATTATAAGATTAAAGAAATTAAAAACGAAGAAAGCGAAGAGGGGATCATAGCTTCTCCCTTCTTAGATCAATTATCTGCTTCAATTCTGGTCCAGTCGAAATTAGCGTAACTGGAACGCCAACTTCTTCTTCAACCCTTTCTACGAACTTCTTCGCCTTATTTGTAAGCTTGGACCACTCTTTTACTCCATAGCACTCTTTGTCGTACTTGTCTATTCCAGTTAGTGCAATCTGAGTAGCGCTGTTTATCATGGCGGAATACTTCGCCGTTTCCCCATCCCAGTATCCTATACGTCTTCTTCTACCAGTAACGGTACCGTACTCAATTATTCCGAGTCTTTCAGCTGTACTTTGATCCATTTCGGTTGGAAAAGGTCCCTCACCGACTCTAGTTGGAAAACACTTGAAAACAACGATTACATCGTCAACCCTGGTTGGACCCACTCCAACATCGGAGGCCATCGCTGAGGCCGTAGTGTCTTTGGAAGTTACGTATGGATAGGTTCCATAGTATAAACTTAAACCAAAACCCTGAGACCCCTCAATCAGCACGAATTCACCTTTGCTTAAAGCCTCGTTTATTTCGAGGGGCACATCCGTGAGAAAGTCTTTTAAATCTGGAACATCTTTCGCTTGCTTTGCAATTCTGTTAACCCTATCAACGTTAGCAGGTCCGCAACCCGTACCGGTTGTCCCTATCTTTTTGCTTAAATGCTCGCTACCCCTATCCTTTTCAACGTGTTTTTTCTCAATTATTCCACATCTATAGTCGATTTTAGTTCGATCAGCAACTTCAAGCACCTTTATCTCATTCAGAAAAACTTCTGGATTGATTAGAACTCCGGCTCCGATTCTCAATTTTGCCTGCCTGTAAACGAACCCAGAAGGAATCATCCTCACTCCAAATTTTTTTCCGGCTATTTCGACTGTATGGCCTGCATTTGGACCGACGCCACCCCTAACTATAAAGGAAGGTTTATCGGTATTTGCGATGTGCGCAACTATCTTTCCTTTCCCCTCGTCCCCCCAAAATCCTCCAACTATTATTGTTGATCCCATGCAAAAAGCTTTATCAAAGACTTAATCTAGTTTTTCATATCGAGTCAAAAACTTTCAGAATTGGTAGAAGCTTAGTCAGAAGTTCGAATTTCATTGGAATCCGGCACTTCAGAATACCC
>CAZPML010000067.1:5876-8166 GCA_964587675.1 uncultured archaeon
TAGAAGCTTAGTCAGAAGTTCGAATTTCATTGGAATCCGGCACTTCAGAATACCCATTTAGGCTCAAGAATCTAAAAGTTTTGTTTTTTATCACTTTTTACTAAGGAAGAAATTGATAATTTGCGGAGATGCTTTTTGAAGTCATACTTTTTAAGTTCGGAACCCTCCTGAAAGAACTCGTTGACCAATTTTCCTGCAAGATCTCTTGAGACCATTGAAATCGCATTCGATCCTACGTGACTTATTATACTAGCCGAATCCCGAAGATTGTACGTTCCCGAATTTAGATTCTATTCTGGAGTGAACACTGCATGAGGCAATTTCAGGATCGAATGCACTTTTGGTGATCAGTTTCCGTTTGGAAGAATTAACTATATTGGTTTTGAGCAGTATTTTGTGATTATTCTCTGTTGCAATGGTTTGAATTTAGATTTCTTTGGACTAAGTAAATTCTAAATTCAATCTCAATTTCCTTGGTAAGAAAAATAACTCCGTCTTATTAGCTCAAATCTCTTGGTGCGTTAAAAATAAATAATCCTCAAGATTTGGAAGCGACTCTTTTATCTCCTCTTTTTCGGTACGATTTCACTGCACCCAGTTGAGTAGCAAGGGCAAAAGCTAATTTCGGTTCGTTGACTCTTCTAAACTTAATGGAGATCTATCGCATTAAATACTCCAGGATTCCAGCTCCTGCTGTACTACTGGATTTAAATTACGTTAATATTTTAAAAACTTCTCCAACCTAATTTATGGAGTTAATTGATTTGGCATCCAAAGTCCTAGACTCGTTTAACAGCCTTAAAAAGATTTTAGAAAGCGAGGGAGATTTACTTGTAATTAGAGATGATCCGATCGTTGTTGTGATTTGCAACCACAAAATCGACTTTTACGTTAATGATGAGTACCAAGGGTCGGTTGGGAGGGATTACTGCAGCTTGAGTGAACTCGTCTTATTTGAAGCTAGATTGTGGCTTGAAGCATTAGCAAATTTAAAGTTCAGAAGGTACCAACTTAGGAAGTGAAGTACGAATTTCCACCTTTCAGACCTCCAAGTGAAGCCGGTAGCTATTTGCTGAGAGTTGTTAGGGGGTGCAATTGGAATAAATGTGCATTTTGTGGTATGTATAAGGGAATGAGGTTTCATCAAAGGCCAAAGAGGGAAATTTTAAGCGACATCGATAGGATATCAAAAATTTTTGGTTATTCAACCACTGCCTTTTTAGCCGACTCGAATCCGCTAATTCATAGGGATATAACTGAAATCATAAGCTATTTAATAAAGTCGTATCCTTGGATCGAAAGAATTACAGCTTACGCAAGAATCAAAACTATTGCTGCGATGCCTAAGACAAAGTTGAAAGAGCTTCACGAATCTGGGTTAACAAGGATTCATATGGGGCTTGAAAGCGGAGACGAAGAAGTTTTAAAACTTGTTAATAAAGGAATATCACCAGAAGATGCAATTAAAGCTTGTAAGAAAGCATCTAGATATTTTGAAGTAAGTTACTACGTCATAACAGGATTGGCTGGGGTTAGAAAATCCGTTGATCATGCTAAAAACACAGCCAAAGTTTTAAATTTTGCTAAACCCAACTTTGTACGCGTTAGAAATCTCATAATACTTGATGGAACTCCGATTAAGAACATGGTAGGTAGGGAAATAGTTCCGTTAAACGCTAAACAGCAGCTATTAGAATTACGAACACTAATTGAAAACATCAATTTTAAGACATACTTTACTTGTGATCACGTTTCAAACTACGTTTTTTCTGAACATGGCCCAATCTTTCATGGTGTTAGCGGCTACTTACCAGAATATAAGGATGAAATGGTTTGCCAAATCGATGATGCACTAAGAACTATTGAAACCTTAGAAAGTTCTGGATGCCGTATTTTTACAGGTAATGATATGTACAAGCTTGGGATTATTAGTCTCTAGAACTTTAAATTGAACCTGTCTAGAATGGTTCCTCAGAAAGAATGTTATTAAAAAGTTAGGAAATCGTCCTGGCATTAACTATATTTGGACCCTTCGAGGACTCTTGAACTTCTGCTTGGTAATTGATTCCTCCAGCTCTTGGACTATAAACTTAGATTATCCTTATCGCTTACAGTAATACTTATTTTTTCCCTTTGTTGGTTATTAACAATGCTTGCAAGAAGAGATTTATACCCAAAGAATAGAGGAAGGTGAGAGCGGTTTATACTTTGGATGGCCCGGGTGGGGTAGCGGTAATCCTCTGGGACTGTGGATCCCAGGAGCCGGGTTCGAATCCCGGTCCGGGCCCTT
>CAZPML010000068.1:0-8089 GCA_964587675.1 uncultured archaeon
ACATGCAAGGGACACATACGCATGCATAGGTGTTGAGGATTCTGTTCTGATGAACGAGGCAGAATTTAGGAGCTGGTTAAGAGAGGTTCTGGGTGAAAAATATGCAGGAGAAAGTTAGTATTGATTTTATAATAGATGAAATAGTAAATGAGTTATTCGACACGACGGACAGTGTACGTATGGATACGGATTAAGTTCTTAGAAAAGTACATAGAGCGATTTGAACAGTTCTTAAATGCAGCGCTAGCGCCGGGGGTGGGATTCGAACCCACGCGGGCGTCGCCCAACGGCTTAGCAGGCCGTCGCCTTACCACTCGGCAACCCCGGCTCCTAAAAATAAAAGTTTTTGAAGAATTTAAGAGTTTTGTCTAGAAATTCTAAGTTCTTTCACCAATTCTATCTTCGAGAAAAAGATAGCATAAAATATCATTTGAAAAGTTCCCAAATTTTTTAGCCAAAATTTCCAAATTGTTCGAGTATTCAGGATACAATCTTGTCAAAACTCTCCTAACACCGAGATCACCTAATGGAATAACATTGAACCCCAGCGACATTGACATTACCAACTCAGCTGTCCATCTGCCTATTCCCTTAAACGAGGTTAGAAACTCATAGACCTCGTTTTGTTTCAACCTTTTAAGATTCTCCAAATCGTATTCAAGGGCAGCTTTAGATACGTTAATTATCACTTCAGCCTTTCTTTTACTAAGGCCGCATCCTTTTAGATCTTCCATTGACAGTCTAGAGAGTAAACTTGGAGTTGGAAAATCGAAAACTCTTTTCCCTCCAAATCTTATGTTCTCACCGTATTTCTCAATTAAGTTGGCTGCTATGTTCTCAGCTACTTTGAATGCAATTTGTTGCTGGATAATGGCTTTAACGATTCCCTCGAATACGTAAATCGACATCCTAATCCCTTTACCAAAGTTTGGGAATTTTTTCAAAAGGAGAGAGAGTTTCTCATCACTCCTCATGAAATTGTACAGCGAACTAGGATCTCCCAATCCAAAGTATTCAAAAATTAGTTCTTCAATTTTCCTTTTTTCCTTTTTTTTAACCTGGATGCTTCTCACGCGGACTTCTTTGTCCACAATTTCAACCGAAACTGGAATTAATCTATCTCCAATCTTCAATGCCCTAAACCACTTTCTTCTAAAGATTATACTCGGAGTTGGCCTCGAAGGTAGAACGAAGAACTTTAGTTTTAAATCCCAATTTATGGGCATTTTTAAAGCGATACTCCATTCTTCCATCTCACAAATATTTTTTAATACTCAACTAAATCTTTTTGCATGGAAGACGTGATAATTGGTTTAGAAGTTCACGTTCAACTAAATAAACTTAAAACAAAGTTATTTTGTTCTTGTCCACTTGATTATCACGGAGATGAGCCAAATACCCATGTTTGTCCTGTATGCTTAGGAATGCCTGGTGCTATGCCTGTTATAAACAAAGAAGCTGTGAAAGCGGCCATTAAAGTAGCACTAGCTCTAAATGCAGAAGTTCAGCCGTTCACAGTGTTTGACAGAAAGAACTATTTCTACCCAGATCTACCGAAGGGTTTTCAGATTAGCCAATATGATCGGCCCCTCGCTCTTGGAGGATACGTGAAAATTGAGGTCGATGGAAAAGAAAAGAAGATCTCATTAAAAAGAATTCACATAGAGGAGGATCCCGGGAAACTTACTTACAAGGGTTCGATCACAACCGCAAAGTACTCCCTAATTGATTACAACAGAAGCGGTGCCCCTCTCTTAGAGATCGTGACTGAACCGGTTATTAACTCGCCAAAAGAGGCCAGACTTTTCTTAAACAAATTAAGAATAATCTTGGAATACTTAGACGTTTTTGATGGGGATCTAGAGGGCGCCATGAGAGTTGATGCAAACATTTCTTTGAGAGGAGGGGGAAGGGTTGAGGTAAAGAACATCTCCTCCTTCAAAGGAGTAGAAAGGGCATTGAACTACGAGATAATGAGACAGAAAAATCTCCTAAAGTTGGGAAGGAAGGTTGTAAGAGAGACGAGGCACTTCGACGAAGTTCAGAATATCACGGTGTCTCTGAGAAGTAAAGAGGAGGAGCAAGACTACAGATACTTCCCCGAACCAGACTTAGTTCCCATCTACACTGAGAAATTGCTAGAGGAAGTGAGGACACGATCCCAGAGATGCCTGAAGAAAAGAGGGAGAGGTTAAAGCGGCAGTATGGCATAAGTGATAACTTTGCAAAGGTCCTCATACTTGACGTTAAGATGGCCAATTACTTCGAAGATGTCGCCAAAGAAATCGATCCAAAAATTGCCGTTTCATGGGTTGTGGATGTCCTCAGAGGGGAACTCAACTACAGGGGATGGAATTTCTCCAAATGCTACGAAATTTTTCCCCCATCAGATTTTGCGAGATTGCTAAAGTACTTTAAAGACGAGAAGATAACTGAAAAAGGAGTTACAGAGGTTATAAGAACAAAACTCGATTTTGGAGGAGAAATCGATGATATTATTAAGACCAAGGGGCTATTTGCAATCTCAAAAGATGAAATTATAAGATTTTGCAAAGAGGCCATAGATGAGAACCCAAAAGCTGTCCAGGATTATTTGAACGGAAAGAGGCAAGCATTGAACTACCTTGTTGGCCAAGTTATGAGGAAAACTAGAGGAAGGGCTGATCCAGCGGAAACCGCTAAAATTATTGCTGAAATGCTTGGATGAAGGTTGCGGTAGTGGTTCCCGTATCTCCATTTGAGGACTGGAATACTATTGAAAAGAGCATCAAACACATAAAAAGTTTAGATTACACGGGAATTGACGTTAAATTCGTTTATGTCATTGATAAAAATTCAAAAAACGATAATAGGGGAGTTTTGGCAAAGAAACTCGGTGTGTGCGTTGTAGAGAGAGAAGGAAGGAGGGGGAAGAGGGGAGGAGCAATTAACGAAGCGATAAAAAAACTTGAGAAATTTTCTCCGGATTACATAGCGATATTCGACGTAGATACACGCCCTGAGAGAAATTTTATTTTAGAGTGCATCAAAGCTTTAGAGAAATGCAAAGAATGCTACATAGCATCTTCTAAAAGATACATAGCCAACGGAATAAATTTCGTTAGCGAAACCGTTGAAGTTGAATATTACTTACTCAATTTCCTACTCAGCAAAAGCTCATTTAAGCAATTCAATGGCCTCATAGGAGTTCTAAGGGCGGACGTGCTTATGAAAGAGAGACTGAGCGAAGAAGTTATTACCGAAGATGCTGACTTCGCAACTCGAATGCATGCAGCTGGAATGAGAGCTTTGCTCGTGACGTCGACAAAACTTTATGAAGATGCGCCAATGAGTTGGAAGGAGTTGTTCGAACAGAGAAAAAGATGGTACTACGGCGGCCTCCAACTCTGGAGATATAGATTCAGAATGAAGAAGTTGAAGTTTAGAGTTAGACTTTCGTGGTATCTCGCCTTATCTCTAACTTACATCATATTTCTCTTCTCCCCACTCCTAATTCTGGCCCCTCCGCCAATTCTCCTCCATTACAAGAAAATATCAAAGCTAAAAGTAGTTTTTGGCCTATTTATCCACTCATTCATCCTCCAAATCGCTGCAGCTTCAGCGTTTGTTGACTTCATTTCCGGAAAGAAAGTAAAATGGGGAAAGATCAGAAGGGTTTCAGAAGTCGTAAGCTAACGGGGTTTTTCCCATGCTCGCCGCAATCCTGTTGCTTCTCCTAGCTTCAGGCTATAACCTAACAATTCAAATTGATGGTTACGATGGCCCAGCTCATCTCAACCTTACTTCCTCCAATTTCACCTTCTCTGGAGAAGTTGAGAATGGGACAATTTTAAAGATACCTCCAGGCTTTTATAACCTTGAACTCTACGCTCTCAACAAAACATTCGTTAAAAGCGTCGATGTTGAGGAAGATACCACCGTCAGATTTAACCTTCTATTTACCAATTCCACAGGAAACATATCCGAATTCCACCATCTCATCGTTTATCCCATCAAAGGCAGCTTTAGAGTGAGCGAAGTTGTTGTTCTAGAAAACAAAGGAGATAAGAATTTTGAGGGGGATCTAACTTTCCCTCTCCCAGAATACGACTCCTTCTCGATTGAATCTTCCTCCCTCAGTTTTATCGAGACCAAGCTTGATGGAAGGTCCGTTACATTCAAGGACTTGTTAATCGCCGCAAATGGTGGTGGACAGATACTCATGATGTACTCATTAAAATCAAATGTACTGGAGCTGAAATACCCAAGAAACGTTTCATTCGTCTTGCTAACTACTGCAAATCTAATAAACAAATCCTCTACCCTTTCCTTCGCTGGAGTTAAGAGTTCGAATAAGGGTGAGTACAATGTGTATAAGGGCAATGGCAAATACTTCTACTTGGAACTTGAAGGTGAGTATGAGATTCTTATTGATCCAGCCTTTCTACTTATCCTACTGATCCTTGGATGCTCAATATTCTTTTTATTTTACAAAAGGAGTGGTGGATGGAAGTTTCAGTAAATCTCATCAATCCCAATTTTATCGCGGATTCCCAGCAGAAATTCGAATTCTTGTGGAGAAATTAATGGTTTTCCAAAATTTAAGTAATCATCGTAAGTTATTCTCGGGCATGCGGTATTTACGTAAAATTCGAATGGCAGATTTTCAATTTTTTGAGGAGTTATCTCATTCAAATAGATGAGTTTAGCTTGCAGATTTGATCTCTTTGCCAATTTTTCAAGTTTTAGTGCAAGAGACGTTCTCTTCTGACCTGGCTTTGAGGAAACCAAGATACCTACTTTTTTCAACCCTACACACCTTGAAACTTCGAAGTACCTCCTCCTTTCAAAATCGGATCCATTCACAACTTTTAGACCCTTTGTAATTGGATTAAAAGCGTAAACCTTCTTTCCACTATAAATTGATGCCCCTATTGGATGGAATTCGCCATCTCCTACATAAATAACCGCTTCGGATTCTGTATCCCTCAAAACAGAATAATTACACCCCAGAACTTGTCCAGGAAAAGAGATTCTCTTGCTTCCTCTTTTTAACTCAACTTCATAACCCTGATTTTCAAGCGACCTTTTCACATCCGGAAGCTTATGGCAGAATTGGGCATTAGAAATTAAAGCTATTCTCTTTTCCTCAATTTCTAAACTAAAATTTGGATCGTAGTCGATGAAATATGGAACATAAACAACTCTCTCGTTTTCGATTATTGGGGTATGTGCAAAGTGTAGCAGGAGGTCGACTTCAGACAGCAAGGCTAAGTCCACATCACAGGCTCCGTAGCAACTCTCACCTGAAATTAAAACCTGGTACCCCCTCTCCTCTAACTCTTGGCATATCTCAATTGCCCTCCTTTTTAGCCCATTTGGCAACTGAACTCCAATTTTCTTTGCAGATCTTATTTTTTCGTATGGTATTTCAAACTCCACAAGTTAAGGTAGACATAGATTTATAAAATAGCTAACTCAAAACTTAGTGGTGAGAGAACTCAGAAAAATCGACGAATACTTAGACAAACTAAGAGTTAAAGAATTCGGAAAAGAGGAAAGAAAGATTTATGCTGAGGTTTTAGACCTAAGAACGCTTAGAGCACTCTACAAACTCTCCTCTAAGGGTCTGATTAAAGCTCTTGGAGGAGTTATAAGCACGGGCAAGGAGGCAAACGTCTTCTATGCCGATGGAAACTTCGATGGCAAAGACGTTAAAATGGCGGTCAAGATATACAGAATAGAGACGAGCGAATTCGATAAGATGGACGAATACATTTTTGGAGATAAGAGGTTTGACATGAGGAAGATCTCTCAAAAAGACAGGATATTCACATGGACGGAGAAGGAGTTTAGAAACCTTGAGAGGGCTTTTGAGGCCGGTGTAAATGTACCGAGACCTTATTCTTACTTGAGAAACGTTTTGCTCATGGAATTCATCGGAGAAGATGAAATTCCCGCCCCTACACTCGTTGAAATTGGAAAGGAGATGAGAGAACTAGATGTGGATTCAATATTTGAATTAATAATCAAAGACGTTAAAAAATTGTATTGGAGAGCCGAGTTGGTCCATGCAGATTTGAGTGAGTACAACATCATGTACCTAGGTAAGCCATACTTCATCGATATGGGCCAATCTGTTCTCACTAGCCATCCTAAGGCTTTGGAATATCTAAGAAGGGATGTAAAGAACATTACAAGGTTTTTTTCAAAGTTTGGAATTAAAGTTAGCGATTCCGACATCCTCAATGAGATTTTGGGGGATCGGTATGAATAGTATGAATGTTCTAGAGATAGAAGTGCCCGAAGATAGAATAGGTGTTCTGATAGGAAAAAATGGCGAAATCAAAAGAACCATCGAAAAAAAGACTGGTTGCAAATTAAGGATTATGAGCGATATTAAGGTTGCTAGAATTGAATGCGAGGACCCAATTGGGTTTATGAGGGCCAAAGATGTCATTAAAGCTATTTCTATAGGATTTAATCCTGAAATTGCGTTAAAGCTCCTGGATGACGAGATGCTTATTTTTGATGTAATAGACCTCTCCTCCTACATCCCCGAAAAAGCCATGCACAGGATAAAAGGTAGAATTATTGGAAAAGAGGGCAAAATTAGGAGGCAAATTGAGGAAGTCCTTGACGTTAACCTCACAATTTACGGAAAATTTATAGGGATAATTGGATATGCAGAGAATGTCTCCGCGGCCAGAGAGGCCATTACAATGATTATTGATGGGGCCCAGCATTCAAGAGTCATTAAGTTCATGGAAAGAAAGAGAAGAGAGATGAGATCAAGAAGTCTTGATTGGTTATGAGCTGGCTAATTATAGCTGAAAAAGACGTGGCTGCCAGAAGGATTGCAAATTTCTTATTCGGAGATGTGCAAACTAAAAAGGACGGGTCAAAGTACTATTACTCCAAATCAAATGATGCATACGTCGTTGGACTTCGCGGCCACATAGTCGAGCTTGATTTCCCAAAGGAGTTGAGCAACTGGAACGTTCCTCTCTCAAAACTTTTAAATTCAAATATTAAAAAAGAATTCAAAGAAAGAGGGGTTATTTCACTTCTAAGGAAGTTAGCACCGAAAATTGGAAGGGTCACGATCGCTACCGATTATGACAGGGAGGGCGAGCTCATCGGCGTTGAGGCTCTTGAAATAGTCTTAGAGAGAAATCCAAATGTCAAAGTCGACAGGGTGAGGTATAGTTCTATAACGAGGAGAGAGATCCTCAATGCTTTCTCAAAACCACGCGAAGTCGATTACAATCTAGCTAACGCCGCTCTAGCGAGGCATAAAGTCGACCTTATCTGGGGTGCTGTACTTACAAGACTCGTTTCAACCCGAGCCAAAAGAGTTGGAAAGAATTTTTTAAGCGTGGGTCGTGTTCAGACTCCAACACTCAGGATAATAGTTGAAAGAGAGGAAGAAATAAAGAACTTTAAACCGAAAAAATTTTTCGAGGTTGTCTTAGAGTTCGGGAATTTCGAAGTGAAGTATTCAAAAAAATTTTACAGAAGGGAAGAGGCAGAAGAACTTATTTCTAAAATAGGAAATGAAGGGAGAGTTATATCATTCGAAAGTAAGTTTGCAAGCGAGGATCGGCCAACGCCTTTCAACACCACCGAATTTTTAAGGGAGGCTTCGAAGTTCATTAGCCCCGACAAGGCCATGAAAATCGCGGAGAACCTTTATCTCGAGGGGTATATTAGTTATCCAAGAACAGACAATACCGTTTACCCAAAATCCATCGATCTCATTGAGATCGTAAGGGGATTTATAAACAGTGATTTCTCAAAAGAGGCTTCAATCGTTCTTCAGCAGGACAAGATAATTCCCTCGGCTGGTAAAAGAGTGTCCAAAGACCACCCCCCTCTTCATCCAACTTCCATTGCAACTAAAAAAGATCTTAACAGAATGGAATGGAAAATTTACGAGCTCATTGTTCGGAGATTTCTTTCGACCCTAGCACCTAAATCTGTCTGGGAAGTAAGAAAACTGGAAATCGATTGTAACGGTATTAAGTTCAGAATAAGCGGAAGGAAGCTAGTTAAAGCTGGATGGAGAGAGATATACATCTACTCTCCGATAAAAGAGTTGCATATACCA
>CAZPML010000069.1:0-8032 GCA_964587675.1 uncultured archaeon
GTTTAATGGTGAAAATGATCGTAGGCGCTGAAAATACTCTGAAAGTAATCATGGAGGGAACTCTTGAAGAGATGGGGAAGTGAATAGATGCTATCATCCTATACGGCTCTTTTGCAAGAGGTGAAGCAAGTAGCGGCTCAGATATAGATATTCTTGTGATAGGCAAAACAGATGTGACTGGAGAAAGATTTCTAAAATTGCTTATGACATAGATTGTGATAACGCATTCAACACCTTTATAACAGTTGTTTTCCTTACAGAGGAAGAATTTGAAAAATTAGTCGAGTGAGATCACCTTCATTCTCAACGTCCTTGCAGAAGTGTTGTACTTTATGATGACTGGACCTACAAAAGAATATGCGAAGTGACCAAATCAGGAAAAAGGTTAAAGAGCAAATGTATAATAATGCTATAATTCGATTGATTTGGCTCGAAATGCATTTAAATTTGCAAATTGTAAACTAAGTTATGAAAAAACTTACAGTAGCTCTGGATGTCCCGGGTGAGATCAATTCGCTGGTAGAAGAGCTTTTCAGGCAGAAGGCCGATGAGGATAGGTACAAAGAGAAACTTGGTGAAATAGAGAGGCCAGCAAAACATTTGGGGAAATCAGCAGAAGAACAGCTTAAAGTCCTGGAATGAGAAGATGAAAACATTAAATACCTCGGTTCTTGTAAATGCCCTGTTGGAAGAAATAGAGAGTGCGGGGGAGAGGCAGAAAAAATCAAAGGTTCTTCTGGTATTTCTCCTGTTCCAGAGTTTCAAGCTGAACTCTCCAAGAATTGTTCTAGTTGAGGTCTTTTCTGTCATACGGAGGGTTACTGGTGGAAAAGAATGTGAAGACGCTTCGGAGGAACTTGAAAGAAGGATTGAGGAGTTGAAAAGATCTTGCTGAGCTTTCTGGCTAAAGTTATTCTCATAAGCTCCACAGGTGCTTTAGCTCCAGGTCCACTAACAGCCGCTACAGCTGCTATAGGTGTCAAAAATGGATGGAGAGGTGGTTTTTGGGTCAGCGTAGGGCATTTAGTGGTTGAATTACCACTTGTCCTTCTGATAAGCTTTGGAGTAGCGAGTATTCTAACCGCTAAGTGGATCTCATCAGCTTTGAGTTTGGTCGGTGGCGTATTTCTGCTCTTCTTTGCATACCTAACTATGAGGGATGCAATAAAGGTCAGAGCAATTAAATCCTCAGCCACTGCTACTTCACCACTACTCACTGGTGCGAGTCTTTCCGCCTTTAACCCGTTCTTCATAGCGTGGTGGATTGGTGTTGGTTCACCGCTTATTGTGGAAGCTCTGGAGTACTGGGGAAGCGCGGGAATAGCAATTTTCTACGTCTCCCATGTATGGCTGGATTTTGCTTGGCTTATGGTTCTTGCACGAATGATGTCTGTCGGCGGTATGAATATCAAGGTTTACAGAGTCCTTTTGCTGATACTGTCTGCTTTTGTTATTTTGTTCGCCGTTGGTTTTATTTACTACGGAATAACGGGAAAACGATTACTATTTTGAAGTTTGGAACAATAAAAATGTGGTGAATTACCTATCCTTACGCTGTTTGAGAATTAATGAGAACAATAATCTAAGCGTTTATTTTTAAATTACAGGTCTGAGCTACCAATTTTTTTTTTCAAAATTTTCATTGCTAGACAACCTCTTACAGGTTCTACTTTCAAACCCAAATGGACTATCGTAGGTAGTTCGAGTCGGTTCACGTCTCCTTTAAGAGCTTTATTTAAACAAGACTTCAGGATGTTTCCAGCAGCGTTAATGTCTATGCCATTCTTATAAACACGGTCGGGGCATCTAAAACGCCTTTGTTAACTCGTTTTTGATCCGCATTTGGAAATAGGATTTTGATCGCTTCTGGATTTTCGCTAAAATTATGTTTGCGCCTTTTAAAAAATTTAACTACAACCCATGGTTACGCATGGTGTCTTGCTTGATAAAGCTATCTGATTCTTCCTCTTCCAAGGGATGCGAAGATTCCGACGACACAGAGTACTGTAAACAGCATAAAAGAAAGTCTGGCACTCTCAATCAGCATGGGGTAGTACTCTGGAGTAATCTCAACCCTGCCCATTAAAATTGAGAAAACGAGCATAACAAGTGCCATGCTTAGTATCTGTCCCGTTAAACGCATTGTTGCAACTGTTGCAGATGCCACTCCAAAAAATTTTCTTTCAACGGAGCTCATTATTGCATTCGTATTTGGTGAGCTGAACAAAGCCAAGCCAAAGCCCAAAAGCATGAGATTCGCAACTATTAAGCTAATCGAAGTGCTTGCATCGATGTTTGAGAAGATAAAGAGACTTAAAGCCGTCACAGCCATGCCAGCGGAGGCAACGATTCTCGGTTCTATTCTGTCTGACAACCAGCCCGCGAAAGTTGCGAATATAGCCATAATAACAGGCTGTGAGATCAAGATCATGCCAGTATTCTGAGGATCAAAGCCCTTAACGTACTGCAAGTAGAGGCTTAAGATAAAGCCAACTGCGAAAGTTGCACTGTAGTTTAGCAATGCGGCAAGGTTTGATAGGGAGAACGTAAGGTTATTCCTGAACAACCTGATTTCAAGCACAGGCTGCTCCACTCTACTTTCAGAAGCAATAAAAGCGAATAGAAGGATCAAACCTGCAATTAAGAACGGAACAGCGAGTTCGGTTAAGCTGTAAATCGTAAGGAGGAGCATAAGGCTGTAGATTACCGAACCTTTAAAATCAAATCTTTCTCCTCTGGCCTCCGCCCATTCCCCCCTCAACTTCAATAAAGCGAGCGTTAAGGCTAAAATCCCCAACGGAACGTTAACGAAGAATACGCTTCTCCAGCCAAAGTTCTGTGTTAAATAACCGCCTAGAAATGGCCCAAGACTGAGTCCAGTATAAACGGCTCCAGTGTTAACACCAATGGCTTTTCCCCTCTCACTCGGAGGAAAGACAGAAGTGAGAATCGCTACGGCTGTCGCGAAGATCATTGCCCCTCCTATACCCTGAACAACTCTAAAGCCTATTAAAAGCTCTGCTGAAGGTGAGATAGCTGAAAGAAAAGAGCCGATGGAATATACGAGAAGTCCGATGACAAAAACTTTCTTCCTACCTCTTACATCTGCAAGTCTGCCGAAGGGAACTGAGAACATGCCTGCAGCGAGAAGGTATGATGTAGCGATCCATCCCAGGGTTATTGCATCAACTTTAAACTCCTTGCCAATTGAAGGGAGGGCTATGTTCGTTGCTGAACCCATGAAAGGAGTTAAAAATGACGCTAAAACTGTAACGAGCAGAGCGATAGACTTCATGTTCTCACCTTTAAATGTTCTTCTCCTCTCAGAAAAATTGCTATTATCAACGAGCTTATCAAAGGAAGCCACATCATTGTCGAAAAAACGAAATGCATACTGTCCACGAATCCTTCAACCATGCCTATAAGAGGAAGGGGATTGAATGTTGCGAGCGAAATAAGAATTGACATCGTTCCAGGATCGGGGACGAGAGTCTCGTAACCGGGCAGGTATTTTTTCATGTTGTGGGTGATCAGAACACCTCCAACAGCTACACCCATGGCTTGAGCGAGTGTGTTTATAGATCTAAGAGTTCCGTTTGCCATACCAGCTTTTGTTGGTGGTACTGAAGACATTATAACGTTGAAAGCTGGAGAATTTAGCAGTCCCATCCCAATGCCCATTGGAATCAATCTGAAGAAGAACTCCCAGTACTTAGTACTTACATCCACACTGGTCATGTTGTACATACCTAAAGCGAACAGGATAGGTCCCAAGCTCATCATGTATTTCGGATTCATCTTATCGCTCAACCTTCCAGCAATGGGTGCTACGAATGTGTTCATGATAGGGATAGCGATCATCCAGTATCCCGCCTCTTCAGCGCTCAAACCCTTCAACCCCTGAAGGAGATAGGGGACAACGAAGAGCGAAGAAGAGATACCAAAGAATATTATAGCCGTTCCAGTGACACACACTGTAAAATTTCTGATCTTGAATAGGTTGAGGTCAAGGATCGGGAACCCGTAATTAATTTCTCTTGTTGCAAAGGCCATTAAATATGGAACGGCTATTGCGAAGCATGCTAAGGTTTTCTGGTTGTACCATCCCCAATCCTGACCCTTTATTATTCCCAAAGTGAGTGATCCCAAACCGATTGCCAACAAAATTGTGCCTGCTAGGTCTACAGACACTCTTTCCTTTGGCTTTAAGGGGGGTAAAAGCATAAAACCCAAAGTGATTGATGCCATTCCAATGGGAACGTTGATGTAGAAAACCCAGTGCCAGCTGAGATGCGTTGTAAGCCAGCCACCTATTATTGGACCCAAAGTAAAGCTTGATGCAACCAGTATCGCATTCAAACCCATTGCAGTCCCTCTCTGCCCAGGAGGGAAAAGTTCCGTGGCTATTGCGAGCGTATTGGCACTGAGAATCGCTCCGCCAATTGCCTGAAAAATCCTGAACGCTATTAAAACACCTATGCTCCATGATTGTGCGCATAGAAAACTGCCTAAGACAAACAAGCACATTCCAAATATGAAATACCTATCCCTCCTAACCATGTCTCCTATTCTTCCAGCTAAAACCAGAAGTGTGACCATTGTGAGTGTGTAGGCGTTCAGAATCCACTGCAGATCTGACATCTTCGCATGAAAATCTTCAGCTATTCTGGGCAATGCTACGTTTAGAACGCTAACGTCCAGCAAAACCATGAACAGCCCGAGAGCAACTGGTAGAAATGCTAACCAGCTTTTCAGCAGACTCATTTCGCTTTCCTCCTTGCAAATCTGAATCCTGCTACAACGGCTATCGCTATCAGCACGGTTGCTGTGATTGTAACTGGGTTCAATAGGGGTCTCTCCTTCACTTCCAACGAGACCGTTATAGGATTTGATTCGTGGGTGTAACCTTCATCGTCGTCGTATTTAACTTTCACAGTCGCTGGATAATAGCCGGCTCCGGCATCCTTGTCAACGTCTATCCTGAATTTAGCTATTGAAACTTCATTCGGTTTCAGAGTTCCAATAAAATATAGTCCGGGCTGTGCTTTCCCGATCAATCCGCTCAAAGAGCTACCACCAGCGATTGTTAGCGGTGTAGAAACTTCAAGCTCAACCACAGCGTTATGGATTACCATATTGCCGGTATTTTTGATTTTAACAATGACTTCGCCAGTTTCGTCTGGGTAGAGGTGATTTTCAATCGAGAGCACATCGAAATGTGCTGTCTTTGACTCTACGATCACCGGAATTTCAGCTATACTCATCAAATCTTGTGCATTGGCTAAGCTGTACCTTTCAATTAAGTAAAGCTCGTAGAGCCCACTTATCGCTTCGTCAGAAACAGAGAGTCTGAATTTTATTTCTTTGGATTCATTGGGTTTCAGCTCATCAATAAAAGATACTGAGCTGAGTGGTGTTATTGAAGGGTCAGGGGTTACGATGGTGAATTTTGCATCGGTTATAGTGTCGTTCAGGTAGTTCTTAATGGAAATGTACACATCTCCTTTCAATCCGACCCCAAGGTTCTTCGTCTCAATTCTTTCAACCTTCAGCGGTGGAGTGGACTTTATCTCAACTTCTATATATTTCCTTTTGCTAACCTCTTCATCTCCACGCTCATTTCTGTACTTCAGCATCAAGCATGCTCTATATTTTCCTGCTGGAGCTTTCGATTTAACATAAAACAGAGCGTCCCTACCCTCACTCTTCTTGAAGTAACCTATGTACGGAGTATTTTCAACCTGAATTAGTGGATTGTTAAAGGACAAGATCGCTACGGCATTGCTCACGTCCCCACCAATGTTTTTAATGCTCACTAAAACGAATCCCCTTGAAGGTATTATGATAGGTTGAACGTTTTGTTGCTGGATTTGGGGTATTTGCCGCATCTGCCAAAGCATGGAAGTCATAGGCATTATAGATGCTTGCTGTCCTGGAATAGTTTTTGTCGATGTGATTAAACTATTAACTCCCGTAACGATAAAGAAATCAGAGTTAATAACTTTTAATCCAATGGATTGTGAAAGAAGTATTGGCATTCCAGCAGATGTTTTTAATTTCAGAATGAGCCTAGCTGGATATGTCTGATTTAAAGCCTCATCCATGACATAAACCTTGAACGATGCCTTAGCGGTTTTGTCAACATCGATATCGCCCAAATAAGTTGACGTAGCTTTAATGTTCGGTATCAGTGGCGGCGTTGTGTTTATGATGAGAACAGCATCGTAAATTTTGTTGTTTCCTGTATTTTTAATTACAACGTTCACTATCCCTTCTGAACCTGTTTTTAGCGTTGAATCTACGGATACAACGCTGAAATCGTAGTCTTTCCTTACCACTTCAACTTTTAAGTGTTCTACATCCCACTCCTCCTTGTATGAAACCATCGCACCAGAAGATGTTATGGTGTACATGACCTTGTTGTACCTTAATTTGATCGGAATGCTGTATTCTCCGAACTTTGCATCTTCATCAACTTTAACCCTAAACGTTGCTTTGGCAATTCTCCCAGAGGGCAAATCGCCGACCAATTGAGGGTTCACGGTTTCGACTTTGATGGGTCCGGTATCCTCTATTTCAATCCTCAAGTCCTTTGCAGTCGTTATTAACTGCAGGAGCTGCGATGTGTTCTCGTTCAGCGGGAAATCTGTTAGTTTGCCTTCGTTCTCGATTAATATGGTTACTGCCGTGTCATCTCCCGGATGTAGTTTTCCATCGCCAACAATTGAGACGTGGAATTCTACTTCTGCTGCGCTCGCCATTTCTGCTAGTAAAACTAAAATTGCTATTGAAAGCAGAAACTGTTTCAAGTTCTCACCTCACTTAAATCAGTAGCTTCAGCCAAGTTCCTGTCTCCAAAAAAACTTCTCTCTACGGTACCCCCGTCGCTTGCTAGACCCTTGCGTAAGAGGCTGTCTGACAATTCTATGTCAGCCCTTGGATCCTTTGATTCCCCTCTTTGTAGGTGTGTATCCCGATCTGGTAACATCCAGCGCCCATAGGAATAATGACGTTATTAACGCCATCCTTACTGTAGCTTGCTAGAATTATCAGAGCAGAAAGCTGATGTGGTTCCACTACGAAAACGATAACCACAGGTTCTTCGTCCTCACTTACCTTACTTAAATGTTTAAAAATAACGTATTTTCTATCGATCCATAGAATTACAACAGGTTCGTATTTCAGCTTTAAGGCTTTAGAAATTTTGCTTTCCATTCGAATCACCTTTCAGTAACGCTGCTTCTTGATGTATAAATGTATCGGTAACCGATAGAAATAACTGAAACTAAACCTATTAATTTAATAGAATTTTTATCTTCCCGTTTCTTGCAAGACTCCCTTGCGAAAGCGAGGGATAAACAAGGGGAGGTGTACATATTTTTCAAATAAAGAATGAATAAAAGTGAAAGTGAAAAGATCAAAATACTAGTCTCAGAAAGGATAACTAAAGAAATTGGAGAAATTGAACAAATTAACAGTTTAACTTGCAGGGTTCAGCTATTTTTGAACAAAATTATAGAAAATATAACAAACGTAAGAAGCTGGAAAATTCAAGAAAGAAATTGAATCGATCATCGATCTGCTA
This sequence comes from uncultured archaeon, assembly GCA_964587675.1. Lineage (GTDB taxonomy): Archaea > Halobacteriota > Archaeoglobi > Archaeoglobales > Archaeoglobaceae > CAZPML01. The sequence continues at coordinate 7,586 of CAZPML010000069.1, forward strand.
TCAGCTTTTGCACAGGCTTGCGGAGATAAGGCCCTTAGATGTACAGGTCTTACAAGCAACAGCACAAAGAGTAAGAGGAACTAGTTGCTAAGAAGGCCATTAAGAAATGCAGGAATAAGCGTAAGAAAACCTTTATGCCAACTGTTAACGGCAAGATCCCATTATATTCGACTAAAGAATGAGATCTGTAGAATCTTCTTATCAAGCTAAAGAGTTCAAGCTCTGATTTAGAATTCCAACACTTGAGAAGAGAAAAAGATTGCAATCATTTACATTTACCCATACGCGAAGCCGTTTTAAAGGAGGGAAAGATCAAAATCCCTTCCAGATCGTCTAGAAAAGTAAACTCAGGAGGTGTAAGGTTCACATTGTAGTTGAGAAGGATGCGACAATTAAGCCTAAATTCGTTGGTGCTGAAAAGATTGAACACAACATACGAAATGGGGG
>CAZPML010000070.1:0-8006 GCA_964587675.1 uncultured archaeon
AAGATGGATGTGTCGTTGCCGATGCTAGGATCGTTGTTGGGGAGAGGAGGAAATTTGAATACCAACTTCCAGATTTGAAGAAGTATTTCTATCCAAGAAATGTGGCGGTAATAGGCGCATCTAGAACAATAGGGAAACCCGGATTTAACATTGTATGGAATCTCAAGCAACACGGTTTTTCGGGAAAAATATTTCCAGTTAATCCAAATGCAGAAAGAATTCTCGATTTGAAATGCTACAGAAGTGTTAAAGATATTCCTTGCGAAGTGGATTTAGCGATAATTGCTGTACCAGCTAAACTCGTTCCAAGTGTTATGGAGGATTGCGCAAAAAAAGGCGTTAAAGGAGTAATAATTGTAAGTTCTGGTTTTAGTGAAGAGGGTGAAACAGGTGCAAAATACGAGAGAGAAGTTATCAAAATTGCAAAGAGTAACAACATTAGGATTTTTGGACCAAATACAACAGGAGTTTTAAATACAGACAATAACTTGATCTCATCGTTTGCTTTACTTCCAACGATAAAAAAGGGAAATATTGGAATAATAGCACAAACGGGATTATTCCTCGGAATACTGATGGGTATGATTGCAACAAATCATCCAAGCTTAGGTTTTAGTAAGGTCGTGGGTTTGGGAAATAAAATTGACATAGATGATTTTGAAATTCTGAATTTCCTAATTCAAGATGAGAAAACAAAAGTTATAGGAATGTACATTGAGGGAATCAGAAATGGGAGAGCATTTTACGAGGTTGCAAGGAGATCAAGGAAGCCTATAATTGTATTCAAGAGCGGAAGAACGGAATTTGGAAAAAAGGCTGCGATAAGCCATACAGCTTCTATGTGCGGTCAGGACCAAATTTTCAATGCTATGTGCAAGCAGGCAAATCTTATAAGGGTTTTTAGTTTTGAGGAAATGCTTAATGTGGCAAGAGCTCTTTCACTACAGCCCCTTCCTAAAGGAAATAGAGTTGCAATCGTACATTATACGGGATCTGGATGTGTACAAGGAGCAGATGCAGCTTATTTGTCAGAACTTGAACTCACCGATCTCGATGATTCGACGATAAGAAAAATTAGAAGCGTCACACCGGAATGGCATCAGATAAATAATCCAATAGATATTTGGCCAATGGTTGAGTACTATGGCGTTTATAAATCATACGATACGGTTATCGAATCGTTGATTAATGATAAAACCGTTGATTCGCTTGTCATAGCTCTATGGGCAAGTAGAATATCTGATATGACCTATCAACCAGATTTTAAGAAATTCAAAAAATCTGAAAAACCCATTTACTTCGTAATCGAGGGGTTTAGAGATAGGGTTTTTGAGCTCAAAAACGAATATGAGGCAAACGGTTTCCCTGTTTATCCGGACATTATCACAGCAATTAAAACACTAGGTTACGTCACAAATTACTCATTAAAAAAAGAACGACACTAAAAAAAGGATTTTACGAATTCGATTTCTCTTTTCAAAATTTTGATTTTATGGTTATAATCTATATTCCCAAAACCCAAATCATCTAATTCAATTGTTATTACCCCGTTATACCCAAAATCCGAAAGGATTCTAAGAATTTTAGCCACTTCCTTTCCTTTACTCGGCTCTATATGCCTACCTTTTTTATCATAGTAACTAACGTGTACATTCACGATTTTATCGAACAATCTTTCAACAAATTCGGTTGCATTTCCTCTTTGGAGTGCATGCTTTATATCGAACGTAAATGAGATTTCGTAAGTACTTAGAAATTCCTCAAGTTCATCGACGTCTTTGCAAAGATAATTTAGTTTCGGTTCAGAATTTTCTAAAGAAATAATGACACCCTTAATTTTTGCATACCTACTCAAAACCCTTAAAAAATCATGCAAAGCCAAATAGTCCGCCCATATTGGTTCTCTATTTGCTGTTCTTTTTCCTGCATGAATTGTAACCGGTGATGCAGAGAGTTTTCTCGCTAAATCTACCGCATACATGTTCTCAATCAAGGTTAACTCCCTAACCTTCTCATTAACAGATGCGGGATTTAAATCAAGCACTGGTGCGTGTATGGCTAAATACATATCCCCAAAACACTCTATTTTCTCCAATTTTCTATCAATCCAAAAATGAGGGGTTTCCAACCAGAATTCAACGCCATCATATTCTGCAAGTTTTGCAGCGTTTGCGATCATGGTGATTGAATACTCGTAAAAAAACATCGATGAAAATATGTATTTCATCTAGATCATCCTGGTCTTCCTATACTCCTCAACTATCTTTTCCACCAATTCAACTTTACTCTTTCTCATATCATTTAATTTCTCCCTATATATTCTATTAAATTTATCTAAATTTATTACAGCAAAGTCTTCGCCAGCAAGGATTTCAATTTCATCAACGTTTATCCTCGGTACACCATACTCATCGAAAATTTCAGCAGCCAAGTGAGACATTTCACTTCGGTAAATAACCGCTCTAATGCCTTTCTTACATAAACTGTCTGCCAATGACTTGCTACCACCGCTTGAGTCCACTATATACACGATATCTCCGGGATTTATCCCAATTTCTTTTTCCACTCTCTCCAATTCTTCCTTACTAAACTTTTTCAGCAATTTAACAGCTTTCCAACCTTTAAGTTCCAAATACCGCATCCTCCTCAAAAGCAAAATTTCCTTTTTTAGCTTTGCTAATTCTTCCTCCTTGCTCCTTAGAAGTTTATTTAGTTCGAATATTTCTTTTTCAAGGTTTTTAACATAATTGTCCCTTCGAATTCTCTCATGTTCCTCACTCGCGATTGATACAATTTTGTTTTTCAATCTCTCGATTTCAGATTTGAGTTCAGAAATCTGCCTCTTTAAAATTTCATTTTCTTCTTTAAGCTCCCTTATGATTTTATCCCTTCTCTCGATATCTTCCTTTGTAATTTCTAAGATTTGCTGCTTTTTATCTACTCTTTCCTCTTTTTCTTCTATTATAGATAGCCTAAGAGGTGTTCCACTTATCGCTTCGGCCTTAATCCTATCAGAATCTACGCCAATTGGCACCCTTTTCTCAATGTTTCTAAATTTGCTCTTATAACTGTTAAATGCGTCCAAAGCTGCAGCTAAAGCATCGCGTTCATGATCGTTCAAAAGTTTGTAGCCAGCTGTTAGCGTTTTCTTCTTGTCCACACTTATATCGTCTTTAGGCGAATATAAAACCGCATTAAATAAAGCTCTAATTTTCTGGACGAACTCGGGAGGAGTACTTTTGTCCGTTGCAACAACCACAGGTTTACCTAGAGAAGAAATAAAACCGATTACATCGGAGATTTTCCAGCTCTTTTTGCTTGAAACATCGATCAAGTTACCACTTAAATCTATTACTGCCACCGCAGTTGTAGCTCCGGGGTCAACACCGACTATCGTATAACGCTGAGTCCTGGATATGGGAATTAATTCCACTTTTTCTTTCTCGATGGCCTCAACTTTAACTTGAACATCTTTAGTTTTAAATGAGTTGATTGGTATGTCCTTCTTTGCTGCATTAACAAGCAGTATGCCTTTTGAAATCCCGCCAAATCCTTTTCGAGTTTCCTCAACAAAATCGAATCCCAAAGCGGACAATTTATATCTTATTTCTCTATAAATTCTCCTTACTTCATTATGGATCCTTCTTCCATATTTTTTCTGTCTCCAACCACCCTTTCCCAGACTTCTATTTCTTGTAACTGTTATCTTCGTTTTATCGGTAAAGACAGAAACCTCATAACCTATCCCAAAGCTAGCTAAGTAAGCACAGGCCTTAGCTTCATCAATAGGATTTCTTATGTTCATCCTCAAACCAAATCTCCTTGCAAGTTTAGGTAGCGATCCAAATTTCCCCGAAACTTGAACTAATCTAACGTTAGGTGGTGTATTCCTTAAAAAAATTATTAGATCTTCTTTTGACTTGAAAACTTCATAAACGTTATCTACAGCAACGATCTCTGGCCTTTTTTCTCTAATCATTCTAAAAAGCTTGTTTCTGGAAACTATCTTCTCAAATTCTCTGCCATTATCCAATACAACCACTGCGTAGCGTGGTTTTATTTTTCCATGGACTGATCCCTTTAAAATATCTACACCAAATACCACGCTCATTCTTGGAATATAACTTGAATGCTGGAATTAATATCCTTTTCTATGCCATATACCTTACCAAAGTACGTTAAGACATTTCGAACATCCCTTATTAGTAGATCTCTCCATGCATCCATACCCACCCTAACCGATTGTGGAAAGTCAATTATCCAGATCCCATCTTCACTTACCATTATATTGTATTGACTGAGATCTCCATGAACAATTCCTCTTCTATAAAATTTTCTAACCTCATCTAATATCATCTCCAAAACTTCACTTGGATTTTTTAATCTAACTTTATATAGTTCTTTTGCATAAATATGCTGCATTAGGACTGCGTTCCCCCGCCACGCATAAACTTCGGGAACGGCCAAACCTTGTAAATCTCTCATTGTATTATACTCATTTTTAGCTGATCTTACAGCTAATACAGAGAAATGCAGATCACCGTACATTCTTTTTTCTTTAACTCGCTTGAAGCTTGTATGGCCGATCTTATGGAATTTAATAACACACTCACCAAACTTATCGGAATAGCAACTATAAACAACACTTTCTTTTCCCTCTCCAATGAGTTTGCCCATACCCGAAATATAATTTCTTTTCACCAGCTGACGTAAGGAATGTAAACTCAATCCGTAGAAGGTCAACCTTGAACCTTCATATTCAGTCTGTTTGTTAATAACGACCTTTCTATCGGCCAAATACTTTAGTATATTTCTAACTTTTTCTTCATTAATCCTTGCATTACTGGATATAATCTGCAATGGTACAAACTCGTATTGCCATAAATTCCTAAAAATAGCTTCAAGAATTCTCCATGAATGTCTGCCCATTTCCCTATACAATTCTGTTAGATTCACCTTGTGATTGTAAACTACTTGAGTATTTTACCTTCTCGTTGTTAGCAAGACCTTTGGTTTTTTTAAGATGGAAGGATTATTAAATTTACACTTAATTTATAATAGCATCTTTAGAAAGGTTAATCTTACAATTTGGTTAATTTAGTTCATGGAGAAGCTCAAGCATTTGCTGTCCCATTGGATCGAACATAGTGAAGAACACACTAAAAAGTACAACGAGTGGGCCGAGAAAATAAAGGATTCAAATCCAGAGGTTTCGAAGTTGATGTACAAAGCCGTTGAAAATTTTAGAAAAGGAGAGGAGTGCCTAAAAGAGGCGTTAAAAAGGCTCGATTAGCATTTAAAGTTTTTAAATTCTTCCGAGAAGATTAGTTCTAATGACCGTTAAAAGCCTAATTTCAGAAGTAACGCATGCTACGGAAGTAGCCATCAAGAATAGACACCGTTTTATGGTTTTCTTGTGTTCCAAAGAACTTACTGAAAGGGTTTTTAAGTTGGCAAGAAAAGTTTACAAGGCTCATACAAAAATTAGAGGAGGAGATGAGAATTTATTAATAGTTGGTAGAAGCAAATTCCTCGACTCTGCAAAAAACTTCTTTAATGGTAAATTCATTCATTACAAAGAATCAACTTCGGTTTTAGGCGAAACTTACTCATCTCTAATAATAGATCTTACTGAGGGATTTCATCCAAACGATCTAGGAATCATAATTGAAACAATAGCGGAGGGTGGAATAATAATTGCATTTTCACCAACAGTTTCTGTTTGGAACGATCTTAAAAGTAAATGGCATGAAGAGCTTATTGGTGAACCATACACGATTCAGGACATTGTAGGTAGATTTTACAGGAGGTTTATTCAAAAGACGATGCTTGCTGATGGAATAATTATCTTCGATGTAAATAAAAGAAAAATAATAAAAAAATATCACTTTAAACCTAGAGTGATATCCAGAGACGAGATTCTGATTCCAGAAGAAGGAGAAATTCGGAGAAAACTTTACAAATTGTGCGCAACTCAAGATCAAGTGAGGGTTCTTCAGATTTTCGAGGCTTTCTTTGAGCGAGAAAGAAGGAGGAAAGCAGTTGTTATAACCGCCGATAGGGGTAGAGGGAAGACCGCCATTCTAGGAATTGTTACTCCCCACCTAGTTTCCAGGATGTATAGAATTCTTAAAAGGCCTACAAGAGTCCTTGTAATCGCACCATCACCTCAGTCTGTTCAAACTTACTTCAAGTTTTTAATTAAAGCTATGATAAGATGCGGAATTGATAGATACTTTGTTAAGGAGACGAACGGTCTAATTACAGTTGTAAATAGCAAACTGGCAAGAATAGAATATGTAGTACCTAGGAGAGGTTTAATTGAGAAAGATTATGCCGACATTATAATTGTTGATGAGGCGGCAAGCATAGACGTTCCAGTTTTGCACAAAATAACCGAAGGTGTTAGACATATCATATTCTCATCAACTATACATGGATACGAGGGTACCGGGAGAGGTTTTAGTATTAGATTTCTTAAACGATTAGAGAACGATGAAAGCATAGAAATTGAACGTATCCACATGGAAGAACCTATTAGATACGGAAAAGGTGATCCAATAGAAAGATGGCTGTATGACGTTCTATTACTTGACGCACAGCCAGCAGAACTAAAAAGCGAGGATATAGAGGCAATAAAATTAAAAAAATTCGAATTTAGAGAGCTAAACAAAGATGACTTAATGAATAATGAAAAGTTATTGAGAGAATTTTTCGGGATTTACGTTCTTGCTCACTATCGAAACAGGCCATCGGACCTTGCTATCCTCTCGGACATACCAAATCACCTGCCATTCGTTGTTCTTGTGAATGGGAAACCCGTTTGTTCCCTACATGTGGCAATTGAGGGATTGCTCGACGATGAAACTATAGATAAAATAAAGAGCGGATACAAACCAAAAGGGCAAATAATTCCTGACCTTGTACTTAAACATTACTGGAGATTTGAATTCCCCAAGATGGTAGGGATTAGGATCGTTAGAATTGCCACACATCCATCCGTGATGAAAATGGGAATCGGAAGTTTTGCACTACGAAAAATAATTGAATGGGCCAATAAAATGAAATTAGATTGGGTTGGTTCAGGATTTGGCGTTTCTGCAGAATTATTGAGATTTTGGATTAAAAATGGGTTCACACCAATACATATAACTCCCCAAAGAAATGAAGTGAGTGGAGAGCATACCGTAATCGTTTTAAGAGTATTAAAAGACGATTTGGAGAGGTTAATTGGAGACCTTAATGTTGAGTTTTCTAGACGATTAATGGAGTACCTCTCCGATGAACTGAGCGATCTGGATACTGAAGTGGCGATAATACTGTTAAATTCCATTATTAGAAATGTAAATGTACCAGAACCCAAAATTGGTGAAATTGAGAGACGAAGAATGGATAAATACCTCCAAGGAGTGAGTTTGTATGAATATACGGCAGATATAATAAGACCACTTGTCAGATTCTACTATTCGAGAAAAGAGAGGATGGAGTTAAACAAAGCCGAGGAGTTGATCCTCGTAGGTAAATGCTTACAATTGAGACCCTGGAAAGAGATCGATATAGAAAATGGACACAAAAAATTTAAAGTTCTAATGAATGCGGTCCAGAAGATTTGGAGATGGTACAGTGGAGAGAATCAACTTTGATCCTGAATATGTAGATATTATATTAAACGGTGAGAAAACAACAACGATAAGAAAGGGGATAAAAAGCTTTCAAGTAGGAAGGATCGTTGAATTCACAGTCAACAATAAAGTATTTGCTCTAGCCAGAGTCAAAAAGGTTGTTATCAAGCGAGTTAAAGAGCTGACAGATTTAGATGCACTTAGAGATGGCTTTCAAGATAGGATTTCTTTAATCAAAGCCTTAAGGAGGATATATGGCGAAATTAAGGATCATGAATTTGTTACAGTTGTTCATTTTGAGATCGTCAAAGAATTTTTTAAAAATTGAAATGGGCTCGCCCGGATTCGAACCGGGGACCTCCGCCTCGTGAAGGCGGCGTCATG
>CAZPML010000071.1:0-7994 GCA_964587675.1 uncultured archaeon
AACGGGTGCCATAAAGTGGGATGGAAAAGAGTTAACAATTGATAACAAAAACTGCGTAAGATGTATGCACTGCATTAACAAGATGCCAAAAGCCCTAAAACCCGGTGATGAGAGGGGTGCAACTATCCTAATTGGCGGTAAAGCTCCATTCGTCATGGGTTCAACTATAGGCTGGGTTGTAGTTCCCTTCGTTGAAGTTAAAAAGCCCTACACAGAGATAAAGGAGATAGCCGAAGCAATTTGGGAATGGTGGGACGAGGAAGGAAAGTACAGAGAGAGAGTGGCAGAGCTAATATGGAGAAAGGGTATGAGGGAATTCCTTAAAGTCATTGGCAAAAAGGCAGACGTTAGGATGGTAAGAGCGCCAAGAAACAATCCATTCATGAAGTTTGAGAAAGACGAGATAAGGCCATCGCCATATGTTGAAGAGTTAAAGAAGAGGGGGTTGTTCTAAATGGTAGGAGAAGTTAAAACGGATTTTGGTCCTCCATACTACAAAGATCTCCTTCACCCAGTCATCGCCAAAAACTACGGAAAATGGAAGTATCATGAAGTCGTAAGACCTGGCGTAATCAAGAGAGTTTCTGAAACAGGTGACGTTCTTTACGTTGTCAGATTTGGAACACCAAGACTCCTCAGCATCTATACTGTAAGGGAAATATGCGAGATAGCCGATAAATACTCTAATGGTTATCTAAGATGGACGAGCAGACACAACGTGGAATTCTTCTTAACAGATGAGAACAAGATCGACGATCTAATTAACGAGGTAAAGGAGAGACTTGGATTCCCATGTGGTGGAACTTGGGACACACCTAAAGGAGAATACGCACTCACAAATATAATCCACACCCAAGGTTGGATTCACTGCCACACACCAGCTATCGATGCTTCAGGAATCGTTAAGGCCATCATGGATGAGCTCTACGATTACTTCACCCAACATAAACTTCCAGCCGCATGCAGATTGAGTCTTGCTTGCTGCGCCAACATGTGTGGTGCTGTACATGCCTCAGATCTATCCATTGTTGGAATTCACAGACTTCCACCATTAATCGACGATGATGCCGTAAGAAGAACGTGCGAGATCCCATCGACCGTAGCTGGCTGTCCAACGGGAGCATTAAAACCAGACATGAAAGCCAAAACTGTTAAAATAGACCCAGAAAAGTGCATGTACTGCGGAAACTGCTACACAATCTGCCCAGGAATGCCACTCTTTGATCCAGAGAACGACGGTTCAGCAATACTTGTTGGAGGTAAAGTTTCAGAGGCTAGGAGAGTTCCAGAACTCTCGAAAGTAGTCGTACCATGGGTACCAAACGAGCCACCAAGGTGGCCAACTCTAGTTACCACCGTCAAAAAGATTCTTGAAACTTGGGCATCAAATGCCAGGAAGCACGAGAGGATGATCGAGTGGATTGAGAGGATTGGCTGGGAGAAATTCTTTGAACTAGCAGATCTCGAATTCACCGAGCACCTAATAGATGACTACGCAATAACCCCATTCTTCTACAGTGATTACAGGTGGTCAACCCAGTTCAGATGGTAAACTCTATAAACCAAAAGCTCCTAATTTTTTTTTGGTGGTGAAAATGGTTGAATATACTGAAGAGGACAAGAAAAGAGTTCTTGAGCAATTAGGAAAGAAGACATGGAAAATCCCTGAACTCGCAAAGATATTAAAGATGGATAAAAAAGTCGTTAAGAAAATTGTCCAAGACTTGATCGACGAGGGTGTAGCTGGATACTGGTCTACTGGTTCAACAACGTTTGTTTCGACAAAGGAATATATTGAAGAACTCGAAAAGAAGAGATCTGAAGCTTAATAGAATGGAGTTACAAACATATTCAGCTTTTTTTCTTTGAAAATCCCTCATTCTTTTTAGATCTTCCAAGAATTCCCTTAAAAATTTCCAAATCCATTCTCATTCAAGATTTTATCGAAATTAAAAGTAATTCAATTCAAAGTCTTGAAGCAAAACTATTGAGTTATATTAGAGGTGGAACCAACTTATTTGCTCTCATTTCTTCCAGAAAGGAATTAAAGAGGGAGCTTAAATTTTTAATTTCAAAAGCGAACCTTTTCAAAGGTATAAAAGAGTTCAAACTTACCATCGAACCTAACATAAATTTCATCGATAGAATACTAAGAGAGAAAGTATACAGGATCGACGTTCAGTTTTTTGCATGCAGAAATCCGTCATTAATTAAAAAAATGGAGAAGATAGAGAACAGAATTTTAAATGGTTCCCTAGATTTTGCAGTTGGCAAAAAAAGATTGATAAGAACTGAGGGATATCTATTTGGTTACCCTTCATGCTGTGTTCAGAAATATATCGCGGGAAAAGAGGGTTTCCCCTCTGAAACTAGCTTAATCATGGAGATGATTGAGACAGGAGAATTTAATAGGCTTATCAAATCACTGGATAAAAATCGAGTGGAGCCTTTCCACTATCTATTTACCTCAAACTTCTATCCCTGTTCAACAGATTGCAGAAGAGCAAATAAAATTGGGGAAAGGGTGGAAAAATGGTTATCTAGGATAGACGAGAAATATGCAGAAATATTTGAAATGAGGACAATGATAAATGCACTTTACAATTTATGCACAGCCTATACGGCCCATGAAGTGGGATCATCCGAGATTTTGAATAAGACGTTAAATTCATTCTTCAGAAAGTTAGATGCAAAATGGAAAAACCTCATAAAAGACATAAGACCACAAATTCGTGATCTAACAGCTTTCACTAATTCTTTCATTCGACGAATATATGTAGATTCACAGAAGAGCTAGAAAAATGAAAAAAATTAAATACTCACTAAAGTGTTTGCAATTAAATTTGGAGGTGGTACGAATGCCCGAGATAACGGTTGATCATGATAAATGTACTGGATGCGGAGAGTGTATTTCCGTTTGCCCAGGAGGAGTTTTCGAGTTCAACGATGAAGGTAAAAGCTACCCAGCCCACCCAGAAGAATGTCAAGAGTGTTGCTCCTGTGTTGAAGTTTGTCCAGAGGGCGCAATAACTGTAGACGTTTGCGAGTGAACCTCCTTCACTATTTTTATAATTTCTTTAACGATGTTATCCAACCCCTCGCCGGTTGTTGCAGAATAGGCTAGCCTGTCTCTCCTTTCGTGCATGTCAGATTTACTATAAATCTCAAGAATTGGCTTTTTAAAGTGAGTTCTTATATCCCTAAGAAGTGAAAGTTGCCGCTCAAGCGGATAACCGCATGTTTCGGTGGGATCAATTATAAAAACTATCAGGTCAGCTAAGTACTTCAAGCATAAAATAGCCCTCTTCTCTATTTTATTTCTCCTTGTAATTGGTCTATCGAGTAGTCCCGGGGTATCTATTATCTGAATTTCCATATCCTCCAGCTTTAAAAACCCTAAAGTCAGTTTTTTAGTTGTAAAAGGATAAGTTGCAATCTCTGGTTTAACATTGGATATTCTTGCAACAAAGCTTGATTTCCCAACATTTGGATAACCAGCTACTGTGACGCAAGGAAGTTCTTTGAGAGTTGGTATCTCTTTGAGTTTTTGTTTCGATTGATTCAAAAATTCTAAAGCATGTTCGATTTGCTCAATTACTGATGCTATCCTCCCATAGCCAGATTTAAGAACGGTATAAGGATTTTCTCCTCTTTTTATTTCCCTGACGCTCTTATTTATTATCCTTTGAATCATCGAGTCTGCCCACTTTAGAGCTGCAAGCGACTTTTTCATTTCACCAATTCCCACTAGGATGTCCACCATTTCCCTGTAAAACCCAGGCAAGTTCTCATAACTGGGATGTGAAGAAATTATTTTGTTGAAATAACTGTTGGTAACGTTAGATATGGTAGCCAATTTATTTAAGGCTCTTTCTCTAGGATTTCTTCCCCCGACTTTTCTTGCCCTTCTAAATGCCTTGTCTATTAATTCCTGGGATGTCAGAACCGTTGGAAGTTTTTTGAAGTCCATATTCACCCTTTATGACAGCACGAACTACATGAATAGTGAGATGGTGGTGGGATCCCTTTTACTAGGTGACAGTTGATGCAGTCCCTAACTGTGTAGTTAAGTGATCCGACCTTGTAGTAAACCTTCGCCTCGTATCCTTGTTGTTTCAAAAATTTACCGATTTCTGTAATTTGGTATGCTCCTTCGAAAACTTTGAGTATTGATGTTTCATTTGCAACAACCGCTGTTGGTACTCCTCTTAGCTTTGCCTTTTTTGCAATCTCTCCTGCATTTTTTGAACAATTCTTCATATCAGCAACATTACAAATTATAAATATGGCGTCACTATTGTTCTTTAAGTCATAAATGTAGGGTAAAACGAGTTTACACCATGGACATTTTGGGTAGTAATAGAAGTAGACATAGATGTTCTCCCTCTCCTGATGGCGGCTCTGCATACAAGCCATTATTAGAGCAATAGCAGCGATAAGTAAGAGGAATTTTCTCATTGAGGAGGGTTTACTGCAGAAGACTTAAGCTTTTTTATCAAACAACCAAAAGTAGGTAGTGTCATCCCACGATAAAGACCACGTTGAAAGAGTTGTAAAGATTGCAGAATACATAGCAAAAAAAGAAGGTGCAGACCTCAAAATCGTTTTAAAGGCTGCTGAACTCCATGATATAGCGAGAAGTCAAGCAGACCATGCATCAAAATCTGCTGAAATTGCCAGAAACATCCTCAAGAAAGAAGGGTATAGCAAGGAGTTCATTGAAAAAGTTGCCCATGCTATCGAGGCTCATTCTTTTTCAAAAAGGATAAAACCCCGAACGCTCGAGGCCAAAGTTCTTAGTGATGCAGATAAAATAGATGCAATTGGAGCTACAGGGGTGGCAAGGGCTTTTCTATACAGTGGCGAACATGGTAGGAGTATTGAGGAAACATTAAAGCATTTCGAGGAGAAGCTACTAAAACTGAAGGATTTAATTTATACCGAAACAGGAAGAAAGATAGCTGAATCCAGACATAAGTTTTTAACCGATTTTTACAATAGATTAAAAACCGAACTGGAGTTTAAAGATTTAGAGGTGGAGAAATGAGGAAAATTTACCTCTTTAGCATTTCGCTCCTACCTTTGATGACATCGAGTGGAATGATTTACTCGGTCCTCCCACTTTACCTCTCAAAGGAGCTTGGTGCCCAAGAGATGCAAGTTGGGATGCTGTTCACCGTCGGTGCAGCTACAGGTGCTTCAGCTTCAATTATTCTCGGAAAAATTGCCGATAAAATTGGAAGAAAACCTCTTGTAATTTTTTCACAATCCTTTTTTGCACTAGTTATGCTCCTCTACTCTTCAATCAATTCATACATCTATGCCTTCCCAATTCACGTAATAGAGGGGTTTGCATGGGCCATGATCGCAACAGCTGCACCTGCACTAGTTGCAGATTTGGCAGGAAGGAACAGAAGAGGAGAAGCTATAGGTATCTACAACACAACATGGAATTTAGGTTGGGTCGTAGGACCTTTTTTGGGAGGCACACTTGCCCACCTTTACGGCTTTAGACTTACATTCAAACTATCCTTTTTGATGATTGCAATAGGTACCGTTCTAACTTTTCTACTTGTTGATGAGAGAAAGTTCCTTTCTAAAACTTAAACCTTTCTTTACAGCCCCATACGTGGTCTTTAGGAGACCATAGTAGTCGAAAGCGCTTCTTTGGATACTTAATCCCTTCATCTTTCTCTATAAATTGATGCTCCGGTTCGTTCAGAACTTCCCTGTATTTTATTGGTCTCTTAAGTATATGTCATCGATTCCGTCACCACCATAGCGTCAAGAGCCTTAACGAATTTCCTATAAGCTTCGATGTCATGGAGCTTAAACCGACTTCTTGGAAGTTCTGGAGGGCCCGTATAACCATGTATTTAACCTTCTCACTGTCTCCTGATCCACTCTGCATATGGCGTTGCAAGTATATTCAGACCGAGCCTTTTACCAACTGTCAGGCTCGATTCTACCGAACGGTCCTAGATGTCGACCTCATCCGAGATTTAGATCTTTGACATACTCGTTGAAGCTGCAAAGCCATATCTGCCTAAATGGATTCATCTCAACTGCCATATGCTGTTCTTTGGTCCTCTTCTGCTCAGTAATCTCATGTAGCTGTTTTGTAATATGAGTGGGATATTAAGATTGGAATTGTAATCAAGACAGATCTTGTATGGGTAGTCCTAGCCAAGATTTACCCCGACCCAATTGTTTAAACTGTATGTATCCCTTGGAAAGTTTTTCTTAATCCTTTTCCATGAAAAAATTGTTTATTAAGCATGTACGTGATTTGCATCCTAGCCTAAAATGGTAAACTTACCCTGTGAGGTGTGAAAAATGAAGTTGGAAATTTTTGGAGTTAAACTTCCAGAAATAAAAAAAGGTGATAATATTGGAGAGCTTGTATGCGAGAATTTCGATTTAAAAGATGGTGATGTAGTAGTAGTAACTTCAAAAATTGTTTCCAAAGCTGAAGGGAGATTCGTTAAAATTAGCGAAATTAAGCCGACAAAAGATGCGATTAACCTTGCAAAAAAAGCAGGGAAGCCTCCAGAACTTGTTGAATTAATCCTAAGAAATTCAAGAGTTGTAGGAATCATACCAGTCCACGATTTAGTTTCTAGAGGTTTATTCGATCCCCAAGGCTTATCAAAAAATCCTGAACTCGCTTTAAAAGTTCTTGAAAAGGATAAAAGCTTGCTCATAACTTTAGTAAATTCTTCAATCTATACTGACGCTGGTATTGATGCTTCAAACGTTCCAGAGGGATATTTTGCGCTGCCTCCCAAGGATCCGATGAGGAGTGCAGAAGCTATCAGAGAGAGCATTCTAAACCATTCCGGAAAGAGAGTTGCAGTGCTTATCTCGGACACTGAAGTATTCCTTAATGGTAGTATTGAAGTTTGTAGAGGATACTCCGGTATATGTCCAGTTAAGAGGGAATTTGGTGAACCGGATATATACGGCAAGCCAAAATGGGGTGGTTGCGAGGCGTTAATTCATGAAATATGCTGTGCTGCATCCCTTATAATAGGTCAGAGTCATGAGGGAATTCCAGTAGTTGTTTTGAGAGGATTGAAGTACGAGGACGATTGTAAAATTAAGAGTATAAGTCTTGAAAATATATTCAGAGCTTTTATTAAAGAAAATATAAAATTCATAGGAGCTGGAAAGATCATGCGATTCGTATTTAATTTTCTAAAGTGAATTTCCAATTATCTTGTTAATCCAATTTACCACGATTTCTACCCTCCTAACCGCCGTTCCTATGTACTTCTCGGGTTTCAACATCTCTTCCAGATCTTCTTTTGTTAAAAATTTCCTAACCTCTTCCTCGATTAGAAGCTCCTCAAGGAGACTCGTGCCTTTTTCATAAGCCCTCAACGACGCTTTTCTTAGTAACTCGTGGGCATCCTGCCTGCTCATCCCCTTTATTGTTAGGGCAATCATTACCGCCTCACTAAGGTTTAAGCCCCTCTGTTTGTCCAGATTTTCCTTTATTTTATTAAAATCAAGAACTAAGCTTTGAACAACTTTTATCATCTTTGTGAGAAGGTGATCAATCAGAACGTTGGACTCAACTAAGATTATCCTCTCAGCCGAAGAATTCGTTAAGTCTCTTTCCTCCCAGAGGATGGCTGATTGATGTTGTGGTTCAACTAAACCTCTCAAAATTCTTGCCAATCCACAGATGTTCTCGCATTCAATTGGATTTCTTTTATGTGGCATCGTGGAGCTTCCAACTTGTTTTTCTTCAAATCTTTCCATTAATTCCAATACTTCCGCTCTTTGAAGGAGTCTGAAATTTAATGCAACCTTTTCAAGTGACGTTGCTAAATTTGCTAAAAATTCTATGTATTCGCAGTAAACGTCTCTAGGAACTATCTGAGTTGATATTATGGAGGGACTTAAGTTTAAAATTCTCATAACTTCTTTTTCAATTTCTATTCCCTTTTCACCAAATGCAGCCTGAGTTCCTACTGCACCGCTCATTT
>CAZPML010000072.1:0-7951 GCA_964587675.1 uncultured archaeon
TCTCCAACAAATTATTCCCTAACTTTACAGTTAGCTAACCTCAACGCACCGGTTGGATGCAGATTTATAGCTGTTCAGGTTTACGATGGTGCAAACCTGATAGGGATCATCTCGCCCCTCACTCCATCACTGATAATTAATGAATACAACGCTGGAAGTAAAACTTATCAACTTAAGCTTTACTACGTTGCATTTAGACCATGTGAAGTGAATATACTCATCCAAGCGACCGTTGAACTAATTTAGCTTTTAATTTGATCTTAATATTTTTTCTATTTTTCTAGAATCTGTAAACAAATTTACTTCTAATCTAAAAACTCGACTGAGTATCCTGAAAATGAAATTAATAGTAATAGTGTAATAGTGTAATCCAAATTTTGAGAGTTAAAAATTAATATGATTTGAAGAAAAAATTGATTAGTGAATAGAGAAGGAATAGTGACGGGGCTGCTTGGACTTGGCCTTGGACTTACAACATGTAGTGTAATTCTTGCTTTGACATTTTCAAAAGTAACAAGGGGTGAGGAGTTAACTTGGACTTCTGGAACCTACATGATATCGGTTAACTGGGTATGGCTCTCAAATCTCTTTCTAACTTGCGGTCTTGGAATGTTCATCGTTGCTGCCACGATACCAATCTTAAAGAGGGTTGCTCCAAAAACACTAATTGCGATCGTGCCTATATCAGCCATCTATCTGCTGATAGCAGGGCTTGATATTGTAACAACTCATGTTCTCGTTAAGAGCGGAATGGGAAATGAAGTAAACCCGATTATGTCACTTCTGATAAATGTATTTGGCGTTAGTTATGCCCTATCTTTAAACTTTGCTCTGTCGATTTTCATAATAATAGGTCTAATATACTTTACAGAAAGGTTTCTACTCTTTTCGGCATTTGCGCTTCCAATCTCGGTTATAAGGGGATTCGTTGTTTATGGTAATATGAAACTAATAAAAGGTTACACTTTCAGTCTCTGGTTCACAATATTGAAGAATCTCGCATTTATGAATCTTCCTATGGCAATTTTGTTTTTCCTCTCAGTAGCACTTGGCATAACGTTGGCTCTTGCCTTTCCAGAGGAGGAGGGGGAATACAGCTTTCTTTCTATACCAAGTCTTAGATCACTGAGACTAAGTTCAAAAACAGAACAAAATGAGGTAAAGGAGAGATTAAAAACCGGGTTAGTGTCAGAAGAGCTAATGGACGAGTTGGTAGATCCCGTCGAATTCACGCTTCTACTCGAAAAGTTTAGAATTAAACAGGAAGTTGTGGAATCCCTCCTTGAAATAAGTAAAGAGGTAAGCAAGAAAAAGGGGATTCCACCAGATCAAGTGACAATCAAGGATATAGTTGAAGAACTTAGAAGAACACGGAGGTGAGTTTACATTTCTTTTATTTAACTTTAACTAAGACACCAAGCGTTTCTGGGGAAGTGTTGTAGAGAGCTTATGTCGTAATCAAAGATCTGTTTTTGTCTCAAAAGATAGCTATCAATTAATCTCAATTTAATTTTACATAAAAATAATAAAATCACTATGAATAAATAATTTAAAAATGTTTGAAATAAATTACATAAATTAAAAAATTTTAAATTTCGCAGAGTGGCGAAAAGATAGCTGGTGATCGTAATGAGCAAGATTAAAAAAATGATAAAGCGAAAAAAAAATCCAAATTTAGCCAAATTAATCGAAGATTTACTTAAAAAAAGTGTAGAAGACGATGCAAAAATTTGGAGAGCGCTCGCCGAGAAACTCGCTAAACCTAAAAAGCTTTATGCAGAAGTAAATGTATCAAAAATTGAAAAGTTCGCTTCACCAAACGAACTCGTAATCGTCCCTGGTAAGGTACTAGGTGGTGGAGAGATAAAAAAGCCGATCAAAGTAGCTGCTTTATCGTTTTCAGGGAGCGCTAGGAAGAAAATACTAGAGGCAAAAGGAGAGTGCTACTCTCTTTCCGAGCTCCTTGATTTTCCAAAGTTCAAAAGTATAAAGATAATTGGGTGATTAAATGACGGTCAATATCGACAGGATCCTATCTAACCTAGGATCCGATTACAGAGTAATCGATGTTTCAGACCATATACTTGGTAGGGCCTCGAGTATTATTGCTAAAAGGCTTCTTAATGGCGAGAAAATAGTTGTGGTCAACGTAGAAAAATCCGTAATTACAGGAAATAAACGAATGATTTTAGAGAAGTACAAGGAAAAGTATGATAGAGGAAGTAAAGAGAAAGGTCCTTACTTTCCAAGACACCCAGAGAAGATCTTTAAAAGGACGGTTCGTGGAATGTTGCCATGGAAAAGTAAGAGGGGTAGAGAGGCCTACAAAAGATTGAGAGTATTCATGGGAATCCCAGAACTCCTCAAAAATAGGCAATTCGAGACAATAGATGAAGCTTTATTGGAGAAAGTCTCTAAATCTGAACGTTATGTAACACTTGCAGAAATAAGTAAATTCTTAGGTTTTAAGGGTGTTTAGTTATGAAGATTATCGTAACTAGTGGGAAAAGAAAAACTGCAATAGCGAGGGCAGTAATACGCCCGGGTTCGGGGAGGGTTAGAATTAACAAAGTACCGCTAGAGATTCACCAACCAGAAATGGCAAGAATGAAGATCATGGAACCTTTACTAATGGCAAGAGATATTGCAAAAAGAGTTGACATCGATGTTACCGTTAATGGTGGTGGATTCATGGGACAGGCAGAAGCTGCTAGAACAGCCATAGCGAGGGCATTACTCGAATACAGCGGTAACGAGGAATTGAGAAAGGTATACTTGGACTACGATAGGACTCTCCTCGTTAACGATGTTAGAAGGAAACTTCCAAAGATCCAAGGAGGAAGGGGTGCAAGAAAAAGGAGGCAGACTTCTTATAGGTGATGAAATGGAATCGAAAAACGAAAATCCAAGTGACTTTCCCATTAGATGTTTCTCTTGCGGTGCGGTTATTGGACACCTTTACGAAAAATACCTCGATCTGATAAAAGAGGGGAGAACACCAAAACAAGCTCTAGACGAGCTAGGTATAGAGAGGTACTGCTGCAGGAGAATGTTTTTAACACATAAATCAATAATTAAAGAACTCGCACGTTTTAGGGGGCCGTAGGGTAGCTTGGTTATCCTGCGGCGTTCGGGACGCCGTGACCCGAGTTCAAATCTCGGCGGCCCCATGAGGGGTGATGTTCATTAAATTGAAGTTCCCCTTCAAATATACAAGATTTGAGAGAGCGAGAATAATCGGATCGAGGGCATTGCAGATAGCAATGGGAGCACCAGTACTGATTGAGACCGAGAAGGGCGATCCACTGGAAATTGCATCGGAAGAATTTGAGAGAGGGGTGATCCCAATAACGGTCAGAAGGAGGAAAGATGTGTTCGTCTGGTTGGAAAGGCATGATATGTTCTGAGGTGATTTCTTGATAATAGAGGACGTCCATTACAGATTGATATTCGATAGTAGAGGTAAAGAGACAGTTGAATGTGAAATCACAGCAGGAGACGTTACATCAAGGGCTGCCGCTCCGAGTGGGGCCTCAACTGGTAGTTACGAGGCGGTCGTTGTTAACCCTTACAAATACCAAGAAATTGAAGAAAAGGTATCAAGAGCGCTTATAGGATTGAGCGTTTTCGACCAAGAAGGGATAGATGATGCGCTTAGCGAGATCGATGGTACGGATAATTTCAAAGTAATAGGTGGAAATTTTGCCATATCTGCAAGTTTAGCTGCAGCAAAATGTGCAGCGGAAATAGTTGGTCTGCCCCTCTATGCCTATCTAGGGGGGATCTATTCTAAAGAGATTCCATATCCTTTGGGAAACGTGCTTGGTGGTGGTAGGCATGCCCCCGGATCAACGGACATTCAGGAATATCTCATCGTTCCCGTAGGAGCGAAAAACTTCTTTGAGGCCCAAAGAACAAATTCTCAAGTTCATAGAATGCTCAAAGATGAGATGGACAAAAAAGGAATATTTGCCGCAAAGGGAGATGAGGGGGCTTGGGCCGCAAAGGTGACCGATGAAGAAGCTTTTGATCTTTTATATAGCGTCATTTCCAAGGTTGATTTGGAAGTAAAAATGGGTATCGATGTCGCAGCATCCGAATTATGGAACGGAAGAGAATACTGCTACAAAAAGAGAAAATTGGATAAAGAAGGACAGATCAACTACATTCTAGAGCTAGCAGATAAATACGACCTTTTTTACATCGAGGATCCCCTTCATGAGGAGGACTTCGAAGGCTTTGCGGAGATAACTAAGCAACTGAAATGTTTGATCTGTGGCGATGATCTATTCGTGACAAACACGAAAAGGTTGGAGAAAGGCGTGAGAATTGGAGCGGCGAACACGATCCTCATAAAACCAAACCAGATCGGTACCGTCACTGGGACTTACAAAGCGGTCAAGCTAGCTAAAGAAAACGGATACAACGTTGTTGTAAGCCATAGGAGCGGAGAAACTGAAGATGCTTCAATAGCACATTTAGCGGTCGCTTTTAACGCAAAATTAATAAAGACGGGGGTTGTTGGCGGGGAGAGAACCGCAAAGTTAAATGAAGTGATAAGAATTGAGGAATTTATGGACAAACCAAGAATGGTGAAATTATGATGCGGGAAGAGTACGAATACCTCATACCACCAGACGACTACCTAGCTGCGGGTGTGCACATTGGTACGCAGATAAAAACCGGAGACATGAAGGAGTTCATTTTTAAGGTGAGGCAAGATGGTCTTTATGTCCTCGACATAAGGAAACTGGACGAGAGGATTAGAATTGCTTCAAAGTTCTTATCAAGATTTGAAGCTCAAAAAATACTCTTAGTTGCTGCAAGACAGTATGCGCATAAACCCGTGGAAATGTTCTCAAAAGCAGTTGGGAGCGATTACATTATTGGAAGGTTCATACCCGGAACCTTAACTAACCCAATGCTAAAGTATTACAAAGAGCCGGACGTCGTTTTTGTTAACGATCCAGCAATCGATAGACAGGCGGTAAGTGAGGCCACAATTATCGGTCTTCCTGTCGTTGCTTTATGTGACACCAACAACTCCTTAGCCGATATAGATCTCGCCACTCCGACCAATAACAAAGGAAGAAAAGCACTAGCCTTAGTTTACTGGTTGTTAGCAAGAGAAATATTGAAAATAAGGGGGGAAGAATTGAAATATTCCGTTGAAGACTTTGAAGTGGAATTGTAATTACAGATACTTAGTTACCATCTTCATCTGGCTGAAAATTTAGGTGCCGACAGCTTCCGCGCTTCCCGTGCCCTCTCGGAGCACAGTACAACGCGGAACGGGTCAGGGCTTAACTTCCGGGTTCGGAATGAGTCCGGGTGTTTCCCCTGACCCTATGGCCGTCGGCATGTCTGATAAATACAAAACTGTATTTAATTATTTTGTTCTCCTAGAATCTTCTCTTCAATACTCTTTTTCTTTCCAAAGGATTCTCTAACTTCTCTTCTCATAAGGTACCAGATTACTATTACATTTACCAGAACAAGAAGAATTGCAAAGGGATCTAAAAATACAACTAGGAGGCCATATATTGCATTTATTCCGCATAAAAAGACAGCGAGTATTCTCCCCCATCCATACTGTCTAATCAATCCAAACCCCGTTGCTAAGTAGAGGACTCCAATTAATACTGACGTATATACAACTACATTGTAAAGTTGATAAACCTCCGCTTGGGACAACGGAACCGAACCTAGAGTTTGATTGATAAATTTGCTAATCTCCTCTAAGAAAATCTCTTGTGAAGTTTCTCGAGTTAACAAAAGAGAGAATCCGGAAACAAAGAATATTAGTCCAATGGTTAAGAAGAAAATGGCTAACAGAACTATACCGAGAAGCATGTTTAATGTTTTGGTTGTATATTACTAAAAATATTTGGTGGTTATGAATTTACAATTGTTTTAGGTTGCAAAAGTACCTCGCAATGTCTAATTTACTCATAAGTTCACCTCCAAGCCAAATTTGGCTTTCTTTGACGCCCCTCCAAAGTTTTTCAATCTCGAAATCTTTTGAGTATCCATTTGATCCCATTAAGTGCATAGCATCACCAGTTACTTCGGTCGCCATTCTAGCTGAGAAGACTTTGGCTATTCTTGCCTTCGCCAATAATTCATCAGACCACTTCGTATCCGAATGATCAAACATATACGCAATGTTCATCGTATAAGTTCTAGCCAATTCTATTTTTATTGCCATATCAGCCAAGATTCCTGCTACAATTGAATGTTCCTTTAGCGGCTTACCTGCCACTATTCTCTGACTCGTATACTCAGTCACGATCTCAAACGCATTCTGAGCAGCTCCTATTGACATAACTGCAGACCCCAAACCCCCTAATATCAAATTCAACTGAAGTGCATCCGCATCCTTACCAGGTCCTGCTAAACGAAATTCCTTGGGAACTCTCACGTCCTTAAAATATATCGTTGCATTATAATCGGCGGAAACTCCAGTCTTGTGGAACGGTTCGGTAACTGTTATACCCTCCGAATCTCCTGGAACCATAATTAATGCAATTCCTTCTTTTCCCAACTTGGGATTAGTGGTGCATACTGTTAAATAAAAATCCGCTTTGCTATTACTAGGCCATTGCTTCACACCATTGATGACCCACTCGTCTTTATCAAGAGTTGCAATCGTACGAATAGTTCTTCCCTCCATTCTTGGATTTTCAATGTCAGACCCACCTTGTGGTTCTGTTATTGCGAAACAACCTAGATGAGGTTTGTTATCGGAAAACAAGCTCGATAGCCACTCCAAAATATGTTCATTTTTGGATCCGTATATTAACGGAAATTGAGGCCAAAATACACATCCTAGTGATACTGCTAGACCTATATCTCCCCTTGCCAATTCCATAAGAGCCAGAAATAAAGTTACAATTGAATTCAAACCTGCTCCACCGTATTCAACTGGAAGAACTGCTTTTTGGAAACCCAATTCAATAAGCAGTTTCTCTAGTATCTGATGACCAATTTTTGGTTCTCTCCATTCTTCATCAAATTTTTTCCTCACAGGAAAACACTTGACTTTCAACAAATTCTCTCATCATGCTCTGATATAGTCTGTCGTCCTCCGTTATCAACTCGTCAATTACAAATTTACCTTTCATAATACTTGTCATACTTCCCTTAGTTAAACTTCTAATATATAAAAATTATGATGAATATTAATCAAATCATTAGATGATTTGTTAACATAAAAGCCGCCGAATTCGAATCCTACAGCTTTTCTGGAATTAAAGTTGTTCGAGTACTTCAGAGAACTTATTTTGATAAGAGAGATCAGAACATGGTGCTCCGGCCGAACATTTACCCTAAAGGTTTAAGTCTCTTACAAATTTACATTGTGTAGAACGCCAGTCGTGGATTGGTCACTTAAAATCCAAAAACTGATTGACAGAATTAAAAACGGTAATTTATGTTATTTTTAAAATCGAGAATTAGATCGCTGTTCTCTGGTATGTAACTTTCCATTAACTCTTCAAACATCGCTGCCAGTTCCTTTTGGAGGGGTTGGCTTAATGGTACTCCCTTTATCGTAGTCGTTTCGCCATATATGTATGCGAAGACATTCATTGCTTCCTTTGAGTCATTCATCTCTACACCTCCATCAACATATAATCCGAGACTTGGATAATACTTCTAACTTCTTTACACTCCTTATAACTTTGTCATTAGAACATACGTGCATGAATACGATCGTTCTTTCGCTTAACTCTACCGTTACTTCGTAGTAATGATACCCGAATAAGCTTAATACTGGGTTAAAATGGTAGTTGCCTGTTGTAAGTACAGCTAGGTACAGTATAACAACTATAAATATTTCAGTCCACAATTTGATGTGTGTAGTCCTGAAATCTTTGACTTTATAAACCCTACCTCTCATTCCCCAACCACCTCATCAAAAAGCTTGAATGCAACACCTAACCTTGCCTCT
>CAZPML010000073.1:0-6127 GCA_964587675.1 uncultured archaeon
CTGGAGATCCAAAAGAGTTTTTGAAGTTTAAAGAGGATTCGCCCTGCTGTAGAGTTCAACCAATTGCCTCACAAGATCCTGAACACTCTCCTCCTCAGCGATTTTAGGAGCTTCCTTACCAAACACAGCTGTCAAAGCCTCATCAAGCGTTGGCCTCATAGCCAATACGTAGAAATAGAATACCACTTAAAGAGGCTCTAGGAATAATATAAAACGGAGGCATTGTTGGCGGACGTTGCCACCAATAACGAGTAGTTACCTACTCTCAGCCAAACCCCTAAAATGCAGAAAACCCCCTAAGCGCTACTCTCCCATAAATAAGCAGAATCATCAGAATCGCCTCATGAATCTAACTTCAGATGGAACAATTCTAACCTTCCCCCAATGCTCCATGTAAGTATTCACTATTTCTTGCGGTGTAAATTTGCTATAGAACTCAGGAGTGACCTTCAGCTTGACAATTTCCTCTTCATCATGGCCTGCTATGGCTATACGGTACAGTTCTGGAAGGCCGATATTAGCGGAGTACTTAACAAAGAATTTTCTAAGCCGTTTCATCTGCTTAATAGGCGTCTGTTTGATAATTTTCTGTAAAGTATCGTAGTTCCAAAGATACTCTTTTGGCCAAGCTTTAAGCAATTTGATTAAGAGAGGCTTTAAATCGGAATGAATTGGTAGCCAGTTTTGCTCAGCTCTGTTGGAAGAATTATGTAGTCCTTATCCAAATCGAACATAGTTTTCTGAATTCCAGGCGTATAGATTCCACTAACCTTTTTAGCGCAAGCTTCCTCTGGTCTAACACCAGTAGTTGCTATGAATGCGATCAGAGTTATGGCCCTGAGAGCCGTAATAGGTTTGCAAGAGCCAACAATTACTTTAATGGAACCCTGAATTTCTTCCAGCGTTAGCAAATAGACGTCATCTTCATCGTCCGCAAAAAGCTTCCTCTCTTTCTCTGGCGGTTTTACTTCTTTCAGTAGTCCAATAAATGGCCGTACATTGCAGCACTTTTTCTTCGCAATGAACTCCAAGAATCTGCACACCGAATTGGCGTAATCTCTCCTCTTCGCGTATCGGCTTATTTCCTTAATATAGGTCTTAATGGATTCAAAAGAAATTATTAAATTGGTTATATTTAAAAACTGCTCAAGTCTCCTTTTCTCCTCCACATAATGTTTGGCGCTCCGTTCCAGTCGTTCAAAGCTCTTTTAGCCCTCTCCTTCAGCTAGTCCTGCTTTTTCAGCAGAGCGAGGAAGAAGTCCGTATCGGCATATATCATTCAATCTCCTCTGTTGCGGCCTCCTCAATTTCCTTCTTGAACTCCTTAATCGACTTGTCGGGAAGTTCTCTGCCTATCTTCTCAAGCTCCTTCACTGATCGAGTGGTTTGGGTATAAGCATGACTCCGTCTCTCATCTCGACAATGAAAACTTCTCTACCAATCTTTTCCCTTATTGGCCTCGGAAGATACAGTCTTCCTCCATCGTCAACTTTAGCCCACATAATTTATATTTGTGGGATAACCATATTATTTCCCCATTCACTTGAGTATTCTCAATTTCTTCAAATCTCTGTAAAGCGAAATGATGCATGCACTAATGCAAGTTTAGCATCAATAAGTTTGGTCTAATATTCTGGTTAGAGGAGAATTTCTCAATTAATAAGAGAGCCGATTTGAATAGGATTTTTATATTTACATTTGGAAAAAGTCATATGAATTTGGATAGGGCGCGCGAAATGTTTGACATAAAAAAGAGGTTTGTAGGAGCAATAGCAACTCAGGAAGACTGGGAAATTGTTAGCGCTGTTCACGAATTTGTGGAGAATGAGATAATGCCTAGAAGAAAGGATTTGGAGGGAGGATGGCATAGAGATGAAAAATTAGCTCGTAAAACCTTTGAGAAGTTACACAAAGGTCTTGTGGACTTGGGAATTCAGAAAGCCTTCATGCCAGAGGAAATAGGAGGTTTGGGTTTGAAATCTACGGTAACTATGTGCATGCTATGGGAGGAAATAGCGAGGGGTGATGCAGGATTAGCAACGCATCTAGCTATACTTCCGTGGGTAATGGGCCCTGCATTAATAGCTAAGAGGATGGACCTTCTAGAAACTTTTGGGAGGAAGATATGCGATGATAAACCCCACACAGCTTGTATGGCTATAACTGAGCCTCAAGGAGGTACTAATATTGAAGATCCAACCTTACATGGAAGAACTATCAGGACAAGAGCTAAATTGGATGGAGATGAGTGGGTTATAAATGGACAAAAGATCTGGCCAAGTGGAGCGGGTGTTGCGGACATTTGCTATTGCACAGTTTGTACGACTGATCCTAGCAAGGGTGATGAGGGAATAGCGATAATCTACGTCCCTCCAGACGCTGACGGTTTATCGTTTGGAAAGCCCATTGAAAAAATGGGGTTGTGTTGGACGGACATAAATGCGGAAATATTTTATGATAATGTCAGAGTACCGAAAGAATACAGGGTTGCGGGGCCTGGAGAGGACGCAAAGATTTTGCATTCAATTGTGAGTGGCGGTCGCATGGGAACAGCGGCCATGGCTGTGGGCGTTGCACAAGCCGTCTTTGAAATTGTGTTGGAATATACAAAGAACAGAGAAATTGCTGGAAAATCTGTGAGAGAACACTCTTTGCACGCAAGTATATTGGCTGACATGGCAATTGCAATTGAAACAGCAAGAGCTTATTATTTACAGGTAGCATGGATGAGTGATAGGCCCCGTATTTATGGTAAAGGTTGGTCACCAGCCAGAATGGCGAGGGCATCGGCTGCAAAAGTTTATGCTTGTGACGTGGCGGTATGGGTCACGAACAAGGCAATGGAACTCATGGGGGCGTATGGATACTCCTTCGATGGGCTTGTTGAAAAATACTTGAGAGATGTAAAGATGTTGCAATTATGGCTTGGAGGACCTCAACGCGGCAGATTGGATGTAGCGTTGGGTTATTACTCCTTTGAATGGTAATATAGTAAATATTTCTAATTTTTAAATATTTTAAATAAATTCATAAGATTGAATATTTAAAACACTAAATTTAAAATTAATTCTGCAATGTCTTTAATTTCGATGTTTGTTTTTTCCTCTTGGATAGCAGTTTTAAGCATTGTATAGCACCATGGACAAGCAACTGCAATTATATCGGCTCCAATCATTTTCGCCTCTCTAACTCTTAATTTCTCCATTTTTTCCTCTTCCTCAACTTCTAACCACATTCTACCCCCGCCTCCGCCACAGCAAAAGCTATTTTTCCGATTACGTGGCATTTCTTGATACTTAACGTTTGGTATGTGTTGAATGATTTTTCTCGGTTCATCCCATATCTCACTGTGTTTACTAAGATAGCAAGGATCGTGATAAGTGATTTTTGCCGTTAAAGCCTTACTTAATTCAATTTTTTGCGATTGCAATAGTTCGAATAGGAATTGTGTGTAGTGTAGGATTTCAATCTGCAAGTCATTTTGGTAGTACTTGGTGAATGTATTGAAACAATGTGGTGAAATGGTAACTATCTTTTTTGCACCGCTTTCAGCTATTTGGTCTATATTTTTACTTCTTAGCTCATAAAATAGAAATTCGTCACCTATCTTAAGCGCGGGATGTCCGCAACATACCTCATTTTTGAGTATACCAAAGTCAACATTTGCAACTTTTAGGAGATTGAATACAGCTCTTGCCATATTGTGCAAATCTGGATCGAATGAAGGTGTACAACCAATAAAAAGGAGAACTTCAGCTGAATCTTCTGGTAAAAATTTTACTTTCTCATCTTTTAACCATTGCCTTCTTTTTGTGGGGTGCTGGGAATATGGATTACCGAACTTAGCTAGCGACTCTAAAACCTTTTTTTGAGTAGTTGGAGGTCCTATCATCTTTTCTACAAGAAGTTTTCTACCACTCTCTATTATATCTAAGATTGACACTCCAGCACTCATTTCCTTGCAAGTGATAACGCAACTGTTACATGTAGTACATGAGTAAAGTATATTTAGTAATTCATTGTTCGCTACTTTATCATCGAATAAGTTCCACTTTATAGCGTAGTATATAGATTGAGTAATCCCTGATGGGCCATTCGTCATGAAACCCCTCATTGACTGATTAATTGGACAAGTAGAGAAGCAGAAATTACAATTCCAACATTTAGAAATGAGTTCCTCAATTTTTCCAATAAGAATAGTTTCATAGTCCTCCATTCCTATCACCTCATACCTTCCAATATCCCAGGATTGAGAATGTTGTTTGGATCAAATACGGATTTTAACCTTTTTACGAGATCGTATGCGGTGTTACCGTATCTTTGAATGAAGAAGTTTGTTCTCTTCGCAAATTGCCCCCATTCCCCACCACAAGTTTGATACTTTAGGTTTAATTCCGCCTCTTTTTTGAATAACTCATCAACAGCTTGGATCCGTTTATCTTCGGGCCAATCCGGTGGGATTAAGAAAGTTGGATGCATCGTTAAAGCCCCGATGTGGCCAAATAGGTAGTTGTGAAGCTCACTCAGGATAGGTAGTCCTTGATTAAATCTCTCAGCATCTTTTACACAGTCTACGAGCTGGGCAAGGTTTGATACAACTTCAGCAGCTATCAGTCTTCCACCAGTTTCACTCATCAAATAAGAGGCTATCACTTCGCGGGCACTCCACAATTTCAACCACTCATCTAAATCTGTAATCGGTCTAGCTTCAATTGGATTCTCTTTGTTAAAACCTTCCATGACTTTCTCCATTTTTCTCTGGGCCTCTAATTCATCATCGCCTATGCCAACGAAGAATATTATATGTCCATTTGGCGGATCCATCCCCTTGACTTTAAATCCTATTTCAGCCACATCCTGGGCCATAAACTCCATGAATAATGGTGGAGGGCGTTTTTCCCAGTACATCCTTTGAACCCCTTTAGCAAGATTTTCTAAGTCATCGAAAACTGCTATCCCATATGCAGTTTTTTTAGCGGGAACTAAGCGCATTCTGATCTTCGTAATTATCCCAAATAATCCGTCTCCACCAACAAAGAATTTAGTAAGGTCTGTACCTGCAGGTTTTCTTAGCCCTTTTGTTCCTGTTTCGAGAATTTCACCCGTTGGGAGAACGACCTCTAATCCCAAGATGTAATCTGCAGACTTTCCGATACAGGCGTCAATTACATGGCCGCTTGTGTTGTTCGAAGCTAAACCTCCAATACTGGCAATAACTCTGCTCCCTGGCCACATAGGTAAAAAGTATCCATGCTCGGAAAGTACCGATGCAATATCTCCACATCTCACACCGGCTTCGGCCTCGAAGAATCCGTAATCCTCGTAGATCCAGAATTGATTTAATCTACGCGTATTTATGATAATTCCTGGCTTATGAGGTCTCGATGCTCCTGTTAAAATTGTTCCCGATCCTCTTACAAAAACAGGGATCTTGAATTTATTTGCAAATTTTAGGATCTCTGAAATCTCCTCCTTATTCTTTGGTAAAACTACGCAATATGGTATTTTATCCCTCGTCACATCGTATGGGAAGGGATCAAGTGCATTTTTTACTCTCTCGAAAATACTAGTTGATACGAATTCTTCTCCAACTATAGCCGACATCTCTTCTGCTATCTTTGAGATTTTTTGATCCATAGTCTCACCTAATTCTTTAATCGACCCTCTCATTTTAAAAATCCTTATTGGAAATATTAACTAACTCCGTTTACAACTTGCAATCGCTGAAAAAAGATTATATTGGGAAAAGGCACAACAAAATTTCAAGGTGATTTGATGGCCTTAAAGATAACGATCCTTGGAAAAGTTCATAACGTTGGGTATAGGCTGTTTTTACTTGAAGAAGCCGATTATCTACTCATTCCTCGTTTTGATTCAAGAAACATCAAAATAGGTGGTAAGGAGGCTTTAGTGGTTTTGGTTGATGGTGCTACCGAACAACTCGAAAAGTTCGTTGAATTCGTTAAAACAAATAAGCCTGAAAAAGCTGTGGTCGAAGAAATCAAAGTCGAAGAATTTGAAGGCCCGATTAGAGACATTGAAAAATTTAGAGCGAGTTTCAATACAACTCAACTCTCGAAAATAGTTGAAGTGGGCTTGCGGATGATCGAGAAGCAGGACCTCATGC
>CAZPML010000073.1:6227-7867 GCA_964587675.1 uncultured archaeon
TTAAAAAGCAGGACACGATGATCGAGAAGCAGGACCTCATGCTTAAAAAGCAGGACACGATGATCGAGAAGCAGGACCTCATGCTTAAAAAGCAGGATGAAACAATAAACGAAATTAGAGCCACAAGGGAAGAGTTAAAAAAGGAGGTAAGAGAAATTTCATCAAAGCTTGACAAAACAAATGAACTGCTTGAAAGGAGGTTTGAAAAACTTGAAGAGGAAATTGAGAAAATAAAAAGAGCATTAATTAAAGCTGGTATAGAGTTATAAATTAAATTTTATATTTAAATTATAAACCAATCAAGCTGATCCAGTGCTGTGAAATAATAACCAGCGCGAAAATAATCAGTATGTTCCCAAGAATTCGGGATGGCGAACGAAAGCATACATGCTACTCTCAACAAGAGCTTCCCGCCAGTCTTTTCTGCATGCCCTCTCCTTCGTGATTTGGCTGATCACACCAGAAAAATAATTCCAAGTGTCAGAACCATCCATCCTGCATACAGCAATTTCGCTAGCTATTATGAGAAAGTCTTCCAATGGGTAACGCTTATAAGTTTTGGAATACTTTATAAGATTTGGTGAAGAGAATGGAAAAAGAACTGAATTACTTTGCATCATTTCCTGAAGAGCTGAAGAAGTACAGAGGGAAGCATGTAGCGATAATTGAGGATAAGGTTGTTACTTCTGGAGATAATGCAATAGAGGTTTACAAGAAAGCAAAAGAAAAATATCCTGACAAGAATCCCGTTTTGGCATTTGTTCCAAGAGAAGGAACTCTGATTCTGGTGAACAAATAGAATTTCCGTATCAGAAAGAAAAGTCAAAATTATTTGGAGAAATTTACAGACCTGTTGCTAAGTTTGAGATAGTAACGAAACTTGGATGGATTCCGATAATAGCTTATGTTGATTCTGGAGCCGATGTAACCTTACTGCCAGCATCCTTCATTAAGGTTCTTGAGATTAAGATGGAGGAAGAAGAAATTAAAGAAATAAGGGGAATTGGAGATGCAAAAGTTCCAGTTATAATAAAGGATGTAAAGATGAAGATAGGTGATGTTGCTTTCATTGCTAAGGTTGCAATCGCATTGATTGAAGATGTTCCATATCTGCTCGGAAGGGAAGGTGTATTTGATAAATTTGAAATTTGCTTCAAGCAAAAAGAGAAAATTGTATACTTCAAGCAAGCAAAATAAGAGTAAAAATTTAAAATATAAGTTTTTCATTAAATTAATTTGAAATTTTGCATTTTGCTGTGTATGGGGAATGAGGCTCTGGGCGCGTTATCTTTGGTTGGTCCCCGGCGCCACTTGTGCCGGTGCTTTCAAGGATACCGAATTCATGCGCACTGCTAAGAAGCATGATCGAGCAGAAATTCCTGCCAAGTGACAGCTTCAGGGTTACTGCTGAAGAGCTTGCTGCCATCGCTCATCTTCCTGGTGATCTCCTTGATTCTAGGTCTTGCAAAAAGGAAGGGATTGGAGATACCAGTAAATGAGCTGATGCAGCATGAGTATGTCATAGGCGCAACAGGCACTGGAAAGAGCACTCTTCTGGCAAATCAGGCAGTGCAGGCATTTGAGAGCGGTGCGTGCTGCGTTGTTATTGATCCGCACGGCGATCTGGCTTTAGATGTTGC
>CAZPML010000074.1:0-7836 GCA_964587675.1 uncultured archaeon
ACATCGTCGACAATATTTTAGCAATAAAAAAAGCCTACGATGGAATTTATTTCCTCGGTGAATTGGAACTAGATGTCGGAGAGTTGGAAAAGTTACCCTGCTCTTGTAAATATTGTAGAAATTCATCTACCAAAGATTTCACCGAGAATGAACTGTTCGAAGTTGTAGCAAGACACAATACGGAGATGCTCCTTCTGGAAATCGAAAAGTGTAAAAGATTAATCGAGAGAGAGGAGTTGAGGAATTACGTTGAATCGAAGATTAAATTCCAACCAATTCTAACATCAACTTTGAGGCTGCTAGATAAGGGGGAATGTTCTTACTTCCAACGCTTTAAGAAATCTAAATGTATTTTCTCTGCTATTGAGAGTTTTAGCAGATTTGAAGTGAAATATTTCTTGAGAAGAACTTTGGAGGTTTATGAACCTAAAACCAGATTACTACTAATTTTGCCTTGTACCGCTAAAAAACCGTACCTTACATCCAGGACTCATAGAATTATAAGAAGTCGCGTTTGGATAAATGTAAACGAGATAATAGTTTCGTCACCTCTAGTTGTTCCAAGAGAATTTGAGCTTTTATATCCTGCAATCAACTATGATACACCTGTAACTGGAGATTGGACGGAAGAGGAGATAAGATTCGTTTCAAAGTGGCTAAGAAAGTTTGTCGAGAAGGGTGATTTTGAAAAGGTCGTAGCCCACGTGAGTGGTGGATACAGAAAAGTAATCGAATTTGGATTAAGGGACTATGAAGTTGTATTCACTTGTGAAGATGGTATTCTGAGTGATAGTTCTTTAAATAAACTTAAGAAAGAAATTGAAGGCTACGAACGTTACGATTTGTATGAAGAAATGTTTAAGCATATGTCAAGGTATCAGTTTGGGATCGAATTCGAAGGTCAAGTTAGGGGAAAGTATCCAAACTTGGATTTGTTTAATGGTGGGAGGGTAGCTAGATCCGATTTACGCTACGGAATGCTTGACGTATATGAAATTGCAGCACGTGAGTTATTGTCTAATAGGTTGTACTGGGTTCAGATTGGAGAATTTGAACCTAAAAATAAAATCTTTGCTTCTGGGGTTATCAACGCTGACGAGAAAATAAGACCAAATGACCTCGTTATTTTTTACTCAAGTACGATTATGGGTGTTGGGTTAGCTGTTATGAGCGGTAAGGAAATGGTTGAGAGTGAAAAAGGTGTAGCTGTTAGGGTTAAGAGAAAATGGCCAATGTAAATCTATTTTAGACATTTTAATAACGTTTTAAGTAAGATGACCGGTCTTCTTATTTAAGATGCTACAGAACCCTTGTCTCTTTCAGTGTTTTCATCCATACTAATCGAATTGCGAAACCTTTTCATTCCTATCCGCAAAGTTCGGGTGTGTATGGGCCTATTATGGCCCAAGACGATGCGGCCGCCGGGATTCGAACCCGGGCAACGGGCTCGGGAGGCCCGTGTCCTGCCAGGCTAGACTACGACCGCTATGTAATTGACTCTTAGGAAAGATATATCAGTTTCGGTCTAGATTTTTTTAATTTTAGCAATGAAAAAACCTGAAGATTCGTGTATGTGGGGAAAAATCCTTCTAGCTTTTTTTACTTCTTTAGGATTTTGCAATTCGGGGAGTATTAATGGTTCAACACCAAATTTAATATCTAAGAGTTTACAGTCTCTATTCTGAATGAGATAATCGACAACGAGTTCGTTCTCTTCGGGCGTCATTGAACACGTACAATAAACGAGCTCTCCCCCACTTTTAAGGGAATCGAATGCGCTTATTATCAGTTGTTTTTGTAGCTTTGCACAAAATTCAATATCTGATGAACCTCTATCAGTTTTTCTACTTGGATCTTTGTGTATAATTCCTTCTCCTGTACATGGAGCGTCAAGTAGAACCTTATCTGGTTTAATATTAATTTTTGGCAAGTCTCTTCCGTCCATCTTCATCACAACCACGTTTATTACACCCATTCTATGGATATTGTCGATTAGTGCATTAATTCTATCTACCTGCGGTTC
This sequence comes from uncultured archaeon, assembly GCA_964587675.1. Lineage (GTDB taxonomy): Archaea > Halobacteriota > Archaeoglobi > Archaeoglobales > Archaeoglobaceae > CAZPML01. The sequence goes on from CAZPML010000074.1 coordinate 2,024, forward strand.
TACCGCTACAACGACACCTTTATTTTCCATAAGCATCGAGATAAAGGTCGTCTTACCACCAGGAGATGCGGCCAAATCGACAACTATCTCTCCAGGCTTTGGATCTAAGACTAGGGGAGGGATACAGGAACTTTTATCCATTAGATAATAATATCCAAGCAAAAATTCTGGGGTCGCACCAGCTGAGTATGGTTCACGCAGAATTTTGTAACAGTATTCGACTTCTGTTTTCTCCAATTTGAATCCCCTCTTCTCTAGTCGATGAACTAGCAGGTCCTCGCTAATTTTGATCGTATTTATCCTCAGATATCTGGGTATTCCCCTCTCAAATTTTTCAATAATTTTTATTGCATCATCTTTGAAAAAATTGAGCCATCTTCGTACTATAAATTCATCGTAGCCATATTTTTTTGCTAGCTTTATTGAGAATTTCGTCGATGGAAAGTCGTATATCATAGCTTTATTTTCGACCTGCCGGGAGGTAAAAATTTGGCAACTTCATCTGGTGTTGCAATCGCTCGAACTATATGTTCTTCATCTCCTGCCATTCCCGCTAGTCGCTTTGATATTTCAACGCTTAATTCATTTGGATCCCTATCTCCAATCTCTATCTCAATGTAGTAGTCGGCGTATCTCTTAATAGCGTCTGTAGGCCCTCCAATGACCCTAAGTTTGCTCAATTCAACTCCAATTGCACAATTCAATTCGACTGAAATGTAATTTCTTTTTCCCGTAATGTAAAATCCACCTCTTGGTAGATACTCCCCGTGTTTTGCAGCTTTTGAGACCTGATTTGGGTATACGTAGTAAACATCTCCCGAGTATTTTCCTTCTTTCCAGAGTGATGAATAGGACGCAGCAAAGATCGCGGCTTCTCTAATACTAGATTTAGGTGCATTAGTACCGTTTTTTAGTATTACCACTGGTGCTCCAGGAGATTGCGTATGGAAGAAGAGATCTTTATTTTCGAGGTGTTTAGATACTATTTCTTCATTCATCTTTGCAGATCTTCCACCAATCACGAGGAAGCCATCACTCGTAATGAACCACCTGTAATTCTCATACCACTCTTTCCTTCTCCTCACTCTTATTTTTGAAGCATACCTCCTCTCAATTTTCTCTTCTACACTTTTTATTTCATTTAATGTATTTTCTATAGCCTTTTCAACGCCAATTGCCTTCTCCTTAGCTTTTTTTGAGAGGTTATAGTATCTCTCAACGTTTTCGTGGATTGTTCTTGTCACATCCAGTTCAAACTCCAATCCAGAGATCGAGACCACAACACTGTTTTTTTCTGGGCGCACTCTCTTTATTATCCATCCCTCATCCTTTGCAATTTCTTTTGAAACTTCAGGCCATAGCGATCTCTCTCTAATTTGCCTGAAGCTCTCAATAATTCGGTCTACAACCCGATAATTTTCGTAAATAATTTCTGCAATTCTCCTGAATTTTCTCTCTTCCAATTCGTATTGTTCTTTTGCCTTTTTTTGGATTTCAAGTCTTTTTTTCAGTTTTTTTAGTTCCTTATCCTTTGCTTTGTCAAATTCTTCCTCACTTGTAAATTTAGAGTAAAACACATCCAAAGCCTCGTTAAAAGTCTTGAAATACTTCTTATTGAATTTGAGGTAATTTCGTAAATCCATTGGTACAACATCTATATATTTATCTCCATTAATAATAATTTGTGGATTTTTTTTAAAGTTCACGAGATCCCTTATTGTAAGTCTTATCCTCTTGAGTTCTTCATTGCTGAGTTCTTTGGTCACTTTTCTCTTATTAATAAAAGCTCTCTGGCATATTTCTTCGGCATAAAGACCTCCGAACCCTGATTTTGCTAGGTACCTCACTATTTCTTCGTTGGATTTAAAATCAAGTTCAAAATTGATTGGAGTTGGGAATTTGTATTTATCTCCCACTCTAAGATTCTTTTGCTTTAAAGGCATAACTATCCTGTCTCCTTCGGTAAGTATTATATTGCCCCTAGAAAATAATTCTACAACCAATGTCTTTTTTTCATCTCTCCTTTCAAAATCCAAGAGAACGATTCTGTCAAAGTTATGTTGTTTTATGCCCTTAATTCTCGATCCCTCCAAGTGTTTTCTTAGCAACATTGCAAACGGGGATGGAAATCTCGGACTCTCTTTTGGGAATTGGGTAAGGTGTATCCTCTTTCCCGCCTCTATAACTAGATCGTATCTCTCTCCTGCGTAAATCTTAATTCTTATCTCATCCGGTGGATAGTGGTAGATTTTGTCGACTCTCCCGTTAATTAGAAATTGGAGTTCTTCTATGCAAGCTTTGATATCGAATGATGTCATTTGCTTCACAATTAATCCTTTGTGAATAAAGACTTAAAAATTTGAACTTAGGAGGAATATGAAGGCCGTAATCATCATGGGTTCAAAGAAAGATTTAGACCATTCGATAAAGATTGCCAAAAAACTAAAAGAATTCGGAATAGATAGCGAAATTAAGATTGCATCTGCACACAAAACGCCATTGAAAGTTCTAAAAATACTCAGAGAGTATGAAAATGAGGAAGTTGTTTTCATCACAGTTGCCGGTAGAAGCGATGCTCTAAGTGGTTTCGTTGATGCTAATTCCTCCAAACCAGTTGTAGCATGTCCGCCCCCAACGAATCTTATTTACGATTTGTTCTCTACAATCCGGATGCCATCTGATGTAGCCCCAATGCTTGTTTTGAATCCTGAAAATGCTGCTTTGGCTGCAGCAAAGATATTTGCTCTTATCGATGGGGAAGTGAGGAGAAAAATTTTGGAATATAAAGAGAAAAAGAGAAAAGAAATTGAGGATGCGGTTATTTGATATCTAGACCATATTTCTCAGCGTTTTCATCTGCGATTTTCTGGATAGTCTCTATCATCTCTTGGCCCTTTGGATGCTTAAATAGATGTCTGAATCTTCTTTGAAGCTTTAAATACTCGGTGACCGGTTTTCTATCCTTAATTTTCCTCACAGAGACGAGCTCTCCATTTTCATATTCGACGATTGGGTATAATGCGGTCTCAACAGCCAATCTTGCGACTTTAATTGAATCTCTGCTGTCAATTCCCCAGCCAGTTACGCACGGCGAATGGATTTGGATGTACTTCGCACCCTCAAAATTTGCAGCTTTCTTCACTTTTCTCCTTATGTCTGCAGGAAAGGCAACCGAAGATGTAGCAGCATAGGGTATGCCATGGGCAACCGCTATAGCGACCATATCTTTCTTCCTTCCAGTCTTTCCTGGAAGTATTTTTCCGGCCGGTGTTGTAGTGGTCGATTCTCCTGTGGGAGTGAGTGCGCTTTGTTGGTGGCCCGTATTTTGATAAGCCTCGTTATCTAGACATATGTATATAATATCGTGATTTCTATCAAAAACACCGCTGAGAGGTCCAACACCAATGTCGGCAGTAGCCCCATCACCTGCGAAAACTACAACATGTCCCTCATCTTTTCTACCCATTGCCCTCAATGCAGCCTCAATCCCCGCTGCAACTGCTGCGGCGTTCTCGAATAGGGAATGAATATAGGGAACACCCCATGCATTCTTCCCGTACTGGGAACTAATAATTTCCAGACAACCGGTTGGATTTACGATAAAGCATTTACCGTTAAGGGCCTCTAATACATTTTTTACGGCGATTGGAAGCCCGCACCCGGGACAGGCTCCATGACCCCTCCCAAAAAATCTCACGGTATTACCTCCTCAAATTCTCTATAACCTTTAAATGCGAATTGCGGTCTCTCCCTACCTTCAATTACGTCCCTAATTAGTTTTTCAACGAAATCTTTTGGGATGTCCCTCCCGCCAAGTCCTATAACAAATGGATAGACGTCGGCACTCGAGTATTTGTACAGAATCGATTTTGTCTCTATTGAAAGTGGCCCCTCGTAACCAAAGCTTACAGATCTATCCAAAACCACAACCTTATCACAGTCCTTTATTGCATTTCTGAGATCCTCAATTGGGAACGGTCTAAACGTTCTAACTTTTACAAATCCGACATCCAATCCCTCTTTTTTGAGATCATGTACGACTTTCCTCACCAATCCAACTACTGAGCCCATGGCAAGTACCATAACTTTTGAATCTGGAAAGTCAACTGAAATGTGCCCACCCCAATCTCTTCCTGTTATCTCACCCCATTCCTTGAATACGTCGAGCATTATTTTTCTAGCTCTATCCATAGCCTCTTGCATTGCAACCCTAAACTCCATGTAGATATGTGGAGGAGCATAACATCCGAATGCCATCGGATTTTTAGTCGTCAGATACGCAATGGGTTTGTAGGGTGGAAGGAAGTTGTCGACCAACTCTTGCTCAAGTAAATCAATTGGTTCATAAGCGTGAGTTAGTTTGTATCCATCCATGCAAATCATGAAAGGTAAAAGGACCCTCCTATTTTCAGCGATCTTGTAAGCTTGCGGAATAGCGTCGTGAACCTCTTGATTGTTCTCGACGTAAAGTTGAATGATTCCTGCATCTCTCAATGCCATGCTGTCTTGATGGTCGTTCCAAATGCTAAGCGGTGCCGATAGAGAACGGTTTGTGTTAACTAGGACTATTGGGAGCCTCATTCCCGCTGCATTGAAGAGCACTTCGCTCATCAAAATTAGACCTTGGCTACAGGTCGCCGTGAAAACTCTAGCTCCTGCTGCGGATGCACCTACTAGTATACTTGCTGCGCCAAATTCAGATTCCGCTGTGATGTATTCGCACCCTTCTAGCTCTCCATTAGCATGCATACTTGCTAGGTTCTCCACAATTTCTGTTTGTGGAGTAATTGGATACGCACAGATTACCTGCGGTTTGCAAAGCTTGACAGCATATGCGACGGAATAAAAACCTCGAACGACTTTTTTCATGCCATCACCACCTCAAACTTTGAATATCTCTTTGATCTCCATTGTTATTGCCTCCGATGGACATACGGATGAGCATATACCACATCCCTTGCAGTAATTGTAATCGACAACAGCATACTTCTCCTCACCAAATTCCTTAACTTCTATGCAGAGATCTGGACAGTATTGTTGGCAAATTCTGCAAGCTGTGCATTTCTCTTTATCAACCACCGGATATTGAGTTCCCCAGTCTCCAGTCTTAATTTCTTCCGACTGGAGTGGGGGGGACACACCACCAATGTTTAATCTGATCTTCACTGTATTACCTCCATCATGTATCGATAAGCGTCTTCAACCAGCTTTGCGTTTTTCCTGGCTATGTCACCTGAGAACCACTCGTATATTGTATCGATGAGGGTTTCTAAAGTTATGACCCTACTAGCTCCAGCGAAGGCGCCTACCATAATTGTATTCGTAATTGGCCTTCCAAGAACTTCCATAGCTAACTTCGTTGCATTCATGCTCACGACTTTCACGTTTAATTCATCAGCTTTAATCTCCTTTTCCAGCTCGTCTGCGCTTTTCGGGTGGTTGAATATTATGATCCCACCTTCCTTAATACCTGCTACTACGTTTACAGATTCCATTACAGTTGGATCTAGTACTACAACGTAATCTGGATTGTAGATCTCATCTCTCACCACTATCGGTTCGTCGGAAATTCTAAGGAATGAAGCAACGGGGGTACCCCTTTTTTCCGCGCCAAATGTTGGAAAGGAGAGCGTATGGTAACCTTCCTTGAAAGCAGCAACTGCTAAAATGTCAGCAGCTGTAACAACTCCTTGACCACCTCTTCCGTGAAACCTAACCTCGATTAGAATTTCAATCACCCCTTTCTTTTAATATTAATGTACACCTAAATACTTTAGGATTTTTACCCATCAGCAAAACGGTGAACTACCCGT
>CAZPML010000075.1:0-7640 GCA_964587675.1 uncultured archaeon
CCTTTCAAAACTTATTTACCAACCGAACCCATCGGCTAACTAAAAAAAGAATTTAACCAAAAGGAAATATGCTCCGGCCGGGATTTGAACCCGGGTCGCCGGCTCGAAAGGCCGGAATGATTGGCCGGGCTACACCACCGGAGCCTAGAAGCATAATTACAGATGGGTTTATAATGTTTTACTTAAATTCCGATAACCTTCTTTGCATTAATTTAGATAGCGTTTTCCACTTTTTCCTAACAAATGGAGGGATCTTACCTTCCCTAATAATCCTATTTAAATAACTCCTCGTTTTTGGATCACTTGCATAACCGCTTCCAAAATCACCGTATTTTCTTTTAAGTTCCTCAATTTCTTTATCTCGCTCAATTTTAGCGATAATTGAAGCTGCCGCTACAATGGGAAATTTTTCATCTGCCTTGTGTTCAGACACCACACTTACCCCAGTCATACTCTCTAAGTTTTTTCCGAATCTATCCGAGACCACATCTGGGCAATCAACGTAGACGATCTTGGGTTGTAACTTTAAAATAACTTGTGCGTAGCCCTCCTTGAGAATTTGATTCAGATTCTTTTGAACCATTAGCTTATTTAGTTCCAACGCACTGATCTTAAGTATCGACACTTTAGAAATCTCTCTTATTTCTTTTCCCAGTTCAAGCCGTCTAGAATGTTTGAGTTTTTTAGAATCCTTTACTCCGATCTCTAGAAGTTTTTCTGGCATGTTGCAGGATACGCCTGCAATCACCAAAGGACCTATAACACACCCCTTTCCAGCTTCATCTATTCCAGCGATCATAATTTAAATACCCAACCTTATACCGCGGAAAGGTAACTTGCCTTTCTTCATTCTTCTCATAAGATCCTTCATGGTTTTGTAGTATTTTAACAGCTCCTTTACATCTTGTGGATTTGTACCACTACCAATTGCAATTCTCTTTATTCTGGAAGAATCTATAATCCTCGGATTTAGCAGTTCTTCTTCAGTCATTGAATCCATTATCACTTTAAATTTCTTTATTTTTTCTTGGGTTACTTCTGCCATGCTTTCATCGATTTTGAGACTTATACCAAACGGTAACATTTCAAGTATCTTCCTCATTGGACCCATCTTACTCATAGCCTCGATTTGGTTGTATACATCTTTCAAAGTAAACGTACCTTTCAAAAATACCTCTGTATCCACTTTCTCCTTACTGACTATCCTCTCAACTTTTTCAATTAGAGTCTTTAGGTCACCCATCCCAAGAAGTCTTGAAACAAAACCTCGAGGATCAAACTTTTCGAAGTCTTCGATCTTCTCACCTGTCCCAATAAAAACTATCGGGATTCCTATCTCCCTAGCAGCTGAAAGTGCGCCACCACCTTTTGCTGTTCCATCAAATTTAGTGATTATTATACCATCAATTCCTATGGCCTCGTGAAATAACTTTGCTTGCTTACTAGCCAATTGGCCAATGGCCGCATCTATTACTAAAAATTTATAATCCGGTTTCAACTCATTTGATATCTGGATCATTTCCTTTATTAGCTCATCTTCGAAAGCGTGTCTCCCTGCAGTATCCACGATGATCATGTCTGCTTCCTCTAAATTTTTTATAGCCTCTCTAATAATTTTATTTGCATCCTTTTCCCTTTTCATTCCGAAAAATATTAATCCATGCTTCTTTGCCAATTGCTCGAGTTGGTCATGTGCTGCTGGCCTCCAAGTGTCTGCAGCAACTACCGCTGTTTTCAGCCCTCTATCTTTGAAGTATTTTGCAATTTTAGCTGCTGTAGTCGTTTTCCCGCTTCCTTGTAGCCCCACCAGCATAATCCTCGATTTTCGTAGAGGTAGCTCGAATCCCTCGCCAATACCCCTAACCAATTCTTCATAAACTATTTTCAAAACATGTTCTCTGGTCCCTAGTGTAGGTAAAATGTCCTCCTTAAGAGCTCTCTTCCTAATCGAGTCGCTTATTTCCTTTACCTGCTTTATATTTACATCTGCCTTTATTAAAGCTCGCTGGATATCTCTAACTATTTCCTCAACCAATTTTTTATCAACAATTGTTGAACCCAATATCTTCTTGGCCACTAATTTTAAAGATTCTAGTGCCATTGAATTTAGAAAGAGTCAGAAAGTATAAAAAGATTGACTTGGGTGTGTTTTTATGTACGAGTACAGACCACCAAATCTTCGCGTTCTTTATGTAATAATTGGTATAATTGCCACCTTATCCATATTTGGACTATTCATTTATTATTATACCGAATACCTTTGGTTCCAATCTATAGGTTATGAATCGGTATTCGTTAAGTACATCTATTATTCCGTTGGATTCTACATCTTCATGTTCCTCTTATTTTTTATCATCATTTTTATAAACAATATTGTTATAAGAAAAGTGACCGAAGACTTCCTAGGAGAACCCTTTAAAATTCCACATTTGATTGATCTAATAGCAGCAGTATTCCTTTCCCTAATTTTTAGACCATTTTGGAGCACTTTACTCTTTTTTGTAAACTCGGCTGATTTTAAAATCAGAGACCCAATATTTAATCTTGATGCGTCTTTTTACGTGTTTAAATTGCCTTTTGTCAAGGTAGTACTAACCGCAATCCTTCTTGCATTTTTATTAGCTATGATTATATCGATACTTGTGTATGCATACGTTTTTAGATGGGTAAAGAATTTGGAAGAATTTAAGGAAGTATTTCCCCATGTTGGATTCCTTCACCTGGCCATACTTTCATTAATAACCTTTATTTCCATATCTCTCTTCTTGTTCGTTCAGAGATACGAACTGATCTATTCGCAACATGGAATAATCAGCGGGGCAAGTTATGTCGATGTGAACATAAGGATTCCAGCTTTTTTATTGGTAGCTCTATCATTTTGCATAGCAGGCTTCGTGTCGCTATATTTTATATCAAAGAGGGAGGTAGAGCTAACTGTCTACCTGCTTCTTATCGTGACAATTATTTACGTCATCCTGCTTGTCCTTATTCCATTCGCGGTCCAGAAATTCGTCGTTGAACCAAGTGAGTTGTCCTACGAGAGCAAATACATCCAGTATTCAATAAATTACACACTCATAGCTTACGGTCTTCAAAACGTGAACGTGATGCAATTTAATTTTTCACCCACCCTTAGCTACAAAGACGTTCTTGCAGCAAGAGCGACAATGGACAATGTAAGGATATGGGATCACAGACCAATTAGGGATGTATTCAGGCAACTACAACAAATAAGAACGTACTATGTCATTTACGACGTAGATGTGGATAGGTACCACATCAACGGTAGCTACGTTCAATTGATGATTGCTGCCAGGGAACTGTCGGTCGACTTACTTCCCAGTAAAGCTAGGACATGGTTGAACAGGCACTTAATCTACACCCATGGATTCGGAATAGTCTCTGCACCCGTGAATTCCGTTTCGCAGGAGGGTCTACCAGAATTCGTTATTTATGACATTCCCCCAAAAGGTCTGATTAGGATAAATAGACCGGAAATCTACTTTGGAGAGTTAACTAAGGACTACGTTATTGTAAACACTTCTCAAGAAGAGTTTGATTATCCGGTTGGTAATGTCAACTATTTTACGCATTATTCAGGGAAAGGTGGAATAAAGCTCGACTACCTTAAAAAACTGTTATTCAGCATCAGATTTGGTGACATAAATCTAATGTTAAGTGGATACATAAAAGATGGCAGTCGCCTACTAATGCACAGGCAAATAGTGGAGAGGGCGAAAACGATCATGCCCTTCTTCAAGTACGACAAAGACCCATATGTCGCGGTCATTGATGGCAAAATTTACTGGATCATTGACGCCTATTCTTACCTCTACGGTTTCCCGTACTCCGCTAAAGTCCTTGGACACAATTACATGAGGAACCCAGTTAAAGTCTTCGTAGATGCTTACAATGGAACAATCGTTTTCTACGTAGTTCAAGAGGACGCCGTTGTTAGAACCTTAAGGAATGCTTTCCCCACCCTATTTCACTACGAGATTCCAGCAGAATTTAAAAGTCATATAAGATATCCCCGCGACTATTTCGAAGTCCAAGCAAATATATTCGCGGTCTATCATATGAAGGATGTAACGGCCTTCTATAATCGGGAAGATGTCTGGGAAATACCGAGAGAGAAGTTTGAAGATGAGATAATAGAGGTTGAACCCTACTACGTAACTCTCTCGCTTGATGAATCCCCGGAATTCGTTTTGATGCTGCCGTTCACACCTAAAAATAGAGATAACCTAATAGCATGGATGGCTGCAAGATGTGATAAAAACTATGGTGAAATATTACTCTACGAGTTTCCAAAGGGCGAACTGATATATGGCCCGATGCAAATTGACGCAAGAATCGATCAAGATGCAGAACTTTCAAAACTATTTACCCTATGGGGTCAAGTCGGCTCTAAGGTAATAAGGGGTAATTTGTTAGTTATACCTATAAACAATTCCATCGTTTACATTGAACCCGTATACTTGAGAGCGGTTTCAGCGAAGATTCCGGAATTAAGGGGAGTAATAGTCGTTCACAATAACGTCCTTAAAATGGGTTCAGATTTATACAAAGCCTTAAAACTTGTTTTCTCTAAAGAAGAGATTGAGAAAAAGGAAGAGGTAAAACCCAAGGAGATTAATCCTGAAGAAAAAATTAAAATCATCAGAGAATACTACGAGGCCCTCATTAAGGCATTGAAGGAAGGGAAATGGAGCAAGTTTGGTGAAATGTTGGAAAAGATTGGTAAAATTGTTGGAATCAACGTATCAAGTTAGCTAATTCCTTGGATATTAATTCCGAGACACTTATCTTACTAAATATGCTTTCCACCGTGTCTGTAGCAATTATTTCTGAAATACCTGATGAAAATAGACTAACTACTGAGTAGGCTGCGAATACTCCGTGTACGCATGCAGCGTTTATGTTCCTAGCCCCCAGTTTCCTTAGCATTTTAGCTGCCTGAATTATCGTACCACCAGTTGATATTATATCATCGACAATAACTACGTCTCTGTTCGCTACTTCTAAGTTTTTAGGAGTTATTTCTACTGTCGTTGAATCGATCCTTCTTTTTTCCAGATAGTCCCAATCACAATTTGCAAACTTTGCAGCAACTTTAACCCTTTCGATCGATCCTTCATCGGGCGATATCATTATTACATCCTCATCAACAAATTTCTTTCCAATTTCAGGCATTGCATCAATCTCCTTAAGATTTTTAAAGAATGACGCTGCTTCTTGGCTGTGAATATTTACAGTGTAGATTTCTCTAGTATAACTTTCAATTAATTTCGCTATTGCTCTTATACTAATTGCTTCCCCCTTTAAGAAGGCTTTATCTTGACGAGCATATCCCATGTACGGAATAACCACATAACAGTCCCCTACAAGGGAATCTAGCATGAGCAGTAAAGTTACGAGGTCATCGTTTTTGTTAATACTATTAACAATTACATGTTCAGCTTCATCGCTTTCTACTCTTACGTAAATTTCTCCATCTGGAAATTTCTTGCATGTCACAGAAGCAAGTTGTAAGTTCAAGCTCTTTGCGATTCTTCTTGATAATACCGGTGAAGCGGGCGTAGGAACAACGTCCATGAATAGAATTTAGTAATAGGAAATAAAACTTACTCTAATGGATACTCCCTCCGAGCCTTCTTAGATTTCATAACTTTGAGATTGCCCTCTTCTGCCACTTTAGAGATCAGATTTTTGATTTTAGAGTTTACAGACTTCTCATCGTATATTATGTATTTGGCGTTGCTCAATGAAACCGCCCTCAGAACGATTTTTGGATTTAGTGATTCATAACTGTACTTTGCAAAGTTATGACCGAAGGTGAATTTTGTAGATAAAATTAAATCCGTTTGACGGGGAACGTAGTGGGTTCCACCAATCCCTACAGCGACAAGCCAATCTCTCCTTTGGGAGTTGATCGCATCGATAATAGATTCTGCAACTATCCGCGTGGCCTCCTTATCTCTCCATTCCTTCTCAGTAGATCCGATTTCAAAGAAAGCGGACGGTTTCTGAATTTCCGATGGACCATGATGGGTCGCTTCCAAGGTGAACTCGAATTCGGACTTGGTATGGATCCTCGATTTCAACGCAAGAACATAATTTTTTATTGTCAAAGGTGAAGCTCTAGCTAGACTCGACGGCTTTCCGCCATATTTAGCCTCTGAAACGTTTCCAGATACGTGTGCTGTAAAAATTTTCCGCCCGTCTTTGCTACTGTGCCTAGACACAAAAATGATCTCATCGAATTCAAGATATTTTGATAGTTTTAAGTCGATGTAGTCTGCAAAAATAAGATTTTCATTTGTTTCAGCTACAGCCATATTACTGGAAACGTAAAAAGTATAGTCTCCACGTTTCATTAGATCGAAATCAATCAGCTCAACTAGTGATTTTCCTATATTTGACGAGGCTGGATCTACCCGGCTGTAGACCACCAGTATCATATGTTTCGAATGAGAAGTGGAGTTATAAAAACTTCAACTAAAGCCGCTACCAATAAAAGTGGTAAAATGACCTTGACGTAAACCAGTAGCGCTACACGAAGATACGGCAAAAACCTCTCTCCCCTAAAAAGGGATAGAGCGAATCTGTACCCCAACCACACGCCATATGAGCAAGCTAATAAAACTGAAGGTACTTCTATAATACCATGTGGAACGATTGCTAGGAGGATTCCAAAAATTCCCCAGTCCTCAATTCTAAGTTTTATCATTGTGCCCAATATAAAACCGTTCGATGAGACAAAGAGAATTGGAAGGAGACCAAAAAAGAATCCTCCCAGCATCGCTACAAGTGATTTTACTGCATTGTTAACAAAAATAAAAAGAGATAGAAGAACGAGGTTATTGGACACACCTCTAAATGTTTCAAAAAATTTTCTTAATATCCATTCTAATTTTTCGGCCTGATATTGGAGACTGTAACCCAAGTATGTAGAGTAGAGAAATAAAAACGAGAGGAAGATAAAGGACGCGAAAATAAACTTCCTTTCAGTCATGTAAATTGTAGTTTGTAAAGTTTCTCGACTCTATCTATAGTATCGGCTTCCTCTACATCTTTGTCATCTCTCAATCTTACAAACCTTGGAAATCTCAGCGCAAAACCGCTCTCATACTTCGTGCTTTTTTGAATTTCTTGGTAAGCTACCTCAAAAACGTATTTTGGTTGAAATTCAACGAGTTTGCCGTGTTCAGATAGTATAATTGGTCTGAATAGCTCCGTCAATTCTTCAAGATCTTCGTCAGTAAATCCAGTAGCAACCTTACCAACCCTTAGTAGATTGCCAGTTACCGGATCGATGCAGGCAAGTTCATACGAACTAAGAAGATGGCTCCTCTTCCCTTCTCCCCACTCACCTCCAACGACGATTAAATCCAGGGTCTCCATTACGGACTTCAATTTTAGCCAATGTTTCCCTCTTTTTCCAGGAATGTAAGGAGAATTGGGGTTCTTTAACATCGCTCCCTCGTGACCCGCGTTTAATGCATCCTTGAATATTTTCTGAACCAACCCAGAATCGTTAGTTAGAATTTGATCAGCAACTTTGATTTTCTCGGATTCGTTCACAACAGATTCAAGTATTTTTCTCCTTTCAATCAATGGAAGGTTCACGAGTTCGT
>CAZPML010000076.1:0-7602 GCA_964587675.1 uncultured archaeon
ATACCGATCTCGGACAAAACAACCAAAAACTTGAGAAACTGAACAGGCTAACAGCCCGCTTAACTTACGCTGTTCAGCTGTTTTTAGCCAAAATTATAGAAAACGACATAACGACGATAAAAGAGGCCGAAAAATTCAGTAAGGAAATAGAGTCAATCACTGGTTTGCCACCAGCATTCGCTCAGGCTTGCAGAGACAAAGCTTTGTGGATGTACAAGTCTTACAAGCAACAGCACAAAGCTTGGGAGAAAGAAGTTGCTAAGCTCGAAAGAGCTATTAAAAAATGCAAGGACAAGCGTAAGCGAAGAAAGCTGGAACACAAACTGTACCGACTAAGAAAGAAAGAACCTTCTCCACCAATCGTCAACGGAAAGATTCCGATCATGTTTGATTATCGCATTGGTTCAATCGAATTTTCCCATACAGCAAAGGAGTTCAGGTTGTGGGCTAGAATTTCAACTTTGGAGAAGGGTAAGAGGGTTGTAATACCTTTACATTCATATCAATATGCTGAGAAACACTTGAAAGAGTGGAAGATCAAATTATTCCAGATAATTTGGAGAAGTAAACTCAAGAGGTATGAAGTCTACATCGTGGTTGAGAAGGAGGTGATAGTTAAGCCCAAGTATTCTGTAGGAATAGATTTAGGGCTAAGAAGGCTGATAACGGCATACATAAAGGAGGAGAACCGTGTTCTCCTCCTAGAGAAATCTGAATACAAGAAATTCTTCATTCGAATGAGAGAGCTTAATAATAGAATAGCCAAATTGAAAAGGTTAGGAAAGAAAAGAGCTTTGAAAAAGCTAAGGCATAAAAGAAGGAATTACGCTTTAGATTTCAGAAGAAAGATAGCAGTGGAATTTTCAAAGCAGTTCAGCAATTGCATAGTCTTCATTGGATTGCCGAAAAACATCAGAAATGAACATTATAAGGGTTCTGGAAATCGTAAGTTAAGAAAGCGCATAAACCACTGGGCTTTCAGAGAATTTGCCGAAATTCTTAAACTAAAGCTTATGGAAAAAGGAAACTTAGCCATAATCGTTAACGAGTGGATGTCTACTAGATTATGTTCTGAATGTGGATCAAAAGCAGAAGTTAACGATAAACGTATTAGATGCAAATGCGGCTATGAAGACGATAGAGATGTCAATGCTGCAAAAAACATCCTAAAGTTTGGTTTGAAAATGCTAAATAAAGTGTCCCGTAAGGGGACGGGGGCCGCTGTGAACCGGCCCGAACTACCGATGATAGCTGCAAAGCTTGAAGGTAGAAGCCCCGTCCGTAAGGGCGGGGGTAGTTCACCTTGCATTTGGGTGCAAGCATCAATTCCGCAAGCACCGAAACTTGGGCATGAGTTTGGGTAGTTCGTGAGATTGGCGATGAACTTCTCTCCAAATAGCCCGTGGTAGAATATGGTTAATTTAATCTTAGGTAACACGTGTTGATTGCTACTGACAAAATATATTACCTAGTTGTGTTAGGTAATTCAATCCCCTCTATCTCAAGCAACCTCCTCTTCACGTCTTTTCCGAGGGGATAAAAACCCATCAATCCTCCCTTATTCGTTAGTAGTCGATGGCAAGGAATTAGAACTTGGAAGGGATTTCTAAGTAAAGTTACTAGCATTTCATGGTACTTAGTTTTAGACTTCCGTGCAAGTTCGCTGTAAGTTAGAGTTTTACCTTTTGGAATTTTTGTTAGTTCATAGTAAACTTTTGAATTCTTGTATTCAAAAGGTGGAATTTTGAATCTTTTACCCTCCAATAGAACCTCTCTCAACTTTCGATCCAACCAACTCTCCAATTTTTCGCTCTTCAGAATTTCTCCATGGAGTGAATGGTACTTTTTTATCTTTTCAAGATGTTTCAGGGACCTCTCTTCTGTATAATGCCATGAATAAGCCAAAATATTGTTACCAGAAATTAGGAAGTGGACGCAAACATCAAACCCGAAAAGTTTCACGTCACCACCTTAAGTCTAGGATGAAGAACTATTCCGCCGACATTAATTCCGGTTTGCTTTACTGCTGATATCATGTCGCTAACATATTTTTCAAATTTATCTTTGTCAGTTAGTATTTTGTATGTTTCTGGAAAGTTCTCCCTTATCCACCTCATAAATTTTGGACCACTAGCTTTGACATTTAAGAACTCAAAGTAATGGAAGTCCGAAAACTCCCTTGTCTCTTCTATTATTTTAGGAATGTCCGTTAATTCTGGAATGATTGGAGAGATAAATGAGTAAGTTCTTATTCCACTCCTTTTAAGCTTTTTAAGTGCGTTAATCCTATCTTTAACTTTGGGAGCGCCAGGCTCAATTTCCCTTCTGATGCGACTCGGAAAAGAATTTAGAGTTAGGCCAACTTCAATAGACTTGAATTTTTTTAGTAAGTCGATATCTCTAAGGATGAGATCTGATTTGGTAAGGACTGACAACTTTATTCTTTTATTCATGTTTTCTAGGATTCTCCTTGTTAAATTGAATCTGGATTCTATTGGCTGGTAAGCGTCACTAACAGTTGACATGTAGACATAGCCACTTACGTACTTCCCTCTTACAAGATTTGGGATGTTCTCCTTTACGACTACCCAAGATCCCCACTCTCCGTAGTTATACCTTCTACACATAAACTTAGCATAACAATACATGCAGGAATGTTGGCAGCCAACGTATTGATTTATAGACCACTTTGCTCCCGGAATTTTGGAAGGATTGAAAGCTCTTTTCGCTCTAACTTTTATTATTCTCATTTTCAAACCCCAAAACTTTTGGTAATTGAGGAAGTGAACATAAGGAAGCTAATAAGTGCATTTAAGTGGAAAAATGCGACTTCTAATTTTCCGGACTTGATTGCAATGTGTTCGAGTAAAACTAGAAAGGCTATGAGGATGGAAAAAATCTGGATGTTGTAAATTGAAAACGAAATTAGGAGGAGTAAAACAAAAAAGATATGATTGATTCTTGAAATCCAAATACTTAAATTGTAACCAAACTTTGCTGGTATTGAATGCAATCCTTCTTTTCTATCGAATTCTAAGTCTTGGAGTGAGTATACAATATCAAATCCAGCTACCCAAAAGATTATGGAGATTGAAAAGAGGAAAAAGCTCAAATCCTTAAAAAAGTAAATTGAATTTTTTACAGCAATCCAACCGCCTATTGGGGCCAAAGAGAGGTTTAGACCAAGAAAGTAGTGGCAGAGGGAAGTGAAACGTTTGAGATATGGGTAAATGTAAGACAAAAGGGCTGGAATTGGGGAAAGAATAAAAACTAGCTCACTGATCAGGTAAGCCGAAACGAAGTAGAGTGCGAGAGAAAAAAAAGTGATTGCGTAAGCCTCATTTAAACTAATAATTCCAGATGGTAGGTGCCTTTTTGCCGTTCTAGGATTTTTTGCGTCTATATCTCTGTCAATTATCCTATTCAGAGACATCGCAGCGGATCTTAAACCAAGAAATGCTGTTAGAATCAAAAAACAAAGTTTTAGTGTTAACTCTCCCGCGAAAAAGGCCCCGGAGTATGCAAGAGGGAGTGCGAAGAGACTATGCTCAATTTTTATGAAGTCCAAGTATGTTCGAATTTTCAAATAATTCACCCAGCAAGTATTATACTCATAACCTTCTCGTGTAGCTCTTTTAGGATCTTTCTGCGGTCCTCCATTAGCACAACGTCTTCTTCTCCGAGTATGTATATGTTGAAGGAGAACGGGCTGGGGTAGGGGACTCTTGTAATCTTCAATTCTATGGACCTTCCAACCCTCTTAAGGAAATCCATTGCATTTGCGATATCCATTGCGTCCTCCATTATCTCCCTATAGGTCTCCTTTAGAACCGGGAATTCTGGATAATATCTTCTCAAAAAACTTAAAATCGAGTCAGCACTTAATTGCTGTCTCCAAACGCTCTTCTCTCTACCCAAGTAATTTTTTAGGACCATGAAACTCCTGACTGCAACATGTCTAAATCTCCTTCTTAGCATTTCCGTCCTATCGAGAGATCTCTTTAGATGCTCCTCAAATTCTGGAAGCATGAACAAAGCCTCTATTTCAGCATCGTTTAGTTTTTTGTAATATGGAAGAATAAGAGCGAATCCATTATCGTTTATTGCCATTTGGACGTTACAATTTTTCATAAGTCCGGCTCTGAAACCAAAAACTCTTGCGAGTGCACTGTTTGCCCTTCTACCAACCAGGGTGTGAAAGAAGTAGTAATTTTTGTCCTCTCCCTCATACTTCTCAACTACAACCCTCTTTTCTGTTGGAATATAGCTGAAGAGTTTTTGTTCCACAAAATATCTGTAAATGGCACTTGCAGAGTTCCTCTCTATGTTGTATTCCTTAATTAGAAAATTAATGAATTCCTCTCTCTCCATCTCCTCTATCCATCTCTCAACATCACCCCTGAACTTTTGGATTCTTAAAGCTAAATCATAACTAAGAGGTAGTTGCTCGCTAAACCAGCTTGGAACGGTAGGTTTCTCCCCTTCTACCTCCTCAACTATGAGATTCATTCCTTTTGATTTAAGGAACTTAAAGGTCTTGCCAGCAAGCACGAATACGTCTCCACTGACAAGTCTCTCTGCAAAATCCTCCTCAACTTTTCCAACTCTTTTCCCCTCCCTCGTTATAACGTTGATTGCAACCTCATCTGGAATCGTTCCAAGGTTGAGATAGTAGATAGGTCTAGCCATCTTTCCTCTCCTTCCAAAAACGCCCTCAACCTCATCGAACCAAATTTTTGCATAGACCCTCTTCCTCTCCAGTTCTGAATATTGTCCGGATAGGTACCTCAAAACTGAAATGAATTCCTCTCTTGTCAGCTCTTTGTATGGGTATGCGTTTCTAACTAAAGCTAACGCCTCTTCAACGCTCCATTTCTTCTCTATTGCCATTCCTACCAAGTGTTGGCATAGTACATCTAGGCATTTCTTTGGTATCCTAATCCTGTCCAATCTCCTATTTCTCGCCTCTTCAGCAAGTACTGTACACTCTACAAGATCGTCTTGATCCAAAACTATTATCCTTCCAATACTGACTTCGTGAAGTTTATGTCCACTCCTACCTATTCTTTGCAGAGCTCTGTTGATACTTTTTGGAGAACCGAGCAGAATTACCAGGTCTATGTATCCAATGTCTATTCCAAGTTCAAGACTAGTTGATGAAACTACGCACTTGAGTTTCCCCTCCTTTAGCTCCCTCTCAACCTCCAGTCTCACCTCCTTTGAAAGTGAGCTGTGATGCGCCTTGATTGGAAATCCCTTTAGCCTCTTCTTAAGGTGGTAAACAACTCTCTCGGTTGCACTTCTGGTATTTGTGAAAATCAATGTGGTACTGGAATTCTTCACGTATTCTGCAATTAAATCGTACAATTTCTCGCTAATCTCCTCAGCTGAAGCTGAGAAAAAGTCATTTAGAGGTGAGACAACTTTTATGTCCATCCTCTTCTCAAACGTAACATCTGCAACAACGCAATCCCTCTCCTTTCCGTATTCCAATCCTACTAGAAACCTTGCAACTTCATCTAAAGGGGAAATCGTTGCGGAAAGGCCTATTCTGGTCATATCTCCCTTCTGGATTCTTTGTAACCTTTCCATTGAAAGTGTTAAGTGAACACCCCTCTTATTCTCTGCAATTGCATGTATCTCATCGATTATTAGGAATTTAACGTTCTGCAAATTTTTGGAGAATTTAGGACTACAAAGAACTATTGCGAGAGTTTCTGGAGTGGTAATGAGGATGTGAGGAGGCCTTCTCATTTGCCTCTGCCTCTCACTAGCGTCCGTGTCTCCAGTTCTTACGGCAATTCTAATTTTTTGTAGCTCAATTCCCCTCTTTTCGGCGATGGAATAAATTTCTTTAAGGGGCTCTTCAAGGTTCTTTCTTATGTCGTTGTTCAGAGCTCTTAACGGCGAAACGTAAACGACATAGACTCTATCCTCAAGAATTGATTTTTCTGCCCTTTCTATTAACATACTGATTGCTGCTAAAAAAGCTGCGAGTGTTTTCCCACTTCCGGTAGGTGAAGTGACCAGTACGTTGTTCCCTTTAAACGCCTCCACAATAGTGTACCTCTGGGGGGGAGTGAAAGTTGAGTACTTTGAAAAAAACCACTCTCTGACGAGAGGGTGAAGCACGGATGCAATTTCATGATCACTGTAGGCTTTACCCTGAAGTATCATGAGTTAATGAATCTTGAAGTCCATGCTGAAAAGTGTTATGTTGAGTCCGATATAGAAAGTTTAAAAACTTTTAAGCGAATTTAACTTGTGAAGTACAGATATGCAGCTTTAACAGCAATTCTTATTGGAATAGTTCTTTTTCTCTTCGCAAGACAGGAGACAAAGGTTTCTCCATTGGAAAAGATTGGCGAATCCTCTAGTCTTCGACTGATCATTATTTACGACAACTACCAATTTAGAAAGGATCTTCCAACGGGATGGGGTTTTTCTTGCGTAGTAATTTCAAATAAGACACTACTCTTTGATACTGGTGGTGATGGGAGGCTCCTCCTCCACAATCTTAAATCGATCGGGTTGGATCCGAAGGATGTGGACTATGTCTTTCTCTCCCACATTCATCACGATCATACAGGCGGACTATTTGATTTTTTAGAGTGCAATTCGAACGTCACCGTCTTTTTGCCGAAATCTTTTCCTTGGAAATTCAAAGATGAAGTCAAAAGAACAGGTGCTAGGATTGTGGAAGTTTCTGGACCAGAAAAATTAGTTGAAAATTTCTATTCTACTGGCGAAATGGGATTTTGGATAAAGGAACAGTCTTTGATAATATCAACGGAAAGAGGATTAGTCGTAATTACTGGTTGTGCGCATCCAGGGATAGTTTCTATAGTAAAGAGAGCGAAAGAGTTAACAAATAAAGAAATCTTACTCGTTTTAGGCGGTTTTCACTTGATTGGAAAAGATGAATCAGAACTTAGAAGGATAGCACTTGAATTTAAGGAAATGGGAGTAAAGCATGTTGCACCCTGTCACTGTTCAGGTGATCTGGCCAGAAAGATATTTAGAGAGGAATTTGGCGATTCTTTCATCGAAGTTGGTGTTGGAAAGATAATCGATCTCTCAGAACTTTAACCGGGAATTGGATGAAGATGAGAAGACTAAGGAAAAAAGAGGCGAGGAAAATTAGCGAAGAAGTCAGAGAGAGGGCCGGAGTTGAAGTTAGGGGAGAAATGGACTTGGTGGAATTCGATAAGTTTAACATAATCTTGGTTAATAGGGAACCCCTATTAATTCAATACGGCGGAAAACACTATGTCTCCGTTTATGGAGCAATAAAACTGAAACCAAGCAAATTTAGAGTGACTGTGGATGAAGGAGCGATGAAGTTCATAATGAATGGTGCAGATGTTATGAAACCAGGTATTGTCTATGCAGATGAAAGAATAAAGGAAGGAGACTTTGTTTATGTGACAGTTGAAAATAAGGAAAGTCCGATTGCCGTTGGGATCGCATTATGCGATGGTGTGGAAATGAAGGGAAAAGGAAAAGCAGTAAAAAATTTGCATCATATAAAAGACAGGGTTTGGAAGCACTTCTTTGGTTGAAATTTCGGTTAATCTAAAATTCTGGACAATTAAATTTAAA
>CAZPML010000077.1:0-7601 GCA_964587675.1 uncultured archaeon
AAAATTCTTAATAGAAAAAGGCGTAACCGGTCTTAACATAACATTTGACTATCCAACGTTAAGAGGTTTTGATTCTGACGATCCAAGAAGCGCCGGAGAAGTAGGAATTGGAGGAGTCGCTATAGACATACTGGACGATATGGAAGAGTTGTTTAAGGATATCCCAATTGGCAGAATAACTGTCTCTCTCGTCGCCTGCAATCCGGTAGCGTGTGCGGCACCGATCTACTCCATGTACGTTCTAACGGCGATGAAGAAGGGTGTTGATCTAAGCAAGCTCGATGGCACAATTCAAAATGATTTTTTAATGGAGACTTTAGTGACACATGCTCCAAGGATGTTTTCTCCTCAATACTCCTTTAAAGTAGAATGTGATATTATAGAGTACGCTTCCAAAAATACTCCTAAGTGGCATGGTATAAGTTTTGTTGGCTACAACATAAGAGAGGCTGGGGCGAATGCAATCCAAGAATGCGGGATTGTTTTTGCGCACGCAATTGCAGTGATCGAGGAGCTACTTGAGAGAGGACTAAAGCTAGAAGAATTCGTTCCCAACTTAAGTTTCTTTTTCTGCTCCCACAACGATTTTTTTGAGGAAATAGCTAAATTTAGAGCTGCAAGAAGGGTCTGGTATAAAATACTCAGGGAGAGGTTTGAAGCTGCCGAGAAATTATGCCGACTAAAGTTCCACGTTCAAACGTCTGGAGCATCACTCAGAGCTCAAGAACCTTTGAACAACATCGTTAGAGCAGCTTATCAAGCACTTTCAGCAGTGCTGGGTGGTTGCCAATCTTTACACGTATGTGCATTCGATGAACCGTTTAGCATACCAACAGAGACTTCAGCACTTGTTGCTTTGAGGACGCAGCAGATACTACAGAGGGAAACAAACATCCCAAACGTCATAGATCCGCTTGGAGGATCCTACTTTGTCGAGTGGCTTACAGACGAAATGGAGGAGAGAATATTTGATTACATTGAAAAAATTGAGAGCAGGGGAGGCATAGTTAAATGCGTGGAAATCGGTTGGTTACATAGAGAACTCCTTAATTCCGCAATGGAGTATGAAGAGAAGGTTGAGAGAGGCGAAATTAAGCTAGTGGGAGAGGAAGACGAGCAGGATATCGAGATATTTCACCCGCCGGACATACTTGAAGAACAAAAAATGAAGTTGGGTGAGTTTAGAAAAAGAAGGGATCCCCACAAATTAAATGAGAGCGTCTCCAGACTCAAGAATGCATGTCGGGAAGGTGAGAACGTTATCCCATTCGTCATGGATTGCCTAAGGGCAAAAGCAACTATAGGTGAGATAGTTTCAGCGTTTGAGGAGGTGTTTGGAACGTGGAAACCAAGAGTGTAGAGAAGAAGATTAAAGTCATGATAGCAATTCCTGGTTTGGATTCACATTGGAGGGGTGCAATGGTTATAGCCAAGCAACTTGTAAAGAGGGGGATGGAAGTTGTATATCTTGGCAACAGATTTCCAGAAGAAATCGTGAGCGCGTGTGTTCAAGAGGACCCCAACGTCTTAGGCTTAAGCTTTCATTCTGACAGCTATAGAAAATTGATACCAGAGATAATCAAGGGGCTTAGGGAGAACAACCTGAATCCAGTCTTGGTTGTTGGAGGGTCTATCCCCAAAAGGGATTACCCCTTTTTAAAGGAAGTTGGTGTTCATGAAGTGTTCGGACCTGGAACATCTTTTGATTACATTGCAAAAAGGATCAGGGAACTCGTAGTTCCGTCAAGGATGAAATAAATTGATTTCAATACAACTATGATAACGGCGGATAACGAGGCATTAGAATCTTTAATAAATGGGTATCCATAGAAATTAAAATCGAATTTTTTGGTGGCGTAACAACAAAGGGTGGAAATTTTTAAGGGCAGGGATCCATCCCCACCCTCTGTGCCCACGCTAACAATCGAAATCCCAGCAATAACCCTTAGAATCGAATACGATAAAAAGATTTCCATCGTAACCGTCGTATCCATAGTCCTCGAAATAGCAAGAATCCTGCTCAAACAAATTCTTGAGCAGATAAACGAGATTCTTGTTGAAGAATACTGCGGGAAGATGTACGAGAGAGATAAAATGCAAAGAAATGGATACAGGAAAAGAACGATTGTAACACTTCTGGGCGAGGTAACTCTTAACCTGAGAAGGATAAGAGGGAAAGGCATACCATTGTACGACCTTGTAGAATTCGAAAGCAGAAGAAAGTACCAGTTAGACATCAAAGCCATCTCAGTTGATTCTGCCTTAAGCATACAGAGATGCCAGAGATGAAGTAAACCGCTTCACTTCTTCCCCTTCTCACCAGACAACTGAGTATGTTCAAGAACTGGGAGAGAAGGTTGAAAGAGATCTTTCAGCCAACATATACTTTGCTGAAGACTCTACAAAGCTCCATTCATGGAATGAAAAGGTAGAATTAACGATTTTTGAAGGGGAGAATGTAGTTGTCAGAGTAAACAGAGAAGAGAGGATGAGAGTGGAAAAAGAACTTAAAGGATAGCATTGGGAGATGGTGACAGAAAGCTAAAAGCTGAAGAAAGACAGATAGATCTGATCCATGTATGGAGAGAAGTCAACTACAAGCTGTGGGAGCATAAAGTTGATCTCGAAACGAGAAAGAGATACGTGAACGAAGTTAAAGGAATCCTGTTAAGACTGAAGAATTCTCTTGATAAGCCTGATTTAGAGAGAATAAAGAGAGCGGAGAGGATGAAAAACAAGTGGATGAAGTGGAGTGAAAGGGGGGCAGAGAATCTTGGCAATCTGTTGATGAAGATGAGGTTTGAGAGGGCAAGCTATGAATCGTTCATTGATGAGGTTATGAAGCTGGATAGGGATATAAGGTGAGAGGTGAATTTACACCTATGATGGAACACGACCAATTTTTTTAGTTTAAACGAGACCTCCACCTACATCGATTTTACGAGCTCTAAAGAAAAATTTGCACACCATCATCACCCTTTCGGCTTTTATCGGCTTCTTGTACCTGCGGAGCTTGGATCCTAGTGTTAAGTTTGGATAACGAGTTTTCTAATCTCATCGACGATCTTCGGAAGTATTTTTCCAGTCATACCCTGAATGAAGTGGTCAGAGATGCCTTCCTCCGTCAGCGGTGTAGGCTCCGCATTGACCTCGATGACAACCGCCGGAATCGACTTACGCTTCGCAATTCTTGGGAGTTCTGCTGCGGGATAAACAATCGCTGATGTTCCTGCTACGAGCATGACATCGCACTTCTCAACTTCCTCGAAACTCCTTACGTAAACGTCTCTCGGAATCGGTTCTTTGAAGTAAACAACATCCGATTTCAGTGGGTAATGACATTTTCTGCACAGCGGAATCTTTCCCTCACCCACAATCCTTACGAGATCGAACTCCTCTCTCGGATAGCGCTCTCCGCACCTTACGCAACGGAGCTTGAATGCGTTCCCATGGAAGTCGATTACATTTCTACTACCAGCTTTCTGATGCAAATTGTCAACGTTTTGAGTGATTATGCACTTTAGAATTCCCATCCTTTCCATTTCCGCCATGGCATAATGCGAGGGGGTTGGGTCGAGCCTTTTCAAGGTCTCCGAGAATTGATGGTCCACTTACGACTTCCTCCCAGTATCCCTTAGGGTCCCTCAGGAATTTCTCGTAGACTTCATACGCCCTCCTCTCAGCTTCAGGGTTCCTCGTCCATATTCCCGAAGGTCCTCTGAAATCGGGTATGCCCGACTCAGTAGATACACCAGCACCGGTCAAAGCCACCGCATACTTCGATTCAATCAGAATTCTCGCAACTTCATTAATCATTTCTTCCATGACTTATACAAAACGCCCAATTTAAAATACTTAGTTCCCAAAATCAGACCTGTCTCTTCAATTGCACCAAGAGGTAACCAAGAACTTAACATGTAGCGAGCTTGAGAATAAAACGTGACAAAGGTCGAGGCGAGGTACGAAAATCCTGCGAGAGATCGATTCAAAGCAGCCGATGTCCTATGTCGGTGATGTCCTCAGAAACGAGAATCTCCCTGCTTTAGAGTTCAAGAATTCAAATTTGCGTGAAAAAGGAGTGCTCAAGCCTGCAATTTAAAAATAAACGGGATGAATTATTATTCTCAGTAACTTGACTCTCTCCCTAAGGTGGCTGTCCAAGATCTTCAATCCAAGAGCGATAGCTGTTGCTAAAGGGGGTGGTGGAGAAAGGAAACCATTGAAAAGTTTTTGAGCATGGCTGAAAGCTTTAAACCCGAGGTTGTGCTGTACCACCCACATTTTACGGATTCGAAGTTTACTTGTCTTGCGTTGTGGAGAGATCTTGAGAGGCGGTTACTGTCAGTAAAACACTTCTCTTCACTACCATTGTGAAAGTGTTTTGGAAAAGTTTTCACATGTTTCCACCTTTCGTGAGGTGCATTGTCGTGTCTGAAAAAAAGATCTCCCTTCTGCCAGTGATAGGAGTATTTCTCCTTGGAAATCCATACATCGACAAAAGAATCGTCCAAGAGGTAAAGCCTTAGTTTCAGCGGAGCGCCAGATGGTAACCTTAGGATTTCTCCTTTACCAACGATGTCGACGAATTCTTTTAGAGCTATTTCATAAAGCCTTTTGTAGATTTCGAATGTCATCTGATGTCTCCTTTATCATTTCTTCTAAGTTTTCAAGCATTATCAGGTCTTCCCAAGCGGGATGCTCGTTAATTTCTCCCTTTCTGATCTTTTCTTCGAGTTCTTTCACAGAATTAACATTGTATCTTTTGAGGATTTCCAACCTCTCTTCTATGTACTTTTTCTTTTTTTTATTAAGATAGGCTATAAGGCTGAGAGTCATGAGTTTTTCCTTTTCAACTCCTTCTTTAATAGCTATTTTTTAAATTACTTCCGAAATCACAATATCAACTACTTATCAACTTTATTAAACCCTTTCTAGTTATATCGAGATTGAATTATTAATTTTATTAATTTCCAAAAATAATTCCAACAAGGTTTTTTATATTTAAAATTCAAACGAAATCTAGTATGCTAGGGTATTAATACCAATATACTTACATTCCGAGTGAAGATGTTTTCAATTTGTAACACCTTAATATCGCCTCGAACCAATTTATTGAGTATTAATTTTATAATTTATAATTTTATCAATATCTAATCACTTAATCTCAGCTACTATGGTCATTTGCCTAAGTTTAAAAACGGTTAAAAGCCTACGGCCCTGAAACTAAGTTTCTAGGGCCCGGATCGGGATTCGAACCCGGCTCCTGGGATCCACAGTCCTGTTGTGTCGAAATAACTGAGAAAAAGCCAAAAAGAGCAGTTGGTATAAATAAAGAGGAAATCCTTAATAACACAATAATGGAGGAGTTTTTATCAAGATACAAGAAGGAAGACAGATATAGCTATAGATCAAAAATAAAGAAGTTCAAGGAGGAAATCAAGGATTTAAGCCGTGATGAGATCATAAGATTCAGAGACAAGTACCAATTGGTGCCATATGGCAAAAACCTTTTCAAAGATTTAAAGCCATTCTTAAAATGGCTTTCTGAGAAAACAGGAAACCCAATTTTCGAAGAATATGCAAGTCTACTGAAGTGGAAGGGAAAGAAGAAGAAAAAATTCTACACTGAAGAAGAAAAAGCTATAACTCTTGATAAAATAAGGAAGGCTATTGATGCAATTCTTGAAGGGAAATGGAGAAAAGCAAAAAACTCAATGACAACTTCCTGAAATTAAGGGCTATAGCAGCCATCATCTTAGGCTGTACAACCGGATTGAGACCATGGGAACTCTACAGACTTCGAAGAAGAACAGATAAAGCAGGTAGTTAAAAACAGATACTTCATTCTACTGGAAGAATTCACAAAAACACCATTTGAAAGGCTGATTCCGATAAACAAAGAATGTCACTGGATTCTAAAGAACTTCCTCGAAATATGGTCCGATCTGAAAATAAAGAAAAAGCTGAATTTGTCCAGCAAGATCTTTTCGAAGGACTCAATAACGGAAGTGATTAAGAAAAAAAGTTTCAGGAATTGAGGTTGACAACCTAAGAGAATTCGAAGTGAATTATGCGTTAAATAAGCTGAATATTCCAGGATTCCTCGAAGCTATAATTGCTGGTCATGACACGGAGAAATACGAAGTAAGAATCGAGAATTACCTCAAAGTAAAAGTGTCAAAGGCAGAAATAAGAGATGACTGGCTTAAATATTGGGATGATGTCGAGATTCTAACGGCGAGGCAGAGAAAAGAGGTCCAAAAGCTAATAGATGAGTTGAGGGGATAAAATTCAATCTCTTTTATTTTTTGAGGTGATGGTAGTGGATAATGTTATACCGTTTCCGTTAAGGAATTTGAATCATAAAACCAGAGGTAAACACGTGAAATGCTCCACTTGTGGTAGTCTTATGAAGAGGATTCACATCAAATCGCAATATGCGAAGAAGGCAACAATGAAGGGTGTAGGCTGGATATGCCTTTCGTGTGGTAATGTTGTAATCGATGAGTTATGATTGCCAGAGTTAGTCTGATAACGATGCCTATTGAAGCTGCTATAAGGCTACTAAGTCAAGTAGTACCACTCGAAGAGAAGGCTGAGATTCTGGAGGCTTATGAACGAAGGAGATTTTTATCAAATCGGATAGAATGAGAAAGGCGATACTAAGGCAGTTTAGGAAGATGTTGGAGGACAATAAAATCGTAAATCCCACTTAAATTTAACGATAAAAAAATTATCTCCTTTTAATTTTATCAACAGGTTTCACAACAAGCTCATCCTCATTAATCAAAATGACTTTACTTCCTCCTCTAACGACTATCCAAGATTCTTCATCATCTACAGCTTTTTTAGCTAATTTCTCAAGTCTTTCCTCCTCTAAATCTTCCTTTTTAGCCATCATTTCTACTTCACCTTCTTTCTATATAATCTTTTTTCAGATTCTGTCGAATCTCTTGCGGTTTTTAGTCTGAATTCCAACTTTCTTATCTGCTCAAGAAAAATTGTAAGATATCTTCCCGTGTCTGGATGCTTCGAAATGACCATCCAATCCCTTCCAGCAAGTCTTACAAGCAAATAATCGCTTTCAAAACACCTCACAATTTCTTCAATCCTTACATTATGCTTTGCTATGTGGTTTTCTATTTTCCTGTTGTATCTGAGAATGATTTTGCCAATTCTTGCTTCTTTCGGGAATCTTTTCAATTTTCTATTCCTCCTTTTCGGTCAACTTTCTTCACTATGCTTTTTAATAAACGACTTCTCTGCAAGCCAAGCTAAGACAATGTTCCTTATTTTTTCAGCGTCTTTTGTACCCATTCCTTTTACGTTTTTGAGTATTTCGTATTGCTCTTTGTCTAAGGTCACCATAATCCTCACGGTTTCCTTCTTACTAATTCCTTTCATAATCGTTGCTTAGTAGATAGAAAGATTTAAGTATTTCTATTATCTTACTAATTAGCAAGAAATTAGTAAGTGATAACCATGAAAAATGTGGAACTCCAAGAACAAGTCGTAAAGGCAACCTTTGAACTGAGAAAAGAAATCTACGCTAACAACAAAACTCCATTCCCTTTTGTCTCCTTCGATCTCCTTGAACTTCT
>CAZPML010000078.1:0-7487 GCA_964587675.1 uncultured archaeon
CAGCCTGAGTTCCTACTGCACCGCTCATTTTTCCAACGAGGACTCTCTCTTTCAATTGCTGTAATCTGATGAAGTGTCTAGTAAATTCAGAGGCCCATACTGCAAATCTAAATCCATAAGTTGTTGGTAAAGCAGCTTGACCGTGAGTTCTTCCTAAACAAACGATATTCTTGAAGTTAACGGCCTTATCTACCAACAACTTTATCAACTTCTTCAACTTCAACTCAATTAGTAAAATAGAATCTCTGAGCTGAGTGGCAGTAGCAGTGTCTACGATATCATTGGAAGTTGCACCAAAATGGATCCACCTACAACCTGTCTTTTCCACAATTGCAGACACCATGGCCATTACATCGTGCTTTATCTTAGATTCTATCTCCTTAATCCTTTCAGGAGAGATATTCAGAGACTTTTTTCTAACATCTTCCACTTCCTTAAAATCCAAATAACCAAATTTTGCTAAAGCCCTGAGAAGTGCTATTTCAACCCATATCATTCTTTTTAACTTGCTTTCCTCACTCCAAATCCTTTTCATTTCAGGCGTACCGTATCTATAATCGATAGGATGAACGATCATAATAGAAGTTAGAATGTGCTTTTTAAATTTAAATTGAAATTAATCGAAACCGTAAATGAAATCCAAATTTTTTATGATATTTGGCAATAATATCCAAATCAAACCTCCTTTTTTCATAATTTCCTTGTAGAACCTATTCACGAGAAATCTTATTACCTCTGCGTTAGAACTTAATCCCAGTTCGTTTTTTATTGTATTGAACTTATCTTCCAAATCCTTATCCATTATAATCCTCAAATTCAGGACTTTTTTATTAGCCATATTTTTGATATTGTATGTGATACTTTAAGTACTTTTTCTTTAATTTGTTACTAAATGTGAACTTTAATTATTATTTGTATATTAATGAACAAATTTTCCATTAATTGAGCTAAAAAAATTAATTTTATTTTTTTAAATTTTTTTTAAATTCAAAAAGTTACAAAATTAAATATTTAGCTTCAAATCGATACATATGATGGACTGATAGAATATTCAGCAATTAATTTTATCCTCATTCCAATCTTTTCATTCCACTCTCATTACTCTTTGAGTAAAATGGTATTATTTCTGTTCATCTTTACTTTAATAATTTAGTAATAGGGCGCTTTCTGGTGTAGGAGGAGTTATCTCTGTTGGATATTATAAGAGCCTTCTAACAATTACGACACTATCATGTTTCTTCTTCGTAATTCCAAAAGCTAATGAAGCTCTGAGAGTTCTACTAGCAATAATAACTGTTGAATTCATATATGCAACAATTAGACAGCTTATCATGTCTTTTGGAGGATGGTAATAACCTTTTTTTATAATTTCAATTTTTGAATAAAGCGCAAATTTCATAAGTAATTGTATCCAAATTCACAACTAGGGCTCGTGGTCTAGTGGTTATGACGTCGCCCTGACGAGGCGGAGGTCCCCGGTTCGAATCCGGGCGAGCCCATGTGGGGGAAAAACCCTCTATAACCATTTTTTAGCACACTGAGATATTCTACGCGGACGTTGAAGGCGAAAACGAAAAAAATTCAGAAAATATGGCTAAGCTAAAAATTATGGGAAAAAAGTTACGATTAGAGACCAAACTACAAAACTAAGCAGACACAGAATTGCCGTGTAACCCATGAAATCTTTTGCATCAATTTTCATTTCTCTTGGTAACCTGGAAGCCATAGCAGAAAGAATAATGACAGCCCAAAATGGTTGTATCATATTTGTGCACGCATCCCCGTAAGCATAGGCCATTATGATTCTACCATAATCCACACCAAGCATTTTAGTTGCTGGCAAAATTGCTGGTGCTAGTACCATCCATTCCCCACCACCAGATGGTATGAATATGTTAACTATTGCAGCTGTTAGAAATACTATGAACGGCCATGTTTGAGGGGTTGCAAAGCTCGCAAACCACTTTGCAATGACTGTAGCGGTTCCGGTAAACATGAACACGCCCATTATTCCAGCATAAAATGGGAACTGAATTATTACATCCGCAGCTGCAACTACAGAAGCTCTGATTGCTTTAAGGTAGTTAAATAAGTTTTTATGGAGAATCACGCCAACGATTAGTAGGATAAAGTTAACACTATTCAAATTAAGACCTGCAAGTCCTTTTTTATAGAAATACGCCATAATGTATACAAGACCGACTACGAACACTATTACAGAAAAGATCCATGATCTGTCAATTCTATCAGATGGATAAAGTTCGGCTTCTTCCTCTTCTACTCTTTCCTCAATCTTTACTCTCTCCATAACCTTTGCTAAATCCCATTTTTCGTCAACTCTTTTTGGTGCAATAAGCAGAACAAATGCGAGGACAAGTAGGGATATCACTATAGTTGCCGTTATATTTAAAGGAGAGAAAATCGTTTCCGTGACTGGGACTACCCCTTCTACGATTCCCTTTTTCACCCATGATGCAATTGAGGAGGGCGTGTTCATCATTAGAGGTGCAGAGGCAGACAAACCACCATGCCAAATCAATGAGGATCCATAGACTGCAGCACATAAAACTCTATAATCAACTCCCCTAACCCTCCTTGCCAGTTCATAGGAAAATACACCGACAAGTATGAGTAATCCCCAGTTGATGTAAACTAAGACTAATCCAACCAATGTTGCAACAAAGTAAACTCCCCTTGGGGTTTTTATAAAAGAGGCGATTCTATTAAAAGCACTCTCAGCTGGCTTAGATAAACCGATTGCATATGCCAAAACGACGATTAGCACCATTTGCATTGTAAACTGTAGCATCACCCAGAAACCTTTGTACCACGACGCCAAGATTTCAGACCCAGTTTTTCTAGTAATAATCCATGCTAATAAGAATGCTAGAATTGTTAGTATTACTGCAAGTGTAAATGGGTTTGGTAGCCATCTTCTAAAACTGATTGCAAATTTTTCACCAAGATCAGATATCATTTTTTCACCAAATAAAAATATTTGCAAGCAAAATGAAAAATTTTATCATCAACTAATGTGTATAATTTGAGCATGTATAACATATGTAAAACAAAAGGAATGTAGATATGCACGAACTCTAACTTGCCGCATGATCGAGGATTACAAGTCATATGCTAGAGTAGGACTACTAATTGCACTTTCAGCTATAGGAGGGCTTATAAAAATACCTTCACCAGTTGGATCTATAGCTTTAGATTCGGCTCCAGGATACTTTGCTGCACTAATAGCATTACAAGAGGGTGCAATCGTTGCAACTATTGGTCATTTGTTTTCTGCTTACTCAGCTGGATTTCCCCTTGGACTGATGCATGCTTTGATTGCTGGATTCATGGGAGTTTGTGCGATTGTATTTGGATTTGTATCAAGAAAAAGTCTTCCAATTGGAATACTGATAGCAATAATCCTTAATGGAATCGTAGGTTCATTCATCGTTTTACCAATGGGTGGTCTGCCGTTTGTCCTGACGCTAATGCCATTTCTCCTGCTTGCATCAGCTGTGAACATAATCATTGCCTCATTTGCTTTTAAATCAATAAGTAGTATATGATCACGAGAGATGTGCTTGTTTTGGAGACGGACTGTTACAAAATCGTTATCTCAGCTGATTCAGTCGCATCAATTGGAAACATGCCTAGAGATGAGGTAAAGGTTGATCCATTTTTGGTAGGAAAGTTATCAGCAAGAGTCGTTCTTTTCGAAGTTCTTGCCGTTGGTGCCGATCCTGTTGCAATCGTAAACAACATAGGGTTAAGCTACAACGATAGTAAACAAATTATCGAGGGTATAAAGCATGAAGCGGGAGAAATTCCGGTTTTTGGTAGTACAGAAGACAACTTCCCTTCAGATAGGACGTTTTTGAGTATATTTTGCATCGGTTTAACCGAATCACTTAAAATTGGCCAAAGCAAACCTGACGATCTTGTTATAGCGATTGGTAAGCCCTACGTAGGTTATGAAATCGTGGAGAATCAAGAAGAGTTACCAGATCTTAACGTAATTAAAAAACTTAAAGAAATGGGTGTTCACGACATATTTCCAACCGGTTCAAGAGGTGTGATCCACGAAATAAAAATGCTCGAAAAGGAGAGTGGATTAAAATTCAAAATTATGGATGACTCGTTTCCTTTGATGAAGAGCTGTGGTCCATCGAGTGTCCTTTTAATTACTGCTCCAGAAAGATTGCTTAGTCAAATAAAAGAGTTAAAAGTACCCTGTAGCATAATTGGTGTGCTAACCAAATGATTTTAAAAAATCTAAGTATTAGCAAAGGCCCTAAGACGATTTTAAAGGAGATTTCATTCGAACTCGAGAAGGGATTGATGTTAATTTATGGTAAATCTGGCTCAGGTAAATCTTCTCTAATGGTTAGCATTGCTGGGCTTCATGAGTTTTTCGGGATTAAAAGAAGTGGAGAAGTTCATTCAGACTGTAGCATTCAATTCGAAGATACAGAAAATCAAATAATTGGCCATAAAGTGGCCGATGAATTAACATTGTCTGAAATAGATCCAAAATATCTAAAACTACTAGGTCTGGAGGGATACGAGGAGAGAGAAATTCACACTCTTAGTGGTGGAGAACTCAAGAAACTCTGCATAGCAGAGGCCCTATCTAAAGAAAAGAGAGATCTAATACTCGACGACCCCGAATCGCATCTCGATCCGGAGTCTCTGGAAGAGCTTTTACGTATACTCAGCGACCTTTCCAAAGAGAGAGCAATACTTGTTCTAACCAGGAGACCGGACCTCTACGACCTAAGTAGGATCTACAAGATCTCGGGTTACCGTATTAAAGAAGTTGAAAACAAATTTAAATTCAAAATTCCAAAGATGAGATCCGGTAAAGATGTAATAATTAGGGGAGAGAGAATTTTCTTTTCATATGGTGATAATACTATTTTCAGAAATTTAAATTTTGAATTCAAGAAGGGTACAAATTTAGTGACCGGAAAGAATGGAAGTGGAAAAACAACGCTACTAAAGATACTGGCTGGGCTATTGGAGTATAGGGGCAAAATATATTATGATTCAAATAAAAGAATTAGCTATGTACACCAATTTCCAGATAGAATCTTCTTTCACAAGTTTGTTTGGGAAGAAGCCAAAAATGCTTTGGGTGAGAAATATAGGGAGATCTTGGAAATATTTTGCATAGATCCAAAAAAAGAAATTAAAGACCTAAATAGAGCTAAAAAAGCACTCCTAGCAATCGCATGTTCCTTTAGTGCAGATATAGTGTGTTTAGATGAACCTTCTTCTTCACTCGATATTGAAAGTCTTGAAATACTACTATCAGCTTTTCAAGCCGTTAACAAGGACTACATAATTGCGACGAACGATAGGACTTTAATTAAATGCTTGGAAGAGGCTAATTTTTACAAGATCGAGAGGGGTAAGATTTATGAAGGCAAAGATTAAGCTTCTTATCCTAATCTTTGGATTCTTTTGTATTTTTGTTTTGACCTACCAACAACTTATTTTTCTTTCACTAATCATTCTTGGAATTTTTCCCCGTGTAAAGTTCAAAATAGTTCTTCCGATAGTTCTTTACATCTTCTTGATAAATTACCTTTTATATGGAATAACCACTGCACTAAACTTCTCATCCAGAGCTTTCTTCCTACTCATTTTATCTTCCTCCATAAAGTTTTCATTCTACGAATTGATTGAAATTCTTAGATTTCTCAAAATGCCAAAGCGCATCAGCATTCCAACTCTACTTGCATTTAGATACATTAAGATCGTTGAAAATGATGCAAAAACGGTTAAAGAGGTTTATAAAATAAGATGTGGAAATATAAAAATTAAGGATTATTTTAAAATCTACTCAAGTCTTATAAAATTAGTTTTAAAAAGAGTTGATGAGGTTGCAATAGCTATTTACTTAAAAGAAGATGGTATTTCCAAACTTCTTGGATTCAAAAAATAAAATTATTTTTAAATTAAATTTAAATTTTATGAGTTACGAAGCTTGATAGCTAGAAAAATTCAAAGTTGTACTAGAATAACAAAATTCTTTCGTAACAACCGGTGTTACATCTCTTCGCTCTTATTTTTGCTGAAGACCATAGTCTAGAAAGTGTTTGTTTAGAAAAGCGTTCCCTTAGATCTCAACCTGGAGTTAGAAGATTTGAGATTTTTCCAGTTCAAGAGATTTTCAAGATCTTTTGTAGAGATGAAGATCATACCAGAAAAGAGTGAACTACCCCGCCCTTACGGACAAGGCTTCTACCTTCAAGCTTTGCAGCTATCATCGGTAGTTCGGGGTGGTTCACAGCACCCCCCGCCCCCTTACGGGACACTTTATTTAGCATTTTCAAACCAAACTTCAGGATATTCTTGGCTGCGTTAACGTCTCTGTCACCTCCGTAGCCACAGTTAATACATCTGAAGTTTCTGTCGTTGACTTCTGTTTTAGCCGCATTCAGAGCAAAGCTTTGCTCCACTCGTTAACTATTATCGCTAGGTTTCCGTTTTCCATAAGCTTAAGTTTAAGTATTTCAGCAAACTCGCGGAAAGCCCATCGATTGATTCTTTTTCTTAGTTTTTTGTTTCCGGATCCCTTGTTCATTTCGGATGTTTTTCGGCAATCCGATGATAATAGCATTGCTAAATTGCCTTGAGAACTCTGCTGCGAGCTTTCTGCGGAAATCCAACGCTAGGTTCCTCCTCTTATGCCTTAACTTTTTCAAAGCTCTCTTCTTTCCCAGCCTCTGCAGCTTAGCTATTCTGTTGTTTAGCTCTTTCATGCGAATGAAGAAACGCTTGTACTTGGATTTCTCAAGGAGGAGAACACGGTTCTCCTCCTTTATGCTGCAACTAATCTTTTTAGCCCTAACTCTATACCAACCGATATTTTGGGCTTAATTTTAACTTCTTTCTCTACTACAACATGGACTTCGTAGCGCTTTAATTTACTCCTCCAATCTGGGATGACTTGATCTTCCATTCCCTAAGGTGTTTTTCTGCGTAAGCGTAGGAATGGAGTGGAATTGTTATCCTCCTACCTTTCTCAAGCGTTGAAATTCTAAGCCAAAGCTTGAA
Source organism: uncultured archaeon (assembly GCA_964587675.1). GTDB lineage: Archaea > Halobacteriota > Archaeoglobi > Archaeoglobales > Archaeoglobaceae > CAZPML01. The sequence goes on from CAZPML010000078.1 coordinate 7,063, forward strand.
CTCCTTAATGAGAAAATTCTACGGAGCCCATTCGGTAGTCGAACATAACGGGGATTTTGTGATTGACGGTAGGCAGAGAAGGTTCCCTTCTTCTCAGCCTGTAAAGTTTGTGTTCCAACTTCTTTTTCTTACGTTCGTCTTTGCATTTCTCAACAGCTCTCTCAAGCTTGGCAATCGTTTTCTCCCACTCTCTGCGCTGTTTCTTGTAGGCTTTGTACATCCAGAGAGCTTTGTCTCTGCATGCTTGGGCGAAAGCAGATGGTAAGCCTGTTATTGATTCGATCTCTTTTCTGAACCTCTCAGCCTCTTTTACCGTTGTTAAGTCGTTTTCTGTAATTTTGGCTAAAAACAGCTGAACAGCGTAAGTTAAGCTGTTAGCCTGTTCAGTTTCTCAAGTTTTTGGTTGTTTTGTCCGAGATCGGTAT
>CAZPML010000079.1:0-7454 GCA_964587675.1 uncultured archaeon
CTCAGACAGAACCCAGTTACAAGTGAGGGGCTTCCAAAATATGGAACGGCGGTCCTCGTTAACATAATCAACAATGCAGGTGCACTCCCGTTCAAAAATTGGCAAACTTCCTACAACGAGGTGGCTGATGAAATTAGTGGCGAGACGCTAGCAGAAAAGTATCTAAGAAAGAGAACGATCTGCTGGGGATGCAATATTGGATGTGGAAGGGCAACAGAAGTTAAAGAGGGGCCATTCAAAGTGTTGAATACGGAGGGTCCAGAGTATGAATCGATCTGGGCTCTTGGAAATGATACTGGTGTAATGGATTTAGGTGCTATTATCAAAGCAAATCACTTCTGTGATGAATTCGGGATCGATACGATAAGCATGGGTTCAACGATTGCATGTGCTATGGAACTTTATGAGAAGGGATACATAAAAGATGAGGACTTGCAAGGACTCGATCTATCATTTGGAAATGCAGCCGCAATGGTTGAGGCAGTATGGAGGACTGCTTACAAAGCTGGATTTGGCAAATACCTTGCTCTTGGTAGCAAAAGATTGGCCGAAATATTCGGTGCACCAGACCTCTCAATGAGTGTGAAAGGACTAGAAATGCCTGCTTACGATCCCAGAGGGATAAAGGGAATTGGACTAAACTACGCTACTGCAAATAGGGGAGGATGCCATGTTACAGGGTACACAGTTTCTCCAGAGATAATAGGATTCCCAGAAAAGATCGATCCACTAAGCTACGAGGGGAAGGCTTCTTGGGTTAAGACTTTCCAAGACTTTACCTGTGTCGTAAACTCCACCGTAAATTGTCTCTTCTCAACATTTGCTCTTGGTGCTGAAGATTACGCATCCCTACTAGCAGCAGTAACGGGTTGGGACTTAACTACGGAAGAACTGATGAAAATTGGAGAGAGAATATACAATCTAGAGAGGATCATCCTTAATGAATATGGATTCGATGCAAAAGATGACGTCTTGCCTAGAAGACTCCTTCAAGAACCATTACCAGAGGGGGCTGCTAAAGGCCACGTAGTAGAACTAGACGAAATGAAAGACGAATATTACAGGGTAAGAGGATGGATTGATGGAAAACCTACAAGGGATAAACTTGAGGAACTCGAAATACCATAACTACACTTGCTTAATCCTTTCAACATATCTTCCCCTTTCTTCTATTTCTTTCGCCCTTTCAATAACTTCGGTTTTACCTCCTCCTTCGATGTATCCCTCAATAAATGCATCTCTCAACTTTTCCCAATTGTCAAACGAGGCTTTCAGTGATTCAAAGTAAACATGCACATCAACCCCCATTGGTTCTATTTTGTTGTCGATGAATGATAAACCAAAATCTACAAAGTATATCTTCCCCTCACTCAGTATCATGTTCATCGGGGTTATATCGCCATGAATTATGTTCGCTGAATGCATCTTTGCCACGAGTTTTCCTATTTTCTTGCTTATTTCCTCATTCATACATTCTTTTATCGGCTTCCCCTTGATCCTCTCCATCACAATTGTGTCATCCTCAACATCGAGTATGATAGGAGTGGGGACACCAATTCGCCTAGCATACGAGATTAACTTTGCTTCAATTCTTGTTCTTTTATATCTAAGTTCATCATCAAGTTCTTTGATCCTATACCCCTTGCTTTTTCTTTTCTTTATTACAACATCTTTGAATAACCTTACTTCTGCTTCACCTCCAAGATACAAAAGTTCCGGTTTTTCCATAAAGCTAGATCGAACCAAGTAGAAAATATTTACTTGCAATTGCACTTTCTCCATGGAGTGGTTCACTGAGTACTACGATGGTTGCGCGATCAAAATAAAAATTAAGAGAAAAATTGCAGAGAAAGATGGTTTACAGAAGATCGAGATATTTGAAACTTCCGAGTTCGGAAAAATGTTGGTTCTCGATGGAAGAATACAATTTACCGAATTTGATGAACCATTTTACCATGAGATGCTCGTTCACGTTCCCATGTTGACCCATCCATCTCCAAAGAAAGTTCTAATTATAGGAGGAGGAGATGGAGGAGCAGTTAGAGAGGTACTCAAACATAACCCAGATAAAGTTACGCTAGTTGAGATAGACTCTAACGTTATAGATATGTGTAAGAGATTCATAGGGATAGATGAGGGTTCACTCGATGACGCTAGGTTGGACATCGTAGTTGATGATGGAAAAAAGTTCCTTGAAGATTCTGAAGAATTTGATGTTATAATAGTCGATAGCACTGACCCCGTAAACGTTAGCATCACTCTTTTCGATGAGGATTTCTTCGATCTTGCATCCAGAAAGTGTTCCGTTTTTTGTTGTCAATCCCAATCACCTCTAATTCAAAGAGATTACTTTAGAATGATTCTAAAGAATTCGGTAAGCTTTAAAAAAAGAAGGGTGTATTTGGGATTCGTTCCCACCTATCCACTCGGAATGTGGAGTTTTCTTCTTGCAGGGGATATTGAGAGATTCTATGAGGAGAGATTTTGGATGATAGAGGGTAAAACAAAGTATTACAATCCTGGAATTCACAAATCCGCTTTTTCGTTACCAGAGTGGCTGAAAGAGGAGGTAAAATGCATCTAACAAAAGAGGAGGAGAGGCTGCTCGATAGTGAGAATGAAACAATATCGGAGTGTATGAGAATACTTGTAACTCTAGGCAAGTTTTTTGATGCTGACAGGCTGATTGACATAAAATCAGCTCACATATCAGGTATTAGCTACGCAAATATTAAAGATGAAGGATTAGAATGGCTCAAATCCTTAAAGGCAAGATTCAAAGTTCCAACAACCATAAATCCAGCTGGAATGGACATGGAGAGATGGAGAGAGATGGGAATTGACCACAATTTCTATCTAAAACAGAAAGAAATAATTGAAACGTTCAAAAGGCTTGGTGCGGAGACTCTCCTCACATGCACACCATACTACATTAAAAAAGTGGAGTTTGGTGAACACATTGCCTGGTCGGAGAGTTCGGCGGTTGTGTACGCAAATTCTATTTTGGGAGCTATGACAAACAAAGAGAGTGGGATAAGTGCACTAGCAGCAGCTATAATTGGGAAAACCCCTAACTACGGTTTGCATATAAAGGAGAATAGGATGCCAACCATTTTAGTTAAAGTAAAAGGAGACTTGTCCGCCGCTGGATACATTGCAGGAGAGAGTCTTAGTAATGAAGTCCCCTATTTCGTCTTTGATAGGAAAGTTGCTAAATGGGAACTGAAACTTCTTGGTGCATCTCTGGCGTCAACTGGAAATGTTTCGATGTTCCATGCTGAAGGGATAACACCCGAATGGAGAGATTTTGAAAAGCCAAAAGAGAAAATTGAGATAGAAGGTAAGTTGGATTTCGATTGCGATCCCGATCTAATCGCAATTGGATGTCCGCACGTTTCAGATGATGAATTAAAGTTGATCTTAGATTTGATCGGGGAAAAAAGAGTGAAAAAAGAACTATGGATTTTCACTTCAAGAGACATCGTGAATAGGAATAGAAAAATTGTGGAGAAGATTGAGAGACTTGGAGCAAAAGTTTTCTGCGACACTTGCATAGTCGTATCTACAGCATGTGAGAAATACGACTGTGTGCTTGTAAACTCCGGAAAAGCTCTTCACTATTTACCCAAGCTTAGAGGGGTTGAAGTTTCATTTAGTGATCTAAAACGTTGTTTGGAGGTTGCGACCGATGGTTAGCTTACATTTGCACAAGTCCAAAATTATCCAAAAAGCCTTATATAACAAATAATACAAAAGATTTAAAAATGCAAGCCGGACTGTTAGACTCCGTCATAAGGATCCTCATAAAAGCTGGATACGGAGTCGCCGATCTAGCGGAGACTAAACCTAGATGCTTTGATATTATAGCGAGAAAAGATGATTTAATCCTCATTCTCAAAGTTCTTTACAATGTCGATTCTTTAAAATCTGAAATAGCGGAAGAGATAAAAAAATTGGCTAAATTGCTTGAGGCAAGTCCCATAGTAATCGGAGAGAGGTTCAAAGTCGATTTTCTAGAGAGGGGAGTTGTATATACAAGGTACGGGCTCCCAGTAATTAATTTAGCAACCTTTTACGATTTTATAATTGAGAGCATACTTCCCTGCATATACTCAGCTCCGGGTGGCTATTACGTTAAGCTTGATAGTGAGAAAATAAAAGAGGCACGAGAGAGGCTTGGAATAAGCATTGGGGAGATGGCAAAGAGGCTTGGAGTTTCAAGAAGGACTATAAAGAAGTACGAGGAGGGTATTGACACCTCTCTCTCAACAGCCATAAAAATTGAGGAAATACTTGGAGCATACGTCATAAAAGCAATAGATCTCACAAGGTTTGAGGGGAAATGTAAAGTTAGATGTGATGAAGTTTTCGAGGGGAAAGAAGGTGAAATCTTGGAACAATTGAGGGTTATAGGAGTTACTGTGTATCCAGTAAAGCATGCCCCATTCGATGCCATTTCAAGAGTGGAAGATAGACAGATCCTAACAGGAGTTAAACAGGTGAGGGAGATCGAAAGAAGGGCAAGATTGCTTGGAAAGATATCTGAAACCATTGAAGCGAGGGCAGCTTACATTACAGATAGGGAAATGAGGAAGAAGATCGATTCTGTCGTTTTCGTCCTTAGAGAGGAGCTCCACTGTGTAAATTCACCGAAAGATTTTATTTCACTCTTAAACGAGAAAAGTAGAATAAATTGAGGTGGGAGTATGCTCGAGTATCTGTATCCATTGAGAACGTATCTAATAGTATCGGGCAGTGACAAACCAAACGTAATGACCGCTGATTGGGTTGTACCTTTATCATTCGACCCTCCAATGCTCGGCGTAGCAATAGGACACAAAAGATATACCCACAAGTTGATAAGAGAGTTCCAAGAGTTCGTTGTTTCAGTACCTACACTTGAGTTACTAAAAGATGTCTGGATTGCTGGAACGATAAGTGGCGCTAAAGAGGACAAAATAAGAAAAATGAGTTTAACGCTTATAAATTCGAAAAAAGTGAGGGTTCCTTCGATTAAGGAGTGTCAAGCAAACATTGAATGTAGGCTCGTCAAAGAAGTTGAGACGGGTGATCATACCTTCTTTGTGGGGGAAGTTGTCGAGGCAACACCTGGAGACGCATTTATCCATGGAAAGCCCGATCTCAACTACAGATTTATCATGCACGCAGGCTTTGGAAAAAGATTTACAACAAATTCTGGAGAAACCTACGAACCTTAATCAACTTTGTAACCAAGCTTCTCGCAAAGCTCCCTTCTTTGTTTTTTCTCCTCCTCATTTTCTATTCTGTTTACTGCAGTCCCATCAACTGCTCCAATAACAGCTCTTCCAAGATCCGTTTCCGCAACGATGATTTCTAGTGGATTTGCAGTAGCAACAAAAACCGTGCAAACCGCTGGATGGTTTTTTATTGTGTTTAGAACGTTAATTGGAAATGCATTAGATGTCATAACAACGAACACATGACTAGCGGATATTTTCAGTGCATTTTCAGAGGCAAGTTTTTTTAGTTCTTCATCATTTCCAGTCACCCTAACCAACTTAGGTGCTGCTTCGTTCATAGCAACTGCGGCTTTTATTCCAGGTACAGCTGTTAAAAGAGATTTAAACAAGTCGTCAACTGTGAAAACCGTGAAGTTGCCTTGGCCAACTATCACCTGATATTTTTGGTCTGGATTTTGGATTTCAACCTTGTCGATCTTCATAGTATGGAGAAGTATTCAGCTCATTTTACACTTTCTATTTCTCCTAAGAATGATATCCCAAATGATAACTGAGCTTAATGTAGCTCCGCTAACCGACTCAGGATCATGCTTTTCACCTGAGCGTGGAGAGCGGAGCCATAAAATAGTTTTCATCGATAGACTTAAAATTTGTGGTGAATCTTTTAACAATTGCATGGTACTAATTGTGGAAAAAAGCCAAAACCTTAAAGCTTCTAGGTTAGCAAGGAACCTTCTAGCACATAAATTGCTCCATACTAAAGCCATTCATTAAGGAATCTCATACGAAAGAAAAACTTAAGCCCATTAGAGACACATCCAAAATGTGAAGATACTACTTGTCGGAGGTTCTGGATTTCTAGGTAAACACGTTCTTTCCTTGATTAAAGACGAATTCAATGTTATTCTTTTCTCAAGGAAAGCTCTAGATGGTTTTAATATAATATACGGTGATATCAGAAGAGAAAGTGATGTTAAAAGAGTTGGAAAAGTCGATATAGTGATAAATTTAGCAGGAGTTTTGAAGGGAGACTACTTTGGCGTTCACGTTAAGGGTGTTAGGAACCTACTGACGCTTGCGCCGAGGATCATTCACGTTTCAGCCTTGTGGTCCTCACCTACAGGAAACCAATACCAAGTATCGAAATGGGAAGGTGAGAGGTTAGTGATGAAGTTTGCTGAAAGTTATTTCATTGTCAGACCATCGGTTATGTTTGGAATTTCGGACAGGTTTATCACAAGACTGTTAAAGTACGTTAGAAGATTTACCTTCATCCCCTGGTTTGATGGAAAAGTTTCACCAGTATTTGTGGGTGATGTAGCAGAAGTTATAGTAAATGCAATAAATTCAGTCAAAAAAGGAGATAAACAAATAAAGTCAATTTGTGGACCAAGAGATTTTACGATAAAAGAGCTCATGAAATTGTTAGCAGATATTTTTGGTATTAAAAAGAGATTCTTAAAGATCCCGAAAACCCTTCTCCACATCTACTCCCGCTTCAGTGATTTTCCACTATTCACGGAAATGCTTAAGACCAAAGAATGCGAAAGGCTTAAAACTGACGTAGAAGATTACGTAAGGAGGCATGTTCATGAATTCACATGATGTTGCTACATCTGCAGTTTTAGCGCTTCTTTTTGAAGTTTCAGCAAACCCAAAGTCCGGAAACGTTGACAGGGATCACAACTTCGAGGATCTGAAATACGAGGACTTCCTGGCCTCTTCCGTAGCATCATATCGTATTTTTCTAAGAGCTGCTGAAAAAATTGGAAGTATAGGAGATCTCGTTTTAGATGCGATTATCGAGAGTAGTAGATGGCACAAAGCCAAGAACGTTCATTTTGGCGCATTTCTTCTGCTTATACCCCTTGCATACTCATCAGAGGCAAAAGATGCTGAAGAGATGTCTCAACTTGCAGTTGATAACTTAAAGCAGACAAGCTACAACGATTCGATTTCAGTTTTCAAAGCTTTCAAAATTTGCAATGCCAGAGTTATGAGGGCAGACAAACTCAGTTTGGAGAATGATTACACGATTTATTGGATTAAAAAGGAGAAAATAAACCTGTATGAATGGATGCTAATGGCTCCAAAAGAGAACTTGAATGCCAGGGAACTTATTGAAGGTTATAAAATTAGTTTAGACGGAATGAAAGAATTTACCAATAAAATAAAAGAATTTAAAGACATTAACGTGGCTACAGTCCTTACCTACCATTACTTACTTTCAAA
>CAZPML010000080.1:0-7444 GCA_964587675.1 uncultured archaeon
CACCTTGCGGTCTTTATCCCGTACCTTTCTAGGATCTCCTTCGATTCGTGTTCCACCAGAAATTTCATAGCAACAATTGACCCAGTTTTTAAATATAATTACTTTTTTTTACTTTTTAAGTAAATAGTATACTTCTTTTTTATTTTTTGATTTGAAAGAATTCAAAACCTTCAGATTCTCAAAAAAAGGTTCTTGGTTATCTCCAATCTTATGTACGAATAATATTCTTCCATCATCTTTTAATTTTGGAAGAAACCTTTTAAGTGCTGTGAAAGATGATGAGAAGGGGAGGGACAAGTCATCAAGAATTAAATCGAGTTTGGGGAGAACGTCAAGATTGAAATTGAAGCAATCATCTATAAAAACTCTGACGTTATCTCTCCTTCTACTAATCGATAGTAAACTATTTTCAAAGTTCTTACTGTACTCAATTCCGTACACAAACTTTGACCTCTCACTTGCGTAAAGCAGGAAACCGCCCGCAGAACTACCTAAATCCAAAACGATCTCTTCACCCTTAAAAAGATTGAAAAAGCGATCGATCTCCCGTAACTTCCAGTATCCCCGTGGCCTCTCCTCACCCAATATTTGTATTCTGGCGTTTGGATCAACTTGGGTGGAGGGTTTCCTGATAGTTTTTCCATTAACGATTACTGCTCCCTTTTTTATGCTATATTTAGCTCTTTGGCGTGAGGAAAATAATCCTCTTCGTACGAGTAGCAAATCTAACCTCATTTTTTGATGAATTTTGAAGCGATTTCGGCAACCTCCATTGGTGTTTTTCCGACCTGAGCACCTGCAGATTTTAGTGCATTGATTTTTGATTCGGCAGTTCCAATACCACCCTCTATGATAGCTCCTGCGTGCCCCATCCTTTTACCGGGGGGAGCTGTTAGACCTGCTATGTAACTAATGACGGGTTTGGACATCTCCCTCTTTATAAATTCGGATGCGACTTCTTCATCTCTTCCACCGATCTCACCAATGAGGACGATTGCATCAGTTTGCTTATCCTCTTCGAACATCTGAAGCACTTCTACGAAATCTGTCCCGATTATTCTATCGCCACCAATTCCTATTACTGTTGATTGACCAATACCCAACTTAGTTAAATTGTATGCAATTTGATATGTGAGGGTACCACTCCTTGACACTATCCCTATATTTCCTTCCTTGAATATTTGGGTTGGCATAATACCCAGATGACATTTACCGGGGCTTATCACACCAGGACAGTTTGGACCAACTAAGACGCAGTTGGAGTCTTTTACTTTCCAATAAATTCTCAATTCATCGTGAACTGGGATACCTTCTGTTATGCAGACGATCGTTTTAATTCCAGCATCAACGGCTTCCATGACAGCATCAGCTGCAAATGGAGCAGGAACAAAGATGACTGATGCATTTGCATCCTCGCTTTTTACGGCATCCCTAACTGAATCATATACCGGAACTCCATGAACTTTAATTCCCGCTTTTCCTGGAGTTACGCCTGCCACGATCTTAGTTCCATACTTTAACATCCTTTCGGTATGAAATCTACCTTGGTATCCGGTTATGCCTTGTACAATTGCCCTAGTTCTTTCATCTACGATTATCGCCATATTTTCACCTCGAAAGCTCTACGATCTTCTTAGCTCCTTCTTCCATGGTTTCTACTATGTGTATGTCTAAGTTGCTCCCCTCTATGTAATCTTTTAGTATGTCTTTACCTTCCTCCTCGTTCGTTCCCGCCAATCTAATAACTATAGGTACGCTAATATTGATATCGTTAAACGCATTAATCAAACCCTTTGCCACTTCATCACACCTCGTGATCCCTCCGAATATGTTAATGAATACGGCTTTGACGTTTTCATCCATTAGTATAATGTTCATCGCCTCCTTTACGACTTCGGATGAAGCTCCACCACCGATATCAAGAAAGTTGGCTGGTTTCCCCCCTTCAAGATATATCAGGTCCATAGTAGACATTGCCATTCCAGCCCCATTAGCCATGACTCCAATATTGCCATCGAGTTTAACATAATTAAGACCTTTTTGCATCGCTATTTTTTCGGTTTCATCGGCTTCTGTATAGTCCTTTAATTCCTCAAAATTCTTGTGCCTAAAGATTGCACTATCGTCTATGTTCAGTCTTGCATCTGCTGCAAATAGCCCAGATGGTGTAAGGACGAGCGGATTAATTTCGGTAAGTTCGGCCTCATAATCGAGTAAGATCTTGTAAAGTATCTTTATAATTCTAGTTAATTCTTTCCAGTATTCTTTAGGCATTTCAGCATCTTTAAGCATGTTCCTGATTTGGTAATCCCAAAGACCCCATTTTGGATTAATTGTAATTTTTGCTATTTTTTCTGGGTGTTTTGCTGCTATTTCCTCGATGTCCATCCCACCCATTGAGCTGACTATAGCAGCAATACCCTTCGATGCCCTGTCAACGGTGTACCCTACGTACATCTCCCTCTCGATATCCAACTGTTCTTCAACGTAAATTTTCTTGACGATGTGTCCTTTTATGTTCATCCCAAACATTTTTTTGGCAAGTTCGAGAGCCTCCTTAACGTCATTCGCTTTTTTGATTCCTCCAGCTTTTCCCCTGCCTCCAACAAGAACTTGGGATTTTAGAACGACCGGACAACCAAGTTCTTTTACAATCGATTCTACATCGCTTAGGTCTCGAGCAAGTTTTCCTCTGGGAATTCGTATTCCGTATTTTGCGAAAATACTTTTGGCTTGGTATTCGTGAAGTCTCATCGTTAAGAAGTATTGGCTTTAGATTTTAAGTTTTTCATTTAATTTTTATTATATAAATATAATTGATACATTTTAGTATTTGATGATTTCGCTGGGGGGAATTTGGTTGAATATTATTACTTTACTTTATATTTAAGTAGGTAAATTTTTTAAATAGGTTGCGTATCCAACTTCATATGAAGGTTGTGCTGTCATATTCAGGAGGACTTGATACAACGGTGTGTATACCTTTATTGAGGGAGAAATATGGTTTTGATGAGGTAATTACAGTAACTGTGGACATAGGTCAACCTGAGGAAGAGATAAGGAATGCTGAGGAAAGGGGTAGAAAATATGCTGATAAGCACTACACTGTTGATGCAAAAGAAGAGTTCGTAGATTCTTTATTTATGCTAATCAAGGCTAATGGTGATTATGAAGGGTATGTACTGGGTACGGCTCTAGCAAGGCCAATAATAGCTGAAAAAGTCATTGAGATTGCAAAAAAAGAGAATGCCGATGCTGTAGCTCATGGTTGTACCGGTAGAGGAAATGATCAACTAAGATTTGAGAATATCTTCAGGCAATACAAGTTCAAAATAGTTGCACCTATCAGGGACCTAAACCTAACAAGAGAGTGGGAGATAGATTATGCAAGAAAACATGGTATAGAAGTAAAAGTTTCCACCGCTAGGCCCTATAGTATTGATGAAAATTTATGGAGCAGAAGCATTGAGGGGGGAGATTTGGAAGATCCATCCTATTCTTCTCCGGATGATATATATGATTGGACAACTGACCCTAGGATTGCTCCCGATGATCCAGAAATCCTAAAGATAGATTTCGAAAGGGGAATACCTGTAGCTCTTAACGATAGAAAGTTAGATGGGCTTGAGTTAATAAGAACTTTGAATGATGTTGCAGGTAAACATGGGATTGGGAGGACAGACATGATGGAGGATAGAATTCTTGGTATTAAAGCTAGGGAAAATTACGAGCATCCAGCCGCTACGGTACTTATTGCGGCGCACAGAGATTTGGAGAAACTTGTCCTAAGTAGGAGGGAGTTAAAATTCAAGAAATTTGTCGAAGAAGAATGGGCCGAACTGGTCTACTATGGTTTGACAAATGAACCTCTTTTTGAAGCGCTAAATGCATTCATAGACAAAACTCAGGAGAGGGTAACGGGGTGGGTAAAAATAAAGCTATACAAAGGAAATGTATACCCTCTAGCTAGGTTTTCGGAATTCTCTCTTTATTCCGAAGAATTAAGCTCTTTTGACTCGAAGGATCTTGATCAAAAGTATGCGGAGGGATTCTCGGTGTTTCATGGAATACAGGGGAGATTACTTGGATCGAGATTTTCAAAGTGATATAATGAATTTTATAATAATATCAATTGGAAATGAGTTGCTTAGTGGGGATGTCGTAAATACAAATGCCACTTTTTTAGCTAAAAAAATCACGAAGTTGGGTCATAGGGTTGTAAAAATTGTTGTAATCCCAGATCTAGTCGAAGTAATCTCGGAAGAAGTTAGAAAAGCGTCAGACTTGGCAGATTTTGTTCTAGTAACTGGTGGTCTTGGTGCAACACATGATGACGTAACTTCTGAAGCGGTAGCAAAAGCCTTTGGAAAAAAGTTAACTCTTAACGATGCCGTATATCGGAGATTAAAGGATGCTAGCTGTAATGATAAAGCAATAAGAAAGATTTCAACTGTTCCTGAGGGGTGCGAGATAGTTTGGAATGACGTAGGTGCAGCACCAGCATTCATAGTCGAAAATGTGGCAGTAATGCCAGGAGTTCCTGCAGAGATGGAAAATACATTTAATAAGATTATTAAAAGATTTGGAAGGGAAGAATACTACGAGGAAATCTTAGAAGTCAGTAGTTTGGAAGAAGAAATTGTTGAGAAACTTAATAAAGTCGTCAAAGAATTTCCAGAAGTTCAGATAGGATCTTACCCAAAACGCGGTTTTGTTCTAATAAAATTCAGTGGAAAAGATAGCGAAAGAGTAAGAAAAGCGAGATTGATGCTTCAGAACTTATTAAATGTTACGGGGTAAATTTTTTTACAAGGGTAGGTTTGTTGAGGCAGGAATTAGAGTTGAAGATGGAGTAATAACCGAGATAGGTAAATTGGTAGAGGGAAGGAAGGTTCGGGGAGTTATTTTACCAGCGGGAATTGACGTACATGTACATTTCAGGGACTTTAGGGAAAAACAAAAGGAAACGATAGAAACAGGGTCTTTATCGGCGGTTTATGGTGGGATATGTTTGGTAATCGACCAACCAAACACAATTCCGCCCATTGATAACTTCGAAATCTATGATGAAAGGATGAAAATAGCTAGAAAAAAATGCTATGTTGATTATGCACTAAATTTGGCGTTGACAAATAAAAACATCGGGAAAATTAATCAGGTTATAAGAAAGGTAAAGAGAAAATATTTTTTGCCCGCTATTGGCGAGGTTTTTCTTCAGCATAAGGATAGGAATTTTGAAATCAGCTACGAATCGTTAAAATTTGTCTCAAAAGGGATTCATAAAATAACCGTACATGCAGAGGATCCCGAATTCGTTACAGACGGTATACCTAATTTTGTATTTAGAAAGAGAGAAGCTGAAATAACTGCAGTTAAGAAGTGCTTGGCGATCTCAAATTTCCATTTTTGCCATATATCAACTAGAGATGCGGTAAAATTAATACTGAATTCAAATTCTACCTTTGAAGTAACGCCTCATCATCTTCTGTTGAGTGTTGAGAACTTTAAGGACTTGGGGGAATTCGTTAACGTTAACCCACCTTTAAGGAGTAGGGAAGAAAGCTTTTGGATGCTTAAAAATTTTAGTTTGGCTGATGTGTTAGCATCGGACCATGCACCGCATTTAATTGATGAAAAAGCTAATGGTGCTCCAGGATTCCCCGGTGTTGAAACGATGTATCCGATGTTTGTTGCGTTAGCGTTAAAGGGCATCATATCCTTCAAAGACTTAGTTGAAAAAATCTCAAAAAATCCAGCTAGGATCTTCAACTTGCGAGGTTATGGGGAGATAGAGGTTGGAAATTTTGCCAATTTTGCTGTTTTTGATTTCAAGGCGATCGAAAAAATAGACGAAAGCAAACTTCATAGCAAATGTGGATGGACACCTTTCAAGGGATTTGAGGCTATATTCCCCCGGGAGGTGTATATAAGAGGTATAGAAGTTCTAAAAACAGAGGAAAAAGTTGGTAAAGTTTTGTAATTTCATTTTTGTAGGTAAGGTTTATTAATGGATGGAAATGAGAGGAATTTGATGGTTAGAGTGTTAATAGCCGACGATGATGATAGTATTAGAGAAATATTGAAAATAATGCTAAAGGACTTTGAGGTTGTTGAAGCATCAGATGGTGACGAAGCTGTGGAGATGTATAAAAAATTTAAACCAGACATAGTCCTGATCGACATCTTAATGCCCGGTACAAATGGAGTTTCTGCAACTAAGAAAATCCTTGAAATGGATCCAAATGCCATCATATTAGGTATCAGCGCATTTGCGCAAAGTAAGGGTGAGGACTTATTAAAAGCAGGAGCCAGGGAGATTATAAGAAAGCCCTTTACACGAAAGAGGCTAAAAGAAACAATTGAAAAACACTTAGAGTCATAACAGTATGAATGGAAATACTTGTATTTGTTCTAGCCGTCGCATTCGATTTAGTTTTAGGTGAGCCACCTTTAAGATTTCACCCCGTCAACTGGTTTGGGAAGATAATATCTTTCTTTGATGCCAATTTAAGGTCGTCGAGTAGGATTCTGTGCATATCTTTTGGGGTGGTCTTGGTTTTCATCTTGGTACTTTTCTCTCTCTTTTTGTCTCTCTTACCTATTCCCCAGCCCTTCAATATAGTTTGGCAATCGTACTTGTTGACATCTTCAATTTCAATTAGGAGCATGATTTTGCATGTAAATAGATGCGTGGATAGTGGAATGTCAAGAACCGAAGTCGGAAAGTTGGTTAGTAGAGATACATCCAATCTAAAGAATTATCAACTTTGTTCAGCGGTTATTGAATCAACGGCTGAGAACTTTGTTGATGGTGTAGTAGCTCCACTTTTTTATTTCGTATTGTTTGGGGTACCTGGCGCTGTTGTTTATAGGGCGGTTAATGTTTGCGATTCGATGATTGGGTATCGAGATGGAAAATATGAATATTTTGGGAAAATAGCGGCTAGATTTGACGATGTATTGAATTTCTTGCCAGAGAGACTATCGCTTTTATTATTCGAAATGCAAAAAAGAGGAAGCGCAAGATATGGTTTGGTTAATAAGGTAAAGTTGAATGGATGCACGATACCTGCCATGTCATATATTCTAGGTGTAAAACTTGAAAAACCTGGGTATTATTCTCTTCCAGGGAGGAATCCTGATGTTAAAGATGTGATTCTAGCTAGAAAAATATTCTTCAAGTTATCTATCTTTTTTGTAGTTATTATTTTATTTCTAATAATTATTAAAACTAGTATAATTCTGCGCAACCTATCATTTTTGTAAGGAGGTTTCTAATAAATTTACAGTTATCTCCCCGCTTCATAGCATCGTTCGAGAAAATGTCTAGGGAAAATATTGCAATATTGTCTTTCAATACACCGAAAATAACATTTTTACCCATCCTGAAAGTTATGTCGCCTAACATCGCTTTTGTATCCCTGTTTCCATTTAAAACTACTTC
>CAZPML010000081.1:0-7385 GCA_964587675.1 uncultured archaeon
GGCTGGGGAGTTGCTGAAGAGGGCTGAGGAGTTGCTCGATCAGGATATTCATCCAACGGTCATTGCCAGGGGCTATAGGTTAGCTGCCGCAAAGGCACTGGAGGTGCTCGACAACGTGGCAATAGACATAGACGTAGAAGATGAGGAAACCCTAAGGAAGATCGCCGCAACAGCGATAACTGGAAAGCATTCAGAATTCGCAATAGACCACCTATCAAACCTCGTAGTTCAAGCTGTTAGGAGGGTTGCCGAGAAAACGGAGAAGGGTTACAAGGTTGATGAGGACAACATAAAGCTCGAGAAGAGGCAGGGTGGAAGCGTACCGAATACAGAATTGGTTGATGGAATAGTGATCGACAAAGAAGTCGTCCATGCGGGAATGCCGAAGAGGGTGAAGGATGCGAAGATCGCAGTACTAAAGGCCGCATTGGAAGTTAAAGAGACCGAAACCGATGCAGAAATAAGAATTACAGATCCGGAGCAACTTCAGAAGTTCATTGAGCAGGAGGAGGCGATGATAAAGGAGATGGTCGACAAGATTGCAGCAGCTGGAGCAAACGTCGTCTTCTGCCAGAAGGGTATAGATGATCTTGCCCAATACTACCTCGCAAAGTCGAAGGTCCTTGCCGTTAGAAGGGTTAAACAGAGCGACATCGAAAAGATTGCAAAAGCAACTGGAGCCAGGATCCTCACGGATTTGAGAGACATTAAGCCGGAAGATCTAGGTGAAGCCGAGCTTGTCGAGGAGAAGAAGGTTGGCGATGAGAACATGATCTTCATCAGGGGTTGCAAGAATCCGAAGGCCGTGACAATACTGGTGAGAGGTGGAACTGAGCACATAGTAGATGAGGTCGAGAGGAGTCTGACCGATGCAATAAAGGTCGTAAAAGCAGCATTGGAGAGTGGAAAGGTTGTTACGGGTGGAGGCGCTCCAGAGATAGAGGTTAGCCTAAAGCTGAGGGAGTGGGCTCCAAGCCTCGGAGGAAGGGAGCAGCTAGCAGCCGAGGCATTTGCAACATCCCTAGAGATAATACCAAGAGCTTTAGCCGAGAACTCAGGTCTGGATCCGATAGACATCTTGGTCGAACTGAAGAGGGCGCATGAGGAAGGGAAGTCATCCTACGGAGTGGACGTCTTCGCCGGAAAAGTGGAGGACATGGCCGAAAAGGGAGTACTTGAACCGCTCAAGGTCAAGAAGCAAGCCATAAGCAGCGCTACAGAAGTTGCAATAATGATTCTGAGGATAGACGATGTTATAGCGGCTAAGGGCCTGGAGAGCAAGGAAGGAGAGACGGAGACCGGTGAAAAAGAGGAAGAGGAATCGTCTGAGGATTAATTTTTTTAATTTTGATATTTTATTACAATTGCTTGATCGTGTGAACCATTCTGTGAAAGGTCGTTACGAATCCGAGCACAGCTATTACCCAGAGAGTTATGTCGATAGCGCTAACGGATGAAAGGTAAGCCCCAACCAAGAGTCCGGCCATTATCACCGCAAGTCTGGTGTCCCTTCCACCAACACCGACCTTGCATTCAGCACCCTCGGCTTCCGCCATTGCCCTGGATATGCTAACACCGAATGATCCAACGATTGCCAAAAACCCAGAAATCCAAAGTTTGCTTGGATTTAGAGCTACCATCCCAGCAACGATTGCGGAATCGACGAACCTATCAAAGACCCTATCGATGTAAGCCCCCTTCCTAGTCACCCTCCCGGTCATTCTTGCCAAATCTCCATCCGTGCAATCCAAAATCTGAGATACGAAGATTACCAAGACAGCCAAGTAAATTTCTCCGAAAGCTATCAAGAAGCCTGATGCTACGCCAATCAATGCTGCAACGATCGTGATGGAGTTGGGAGAGATGGAAGTTTTTGAGAGAACTTTAGCTAAAGGCCTAGAAAACCTCCTATAGACGAGTTTCGTCAGCAGGTATTCCCATTTGATGAAAATCACCTCCAATGGGCAATTTTTAAATAGTCCCGAATTTAACCTTTTTCATGCAGGCGGTGATACTTGCCGCCGGATACGGCTCCAGATTGGGACATCACACCCGTGAAACCCCCAAAGCCCTCCTAAAAATTGGAGGGCGACCCATCATCTTTTACACTCTTGAAACCTTACGAAAAAACGGTATCGATGATGTTGTCATTGTTACCGGTCACAAGGCCTTCAAGATCAGGGAGTACGTGAAATCCTTCGACATCACATTTAATTTTATTCACAACAGCCTGTATAGGAGGACAAACAACATCTACAGCCTGTACTTAGCGATGAAAGCGGTGAGCAACGACTTCTACATAATAAATTCGGACGTCTTCTTTCATCCAGACATATTTGAGTGGTTACACATGAACAGAAGGAGGAACCTCGTTCTTTCAGTTGACACCATAAAAAGGCTGGGAAAGGAAGAGATGAAGGTAAAAATCCAAAATGGTAGAGTTACGAGGATAAGCAAGGAGATAAGCCCATCAGATGCGGATGGAGAGTACATTGGGATTGCAAAGGTTCACAGCAGAGCGATAGAAGATCTCAGGAGTCACATAGATCTCGTAATAGAGAGGAAGGGTAGGAGGGTCTTTTACGAGGAGGCTTTCCAATCAATGATAGACTACGGCTGTATTGTGAACTTCGAATCCACCAAAGGTCTTCCATGGATCGAAATTGACACTCCAACAGATCTCCTAGTTGCGCGACACAGAATTTACAGGGAGATATACGGATTGAGGAGGAGAGGTAGGGATAAATTTTATTTCTTCTAGACAGTATTCCTTCATGTATTTTGATTCCCACATTCATACCGATGGTCTTGGATTTAGCGAGCTCAAAAAGCTTAACGATGCAGGTGTAACAAAAGTTTGCAGCCCATCTTTCTATCCTGTAAGGCCAAACTACCCCCAGACAATGATCGATGTTTTCAGAAAGCTAACAGAATTTGAAGTTGATAGGTGCAAGCTTGCTGGAATCGAAATGTATCCGGCCGTTGGCATTCATCCAAGATGCATCCCACCAAACTTCGAACTGGTTTTGGAATATTTGGAATCCCGTGACTGGATTGCATTTGGTGAGATCGGGCTTGAAGACCTAACCGAAACCGAAATGGATGTGCTTGAGAGGCAACTTAGGATTGCAATGGAGAAGGACATCCCCTGCGTGATCCATACGCCAAGGAAAAATAAGAGGGAGGCCACCAAAGCCACCCTAAGAATTTTGGAGAAGATCAATTTTCCCGAGGATCTCGCAGTAATAGATCACACAAACTTTGACAACCTGGATCTCGTAATTAAATCCGGTTACTGGATAGGCCTAACAGTTCAGCCAGGAAAACTGAGCGTAAATGAAGTGGTGAGGATTGTGAGGGAAAACGGGGTCGAGAGGTTCATGCTGAACAGCGATGCGGGATACAAAGATGCGCAGTTCACAAGTGTTCCAGATGCTGCAAGAGAGCTGGAAAAGGCTATTGGGATTGTGGCGAGGAAAATTTACTATGAGAACGCGAGCAAGTTCTTCCGTGTCTGACATGAGGCCAACACTTGATGAGTACTTCATGGAGATCGCAAAGGTCGTTGCAAAGAGGTCCACATGTCTGAGACAGAAGGTTGGAGCGGTTATCGTAAAAGATAAGAGGATCCTTACAACCGGTTACAACGGAGCTCCATCGGGTCTTCCTCACTGCGATGAGGTTGGCTGCTTAAGGGAGAAGTTGAGAGTTCCAAGCGGGGAAAGACAGGAACTTTGCAGGGGCGTTCATGCCGAACAAAACGCGATCATTCAAGCTGCAAAGTTTGGGATAAGCGTTGAGGGAGCAACTCTCTACTCAACCCACTGTCCGTGCATAACTTGCGCAAAGATAATCATAAACGCTGGAATAAGAAGGGTTGTCTATGGAAAAGACTACGCAGACAAGAATGGTCTCAAATTGCTAAGAGAGGCGGGAATAGAGGTCGAATACTTCCCGATGGAGGAATGAAATCCGAATAAGAAGTTGTCTATGGAAAAGACAATTCAATTTATTAAATGAGTACAGAATCCATGAAACCAATAAAGCTTGCAACTGGATATGGATTTGCCGAGATCGTTCTAAACAGACCTGAAATCCTGAATGCTATAAATCTTGAGATGCTAACCCATCTATCCGAAGCCCTCGACTCTTGCTGGAAGGATGAGAGAGTCAAAGTGATCGTCCTCAAAGGAAGTGGGGGGAACTTCTCTTCGGGTGCCGACCTCAAGCAGTTCTTAGATTTTGCATCTGGAAAGGGATCTCCAATGGAGTACGGATTAAAGCTACACTTCGAGGTCGTAAAGAAGATGAGAGAGATTCCAAAACCAATAATCGCAGAAGTGAGGGGATATGCAATTGGTGCGGGATTGGGGCTTGTTACCGCATCGGACTATGCAATAGCATCCGAAAATTCAGTTTTTTCTTGTGGCTACATACTGATAGGCCTAAGTCCAGATACCGGAACCTCTTTCTTCATCCCAAGGAATTGCGGACTAAAAAGGGCATTCGAATTGATGGCTACAGGAAGAACGTTTTCCGCAAAAGAGGCTTTGGAGTATGGGATTGTTACGGAGGTTGTGCCGGAAAACAGGCTTGAGGAGAGGGTTAGGGAGGTCGTTAGGATCCTAGTAAACAGGCCAAGGGTTGCGATTGCAAATCTTAAGAAGCTACTAAACTCCACCCATTCCAACAGGATCGATGAGCACTTGGGATTGGAGCTCAATCTCGCTATGATTTCGGCAATGACGAGAGACTTTTTGGAGGGAGTTTCTGCCATGCTCCAAAAGAGAGAGCCCAAGTTCCATGATTAAGACTCAAAATTCCAAATCCCCGTATTTCTTCACGTATTCTACCAACCCTCCCTCTCTCAAAATTTTCAGCATTATTTCGGGAAGGGGTCTTGATGGAAGTTCCATTCCGCTTGTCAAGTTCCTAATCAAACCACCTTCAAAGTCTATCTCCAGTTCATCTCCCGTTTTTATCTTACTGGTATCGGCCATCATTACCGGCAGTCCAACGTTTATTGAATTTCTGTAGAATATCCTAGCAAAAGATCTCGCAACAACGGCCGAAACACCCGCGATTTTGAGAACCAAAGCTGCATGCTCTCTGCTGCTTCCCATCCCAAAGTTATCTCCGGCAACCAAAATGTCCCCAGGCCTAAATTTTTTTAGGAATTCGGGATCCAAGTCCTCCATAGCATGCTTTGCGAGTTCCTCCAAGTTGCTCCTAAGGTGATAGTACCTCCCCGGAATTATGTGATCGGTTGAAATGTTGTCACCAAACTTCCAAGCTCTCCCCCTAATCTTCATCTTTTTCCTCTCTACAAACAAATACCGGGATTTTTGATCTTCTAATCACCGAATCTGAAGTGCTACCGAGTAGAATTGATTCAACTGCACCAAGACCTCTTGATCCCATGAATATCGAGGATGCACCTATTTCATCCGAGACCCTTAGTATAACCTTATGTGGAGAGCCTGCCCTTAAATAACCTCTAACATTGAATCCCGATTCTTTTAATTCGTCTACAAGCCAGTCCAAGTCCTTCTCTTCATGTTCGGGTTCCTTGGCATGGACTATGTGCAGTTCGCTCCCAACCTTGCTCGAGATGTACTTCGCGTACTCCAATGCCATGTCAGAATGTTTTGAGAAGTCGTATGCAACGAGTATCCTATCCGTTATGTTTGGAGTTTGCTTTATGCAGTTCACTTCCTCGCCTTTTCTCTCAATCTTGAATTTGAAGACGAAAGTCGGGATCCTAGACTTTCTCACGACTCCCTCAGAAACGCTTCCAAGTAAGAGTTCTTTGAACGCCCCAACCCCATGGGATCCCATGGTTACGAAGTCGTGATCTTCGGAGTAGTTCAGAATTTCCGCAACTGGATCTCCCGTTGGATAGGGCTCTATCACTTTTGTTTCAATGCCCGCTTTCTCCAGGGATTCAACGAAGTAAGGAAGTTTTTCATCAGCCGCCTTGCTCTCCTCCTCAATGTACTTATCGATATCAAACCCCCCAGCTACGGTGCTCACCTTCGTTAGGTTTATTACGAATAGAATTGAAGCTTTTTTAACACCAATTTTCGAGAAATCTGCTGCATAGTCGAGTATGGACCTGGAGCAATCGGATAGATCCGTTGGGAAGAGCATATTTTCAAGTTTCACCATGGCATTTTTTTACTGCGTAAGTTTAAAATTGTTTCAGTTAGAGCCATATCACGATGCTGAAAACACTGATCGAGAGAGCTGCCGAAATCGCAAAGGAGTTGGGGATAGAGACGGTTGCAGTCGTGACCAAATCGGATTTTAGCGAGGAAATTGATGGAGTAGAGCTGATTGTGGCTCCAAAAAAATATGCAACGCTCCTAGATAGCATGATCCACTATCTGGAGGATAGCCCAGAAAAAGTCATAGCTGAAAAGTTCTCTTACATGCACAGAACGAAAGAGTACATTTCAACCTACATGTACCTCAAGGGATTCGATGTCGAAAGGGCTTTGGTTGTTCTCGATACCGATTCGCTAAAGGGGATCACTTTGCTCGAGGGGGAGAAAAGCGACTTTTTAAGAGCCATCGAGGAATGCACTGACAGAGTTGATCCCTCCGCACTGAGAGCAGTTCTCGCGATCTCCCTGAACATCGCCCAGAAGGGAAGGGAGGGGAGGAAAATAGGTAGCGCTTTCGTAATCGGAGACGTTGAGGAGGTTTTGAAGAGGTCAACCCAAATCGTCCTAAATCCATTCGCAGGTCACAAGGAGAGAGATAGGGACATAAAAAACCCTGAAACCTGGGAAAGCATTATGGAATTTGCGCAGCTAGATGGTGCATTTATCGTCGATGAAAATGGGATAATCATTACTGCTGGAAGGTACATCGAGGCCTCGGCCAAAGATTTACTGACCAGGATGAGGATGGGTCTTGGAGGAAGGCATATCGCATGCGCATCGATAACGAAAGAAACAAAGGCAATTGCAGTGGTTGTTTCGGAGAGTGGGGGTGATATCACAGTTTACAAGGACGGTATTGAGCTAATTCACATTCCCTCCATACTCTTCTAGTTTGGTTCTATGTCACTAAAACACTAGAAAATTTTATTTCCATCTCTGGTAATAACTTAACTTACAAGGTGTTCAAAATGATAGATGCAGAGAAGCTCTTTGGTACACCGGACTACAACAAAATCCTCAAAGCCATATCGAGGAGTGGTGCCCCGAACATCCTTTGTAGCCTGGAAAAAGGTCCAAAGAAGTTTTCTCAACTCATGTTCGAGGCAAAACTAAACCCTGGTGTTCTAGATAGGAACTTGAAAGCACTAATAGAGCTCGAGATAATAGAGAAGAGAGAAGGAAGATACACACTCACAGACAGGGGGAAGGAGATAGTTG
>CAZPML010000082.1:0-1729 GCA_964587675.1 uncultured archaeon
CAGAAATAATTCGAGACGAAGAAAAATTCACCGTAGAATACGCAATAGAGAATAGGAATTTAAGAGTTCTAAGAGAAAAAAAGTTAGATGATCTAGAAATTAAATTCCTACCACCAAAAGTAAAGAAACGTAAAATGGAATGTACTGATCCAGAAAGCTGCATAGGATGTAGGATGTGTGTTTCAATTTGCCCTAACAATGCACTTAAAGTTGAGAAGATTGAAATAAAAGCCGATAATAGCGTGCAAACTGGTTTTACAATTAAGCTAAATCCAGACTTATGCACGGGCTGCGGGTTATGTGTAAGACAATGTCCAATGCGAATTTTAACTCTAGTGGAGGTGGGAGAGTGAATGTTACTGAATGGTCGTTCTCAGTTCCAGAAAAGAAACACAAGAAAAAGTACTTTGGAAATCTAAAGATAGAGGTAATAGATGCTGGTATATGTTGTCATTGTTCTGCTTGTGCTGCAATTTGCCCAGTAAATGGGATAGTCACGGGTGACATTCCTATTGACTTCCCAAATTGGATAAGAGAGTGTATTGACTGTGGGGCATGTGTAAAAGTTTGCCCACGCTGGGAATACGTTCCGCTCAATGGTATTGGAGATTATATTGAAATTACTGCGGCCAAATCAAAAAGGTTTAAGGGACAAGATGGTGCGATGGTTACTGAAATTACCGCATCAGCAATAGAAATGGGATTAATTGATGCAGCAATTTTTGTATCTAGGAATGAGAAGTGGGAAACAAAAATAGTTACCATCAAGAATATCGAGCAATTATCGAACAGAAAGATATCTGGAACAAAATATTGCTATGCTAGTGTTCTACCAGCACTCAAAGATGCCGTTATTAAATATAATTCCGTTGGTTTTGTGGGCACACCATGTATGATTTCCGCAGTTAGGAAAATGCAAAAATCTTTCAAAAAATTCGAGAAAGTTAAACTGGCGATAGGCCTATTTTGCACAGAAAACTTCTATCATCATGACTTGTATTCATTCTTGCTGGATAAAAAGAATGTTGATTTAAGAGACGCTGTAAAGACTGATATCAAAAAGGGGAAATTTATAGTACTTCTGAAAAATGGTGAAAAGGTAAGTTTTCCCGTTAAAGAACTTGAGGAGATAATCCCACCAGGTTGCAAAGTATGTCAGGATTTTTCGGCTGTTGAAAGCGACATAAGCATAGGTAGTGTTGGAAGTGCAACAGGATATTCAACAATGATCGTTCGAAACGAAACAACAAAACAAATTGTAGAATACATAAAGGAAAGAGGTTATGCTGAATTTACCGAACCAAAGGTGGATTTGATTAAAAAATTATGTGACTTCAAGATAAAAATTCATCCATATCCACCGGTAAAGGGCAGTAATCATCACAGCACGTAACATAAATTGGGTAGTTTAAGAATAGAAAGCTTAATTAAGTATCGTTTAAACCAACTCAAAATGAAACACCTAATATCAATCTCAGATCTAACCAGCGAGGAGTTAAATGAAATAATTAGACTTGCAGAGAAACTCAAGGAAGAAAGGTATAAAGGCATAGCTACAGATTATCTTAAAAATAAAAGTCTTGCAATGATCTTTGAATTACCCTCAACGAGAACTAGAATTTCATTTGAGGTTGCAATGACTGAGCTTGGTGGCCACGCATTATATTTAAACTGGAATGACCTTCAGTTGGGAAGGGGCGAACCAATCAAAGATACTGCTAGGGTCCTC
>CAZPML010000082.1:1739-7242 GCA_964587675.1 uncultured archaeon
ATACGTTCATGCAATTATGCTCAGAGTAAAAAACCATGCTACCCTTCTAGAATTTGCTAAATACTCGACTATCCCTATTATCAATGGATTAAGTAATCTAGAGCATCCCTGTCAAGTTCTGGCTGATTTACTTACAATAAGGGAATACAAAGGAGATCTACGCGACGTAACTCTGGCTTGGGTAGGTGATGGAAACAACGTTTGTAACTCGCTCATTCTTGCGTCCGCCTTGACGGGTATGAAAATCATTGTTTCAACTCCTGAGGGATACGATCCCAATCCGGATGTTGTGAAAAAAGCAGTACAAATAGGTGGCGAAGTTCTATTTGAGAAAAATCCAAAAAAAGCAGTTGAAAAAGCTGATGTAATTTATACAGATGTATGGGTGTCAATGGGACATGAGGAAGAAAGAACTGAAAGATTGAAAGCATTTATCGGATACCAAGTGTCTGATGAACTCTTAAAATTATCGAGTGATGACGTTGTTGTTATGCACTGTCTACCCGCTCATAGAGGTGAAGAAATCACCGATGAAGTTATTGAAGGAAAACACTCCATAATATTTGAGCAAGCTGAAAATAGGCTTCACATTCAAAAAGCAATATTACTTAAATTAATTGGTGGGGAAGAATACGACTAATTCTCAAGCGGTAAGTACATATCGTATTCATAATAGGGTGCAACGACTTTAAACCCAAGTTTTTTATAAACGTGAATCGCTCTAGCATTCGTCCTCTCAGTTACAAGTATAATTCCCTTAAACTTTGCTTTTCGGCAAAATTCTATCATTAGCTTCATCATTTCTTGCCCAATGCCTCTGTTTTGGTAATCCTGATGCACAAAGATCGTTAAATCAACTCTACCATCCTCGCTTGGTACTATAACCAAATGCCCAACTAACCTATCATCTTTTTCTGCTACAATGGCAAATCCACTATCAGCAAGATAATCGATCCAATTTTCAATTGCTTTTCTGCTTAGAGGTGGTAAACCTAGACATCTTTGATCTGGATCGAAAGTTTGATACATTGTAATTAACTTCTCACGATCTTTTTTGTGATCATAGGCTCTTATCAGTATCCTTTCACCTTTTTTATCTTTTATTATTATTGATTCGAATTTCGGAAGTTTGGTAGGCACTTGTCCCACTCTCGTTAAAACCATCTTAACACCATGAGATTTTTAGGTTGATATGTATTTATTTTTTTCTTAGATATTAATCTTTATATAATGATAAATATGTGTCTTATTCGATTTCTATCTTTTTCAATTCTTCCTTTTTTGCAATAGACTCTTCAATGGAATTTATGTGGTCTATGCTACTGTCTATTAGGCTCCTAATAGCTAGTAGAACTTCTCTTGTTGCACAAAGCATATGGAGCGTGAAATCCCTAGGTAAACGAATTTTTCTCATTATAACTCACCTCAACCTAATTCTAAGCTCACCGTTGATAAGCTTTGCTCCAATAGGTTCTTTTAGAGCTATAGACTGTGGGAGAAAGATTATTCTTCTCCATTGACCCGCAATAATGATCAGTTCATTTCCCTTTTTCATTAATTTTAATTGATTCTTCGAAATAAAAGGTGCCTTCATTGATATTATAGTTTCATTATTATATTTTAATATTCTAAATGGTCTGTCTTTGTAAAAGATACTAGTTGGATCGGCATCTCCATAGATCTCGTTGGCTAGTTCTCTCAGTTTTTCTCCGACTACTTCCTCATCCTTGAATTCAACAATGAATTTTGGTACTGGAAATCTCTCATCGATCTCTTTAAGATATCTCTTTTGAATTTCAACCCATTTTGATAAATAATCGCCAGAGAGTAAAGGAAATACTTTATTTACTATTAGACAGTCAACTCTATAGCCAAATAAGTTAAAATACGCGAAAGCTCTTTTAGATTCATTAATAACAATTTTTTCTGGATTTAGGACTAATCGTACACTTGTACTCTCACTTTCCAAAATATCTTTTAGCTTTCCAATTTTAAAATACATTTCATGAATGGCATCTAGAACATCATTCGAAGGGAGAGGAGTACTCAATATGGGTTGGGCTATGGGTTTCACGACTTTTAAAAATTTCCTTTCAATTCCGAATAACTTGTTCATATACCATCTTGCTACCTCTGGAAAGTTTAGCAGTCTGAGAGTTTCACCAGTTGGTGCACAATCAAGAATAAGAACGTCGAATTTTTTTCTTTCATAAAACTCAAGAACATGAAGAAGACTTGCTAACTCGTCAAAACCTGGTAAAATTGCGAGTTCTTCTGCTACTACATCGTCAAGTCCCTGAGATCTAAAGAATATCTTTAAATAATTAAGTATAACATCCCATCTCCTCTCAATTTCGTATTCTACATTAACTTCCATAGCATAGAGATTTCTCGAAATTTTGGTTGGAGTAGGACCAATTTTAAACTGGAAAGAGTCGGATAAACTATGTGCTGAATCTGCTGAGATTATAAGTACTTTATGACCAAGTTCGGATGCTTTGATTGCTGTTGCAGCACCAATAGTTGTTTTCCCAACGCCACCTTTTCCTGTAAACAATAATATTCTAGTCATGGTCAAACGTTCTTTCTCAGATCTAAGACTCTCTTTGCTTTTCCTACGGATCTCTCCAATGTACCCTTCTCAACTAACTCGACATTGGTTCGTAACCCGAGTTCATACTGAAGGGACTTTTGGACTTTATTTTGTATCTTTTTAAGGTCGGCCAATTCACCCGTAAAGATTTCGTCTCTAACTTCTACTCTTACAGTTATCTCATCAAGAAATCCTTTACGAGTAATTACAACTTGAAAATGATCTCCAACTTCGGGAATTTGCATTAACACATGTTCAATTTGACTTGGAAAAACGTTAACACCTCTTACTATAATCATATCATCACATCTCCCTATTATCCTGTGAATTCTAGGGTGAGTCCTCCCACAACTGCACTCATTGTCCAGAAGATATGTGACGTCACCCGTTCTATATCTCAAAAGTGGCATCGCCTCTTTTGTTAACGTCGTTAGTACGAGTTCACCTTTTTCGCCCTCGCTTAGAACCTCTCCAGTTTCTGGATCAACGATTTCAACCAAGAAGTGGTCAATCCAAATGTGTAAACCATCTTGTTCTTGACACTCAAATGCCACACCAGGGCCATTCATTTCACTTAGTCCATAGCTATCGTAAGCTTTAATGTTAAATGCCTCCTCTAACCTTTTTCTAGTGCTTTCACTCCAAGGCTCAGCACCGAAACATCCTATTTTTAGATTTAATTCATCTGGCTTGATTTTAAGGTCTTCCGCAACTTCTTTCAGATGTAGAGCGTAACTTGGAGTTGCATGTATGACTGTTACCCCAAAGTCTAGCATATATTGGATTTGTCTTTTAGTGTTCCCCACACCTGCTGGAACTACTAATGCACCAATTCTCTCTGCCGCGTAATGAAATCCAAGACCACCGGTAAAAAATGCATAGTTCACCATATTTTGAAACACATCCTCTTTTCTTACACCAACCATAAACAAACATCTGGCAACCATGTTAATCCAATTTTCAAGATCATTGCGGGTGTAACCCACCACTTTGGGCTTTCCGGAAGTTCCGCTAGATGTGTGAATGCGGAGCACCTCATTAAGAGGGACAGCAAACATTCCAAATGGGTAATTGTCCCTTAAGTTATCCTTAGTCGTGAATGGAATTTTTGTAATATCCTCTAATCTTCTAATGTCATCGGGCGTTATTCCTGCGCTTCTCAATTTCCTCCTATAAAAACCAACGTTATTATAAGCATGTCTTACCGTCCATTTTAGTCTTTTAAGTTGTATTTCCTCTAATTCTTTTCTTGGCAAGCTTTCCTCCTTTTCCCACTGTTCCATTGTATCACCGACTAGTTAGGATTTGAAAGTGAGATTAATATTTTTAGTTGTTCAACATACCTAAATTAGTTCAAAACTTAGTTTTTAAATGGGTAATGCAAATCAAAAGGAAAAGATGTAGTAATTGATTCCATTCCATCATAGTTTTCGAGATAACAATGTTTTTATGTTTAATGTATTGAAAATTGAGTGATGGTGATTGTCAAAATGCAATTGCTTCCAGGTGGCCAAGAATGGCTACTGATACTTCTCTTAATCTTTATACTATTTGGAGCAAGCAAACTTCCCGAAGTAGCTAGAAGTCTAGGTAAAAGTCTTGGAGAATTTAAAAAAGCACAAAGAGAGTCAGAAATGGAGTTAAGGGAATTTGAAAGACAACTAAAAGAAGGGAAACCTGCAAACAGAGAGAAATTGGAGAAAATTGCCAGAGATTTGGGTATTGATCCAACAGGAAAATCGGATGATGAACTCTTGGAGGAAATAAACAGAAACTTACCAAGAGCTGAGAAAACTGAACCATAAAATTACTTATTTTTTGAAATGAGTATTCGGATCAAACTTTGAACGTTTAAATCCCTTACCTATGAAATAAACTTCGGAACTTCTTTTCCTAGATGCTTTAGGTGTATGAAATTTTTTAAATTTAAAATATATTTTAAGTTTATTAAAAAAATTTTTGATCTCTCTTCCTTGAAAAACTTTAACTAAAAAGTTTCCGTTGAACTTAAGGACTTCTTTGGCTATTTTAAAGCTTGCTTCAGCTAATTCAATTGATTTTAGATGGTCAATGTCCCATTTTCCTGTAATTTTGGGTGATGCATCGCTTATAACGACATCGTACTTATCCCTTACTTTTTTTATCATTTCAAGAGTTTTATTGCTTCTAATGTCTCCTAGAATGAATTTAACACCTTCGATCTTCTCCATTGGGATCAAATCTACTGCAACCACTCTAGCACCCAGTTCTATTGCCACTTGACTCCAGCCACCTGGTGAGGCTCCTAAATCAAGAACAAAGTCGCTTTTCTTTATCAATCTGAAGGTTCTATTGATTTGGAGTAATTTGAATGCAGCTCTACTTCTATAACCCCTCTTTTTCGCAAGTCTGTAGTAGTAATCCTTTCTGTTATTCATAGTACCTTTACAAAGACTCGTCTCTTCCTTGGGCCATCCAATTCAACGAATAGGATCCTCTGCCATGTGCCTAACCTAAGTGTACCATCTTCAACAGGAACCACGACTGAGTTTCCAAGGATCATAGACCGCAAATGGGAGTCTGCATTTCTGTCGACCCTATTGTGTTCATAGTCTATGTCTTCTGGAATTAGCCTCGACAAAGTATTGATGAGATCCTCTATAAGTCCACTTTCGGCCTCATTTATTATCACCGATGTTGTTGTGTGCGGTGAATATATCAATACTAAACCGCTTCCTGATACAATTCTTTTAACATCGTCTGTTATATCCAAAACCTCAATCCTTCTTTTTGTTGTTATTATTATTTCTTGCATACTGCACCTTAAAAAGGAGTTATATATTCCTTCTCACCTTCAAGTCTAAAACTACCGAATTCTATAATATCAAATTCCTGGAACTTTGTCTCTAAAACGATTTTTTCTTTATCAAT
>CAZPML010000083.1:0-7223 GCA_964587675.1 uncultured archaeon
ATGCATTTGAGATCCTGTCTAACCTTACGTCATGCCTACTTCCACCAAATAATGGATGTGGAGGGCACATGAGGACTACATTACGCCCACGGATCTCGTATGTAGCTATTACATTCCCAATTACAACTTCAGCCATCCTTCTTTCCTCTAATATTTTCTATTGCCTCCCTTGCAGATATTCCGACTCTACCCCCTTTTTTAACTAACTCAATTAAATATTTTATATCTTCCTTGTTTCCAATAATCCCCAAAATCATTGCTGCATCTTCCCTAATTCTTTCGTCATCATGTTTGAGAAGTCTAATTATAACTTCTTTTGCTTGCTTTGCGATTTTAATGCCTTCTTTCTGGAAAGATTCGATAATTGCCATTGCACCGAGCCTAACGATGAATTCTCGGTGAGCTATTAATTCAGCGATGATTTTACTCAAATTTCTCTTTTTAACAATTTTTTTAACCAATTCAATTTCACCATATCTAAGCTTTTCAGCAATATATTGGTAATAGTCACCTTTGTACCAGTTTTCAATCCACATCTCAGCCTCAGCTTCAGTTAGTGCTCCAATGAATCTAAAATCTCCTATCAATGTTGTAGGTACACTTTTTATATTGTAAATTCTTGCATAATTCATAAAGAGATTAACATCAACTATGTGATGTTCTGAACCTAATTTTATGCACACTTTATTTAAAACATCAACTAGTGTTCTGCAATTTGGACAAAATTGCGAGACAAAACTTAAAATTCTCACATTCAAATTTTTATATCTTTTTACTCTTGACACCATTTTGATTGTCGCAATAAAAGATTCAAGTTCTGTATATCTAGGAATACTATGGAAAAAAATACTGAAATTCTCAAATTCAATTGCAGAAAGACCAAGCTTTGGATCTGGACGTCTTGTATACTCGTACTGAATCCTAGAATTTAAATTAGCTAATTCCTCTACGAATTTTAACATTTCGGCACTCTGATATACTTTAAAAAATACATCATGGTCAACTTGTTTTATAATTTTTCTAGCGAAACTTGGTAGCATCTCTTAAACCATATGCACTAAATTTTTAAGTTTTTTCAACTAATCTTCTCTCAATGATTAGTACTCCATCACTATGGACTGAATTTTTCGAGAGATACTACAAGGACGAAATAAACAAAATTGCTTATCAAATAAAATCGGGTGGAGATAGCAGATCATTATACATCAATTTTGTTAGAGATTTGCTTATTTTTCAAGAAGGGAAATTAGGGGAAGAGTTGATTGATAAACCTGACGAGGTATTAGTTCATGCAGAAAAAGGGCTGGCTAATGTTAGCAACATTTATGGTGTATCATTAGAAGGATGTAAACCCAGATTTTATTGTCTGCCGACTGCTAGGAGAGTATTAATAAGAAATCTACGTAGTCAACACATTCTAAAATTCGTCGCAGTTGAGGGTATTATTAGAAAAGTAACTGAAGTAAGACCAAGAGTAGTTACAGCTGCATTTTTATGTTCAAATTGTGGATCTATAACAAAAGTTCCCCAAGAAGATTCACAATTGAAACAACCATTTGAATGCATTAAATGTCGCGGCAAAAAACTCACGTTTTTACCTGAAGAAAGTACGTTTATCGACAGTCAAAGGGTAAAAATACAAGAATACCCCGAAAATCTCCGTGGCGGTGAACAACCCCAAACAATTGATGTCATTCTAGAACGTGATCTTGCAGGATTAATAAATCCAGGAGACAGAGTAATTATTAATGGAATCGTCAGAGCAAAAACAAGAGGATATCAAAGAAAATCTACCCACCTCGATTTGTTCATAGAGGGTAACTCAATAGAAATTTTACAACAGGAATATGAAGAATTTGAAATAACCGACGAAGATAAAAATAAAATCTTGGAGTTAGCTTCAAGCGGAGATATATTCGATAAGATAGTTAAATCCATTGCTCCATCCATTTATGGTCATGAAGACGTTAAATTAGCCCTAGCACTTCAACTTTTTGGAGGCATTCAAAAAAGACTTCCCGATGGTACTGAGATCAGGGGTGATATCCACATCTTACTAGTTGGGGATCCCGGTGTTGCAAAATCCCAGCTCCTTAGATACGTGCATAGAATTGCTCCTAGAAGTGTTTATACTACGGGTAAAGGCACTACAACAGCGGGGTTAACGGCTACAGCAGTAAGAGACGAAGTAGATGGAAGATGGACTCTAGAAGCTGGAGCCCTCGTGTTGGCCGACAAAGGGATAGCATTGGTTGATGAAATCGATAAAATGAGAAAAGAAGACCGGTCAGCTTTGCATGAAGCACTCGAACAGCAGACTATTAGTATTGCAAAAGCAGGTATTAACGCAATTTTACGAGCAAGGTGTGCACTATTGGGAGCAGCTAATCCAAAATTTGGTAGATTTGATAGGTATTCACCCATCGCAGAACAGATAGATTTGTCACCCACACTTCTTTCAAGATTTGACCTAATTTTTGTAATGACCGATGATCCTAACGAAAAGAGGGATAGAGAAATTGCTAGACATATATTAGAAGCGCATCAGCTGGGTGAAATTTTAGAGAGGACAAAAACAACAAGAGTGGAGGATGAAACAATTAGATCAAGAACTCATAAAATAAAACCAGTCATAGAGCCCGACTTGTTGAGAAAATATATTGCATATGCTAAGAAAACAGTTTTCCCGTTACTAAGTGAGAGAGCAAAAAAGAGGATCGAAGAATACTACTTATCACTTCGAACCAAAGCCAAGGAAAATTCACCTGTACCAATAACCGCAAGACAGCTGGAAAGTATAATCAGGCTTGCAGAGGCTTCAGCCAGGGTTAGGCTAAGTGAATTGGTCGAGGAGGGGGATGTCAATAGGGTTATAAAAATCATTGAAAAAAGTCTAACTCAAATAGCGATTGATCCAGAAACGGGGGAGATCGATATAGATTATGCATTTACTGGAACCTCTAAAAGACAAAGAGACAGAATAATGACAATAAAGAAGATTATTGAAGAATTGGAACCCAAATTTGATTATGGAGTACCAGAAAGCGAGATTTTGAGTCGAGCTGAGGGTGAGGGGATTGATAGAGATAGAGCTAAAGAAATACTATCAAAACTAAAACAATTTGGAGAACTCTATACTCCAAGATATGGTTTCTATAAGCTCGTTACTAAGTACTGACTAGATTAAAAAGGAACTAGTAAATAATAAATGTTAAATATTTAACTATTTAACAAACTTTGATGAATGTATATAAAACTGGTATTACTCCACTAGATGCGCAACTAGGTGGGGGTATACCATCAGGGAGCGTAGTTTTGATTTTAGAGGAGCCAGGAGCAGGTGCTGACGTTCTTTCTTATCATTTCGCCGTCGAGGGAGCCAAAAGTCATGAAAACGTCCTTTATTTTGCTACCGATGACAGCGAGGATGAAATTCGAAATTACATAAATCTCTACTTCAATCTTGACAATGCGAGTTGGGAATTTATAACACTCCTAAGTTTAACATCCTTTCGTAAAAAAGAACCAGATGCTAAAATATTTCTCAGAAAAACCATGTATGACCCCCTAAGTGGTCTTAAAACAATTCTCCAACACGAGGAATTTAAACGCGTGATAATAAATAATTTAACTTACTTCTTAGTAAACTATGAACTTTACGACGTGGTCTCTTTAATTGGAACCTTCTCAGAATATGCAAAAAGAGTTGGTTCCTCATTTTTGGTCCTGATGACTAAGGGGATGTTTGAGCTGGGTACTGAGACCAGTATAAAACACTATTCTGATGGAGTTATCGAGCTATCCCTAAGGGAGGCCGAGAATGAAATGCAAAGGAGATTGAAAGTAATAAAGTTCAAAGGAATATTAGTTCCTAAGGCAATATTGAGATACGATCTCACGGAAAAGGGAATTAAAATGGAATCCTTAATGAGAGTGCTATGAAGATCATTTTTGGTGAAATTTTTATAAAAAACTCCAAGACGTTCAGATCAAATTCAGCTACTCTAATAAACTCAGAATACGTTCCCAACGTAAATGTAGTCCAATACGCTGCCAAAAAAGCAATCAAAAATTGGAGGAAAGGAAAGAGGATTTCTAAATCTATCTCAATGGAAATACTACTTTACTATTCTGCAACAAGGCAAATAAAAGATGCTCTTAAGTTGGGAATAAAAGATGGTCTAAACAGAGTAGTGGCAGTTGTACTCGATACAGAAACATTTAGTAAAGAAATTAAGTTCAGAGAGTTGGAATTCAAACCAAAATTTAATTTAAATAAAATTCTAGCTCATTACAACATTTCCCAACAAGAATTGGAAATAACCGGAATTGAAAAGGTCCCACTACTCATAAGGGAAAGAATTGCCCTATTTTCTATTTATGGTGAATGACGTCCATAGTTAGTACATCGTACGCATCTGGAACGGTGCTCAATGCCCTTGCCACGGGAATTGGGTGTGCCTTTGCAATTGATCTAAAAACAAGAGTAAAATTGAAAGTTGATGAGGATTTAAGATCCAGTTTTGTGGTGGGGGGTGACAAAAATTCAAATCTAATTGCGACGAGAATCCTTTCAACATTTAGAATCAAAGCGGAGATTAGAATAAAATCTGAAATACCAGTAGGAGTCGGACTTGGTAGTAGCAGTGCATTCCTTAATGGTTTAATTGTTTCTGCAATGAAAGCTATAGGAGAAGAACTAAATGCATTCAGAATTCTGAGAGCAAACGCTAGATTTGCACTAGAATTTGGAATGAGTTTTACGGGAGCTTTTGATGATGCCTCTGCCTCTCTTTTAGGTGGATTGGTTATCTCTGATAATTACAGAATGAAACTATACAAAAGAGAAATTTTAAATGATTACTACGCAGCAATTCTGATTCCGTTCGATCTCGAAAGAATGAAAGTGAACTTCAAAGAGATAAGAAAAAGAAGTTTGGAGATCGTTCATCTTTTAAAATTTCTTTTTAGTAATAGATATGACAAGGTTATGATTGAAAATACGAAATTTTATGCAAATGTTTTAGGTTATCCTCTTGAAATTGTAAAAAAACCTTGGAAAGAGGGGATATGTTGCGGACTTTCAGGAAATGGTCCATCTTTTGTGGGGTTCGGAAAAAAAGATGAAATGAAAGTGCTAGCAAATTATTGGAATGATTTTGGAAAAGTAAAGGTTAGAAAAATACAAAATAAGTCTCCAGAGAGGATTGAAATTCCAGATTACTTATTTCTTTAAGCTTTTTATAACTCTTTGGTCATTCTCAACCAGATTCCCACACTTCCACTTTCTTGAAATCCAAATTTCTTGTAAAATCGAATTGCAACGTAATTCTCTTTTCCAACCCAAAGTTCTGCAAATTTTCTTCCTTTTTTCCTTGCATAGCTAATAGCTTTAATTAGTAAGGATGTGCCTATGTGTTTCCTCCTAAATTGAGGAAGTACGAACAGTTCATGTATCTCTCCCATTTTCTTGCCATTAATAAAGCTGATCCAATTAGCATCACATGCTACAAAACCTACAACTCTGTTGTTAATTTCGGCTAGCAGGAATCCATCACTGTCTCTATTATACAGCCATTTAAAATAGTGTTTGATATCTTTCCTTCTTGTATATGCGTACTTTTCAAGTCCAGAATAAGACTTTTGGTATACTTCTATAAACGAGACAATATCATCACTCTTAACATTCCGAATTCTCACAAAATACTTTTTAAAGCTTGGAACTTTTAAGATCTACGATATGGAATTATTGAGGGAACTAATGGAAATAGAGTCACCAAGCGGAAGGGAAAAGAAGATTAGGAATTTTATTATGAAATACCTAGAGGAGCTAGGTTACAAAGTACTTGAATGGGAATACTTCATTGCTGCCAACCCCAGAAAAAAATTGATTGTCGCAACGCATATGGATACTATAAACGCAAAACCAAAAATTAGATACAACAAAAAATATTTTTATGGAGTGGGCGTATGCGACCCCAAAGCAAGTATAGCTTCGATATTGATGGCCGCTAAGTCCAATTTGGACTACACCATTGCTTTTTTCTGTGACGAGGAAGAGGGCGGAAAAGGCTCTAAACAATTTGTAAAGGAGTGGAAGTGGGGAGAAATGGCCATTGTTATGGAACCTACAAATCTTGAGATCGCTTCCAAACACTTTGGAGGATTTGACTTGGAGATAGAAATAGCTGGAGATGAATTTCACCCATCAGTTCCACTCGTGGGGTTTAACGCAATTGAGAGGTGCTGTGAAATTATCATGAAAATTAAGTCTCTGATGAATGCTACCCCTCTAAAGATACAGGGAGGAGGGGATTTATACGTTACCCCAAGGAATTGTTACCTAAAACTTGATGTACTACTCGATGTAAACGAGAGACTCGATGAAGTCATTAAAAAATTAGAATTTATAAATAATTTTGGTAAATACAAAATAACAGATGCCTATGAAGGTTTTGTCAGTCGAGACGTTGTTAAGGTTATTGAGAAAGCTTTGAAAATGAGTGGATTAGAAATCAAGCATACAACTATGCCGTCATGGACCGACGCTCAAAATTTAAAGGAGAAATTTGATGTTGTCGTTTGGGGACCAGGAGACCTATCCCACTGCCATACGAATCAAGAGAAAATTAGAATAAGGGATATCCAAATCGCAAGTAAAGTACTGGTTAACTTAAACAAAGTTGATGTTTAAATGTTCAATGATATCTCCATATATCAACTGCATGAAGGCCAAGATTAAAGGATGTTGGATGACATAGATTTTCAGTGAATTTCGGCCCAAGAAAGTTAGTAATTTAATAAACGAGTTCTCAAGAACTTGGAAAGGATAATGATATTTGCCAAAATACATACCCGCAAGAAAAATTCCCAGCCAAGGGAACAAGGGATAATAATCCAGCGTAGAAAAATTCTCAGGTTTTAGTCCTATCCATACAAAAACCTCACTTGGAACACTGAGATTTTCAAAGATCAAACCCAATAAAAATGTGATTATTCCAGTAAATAAACAAAGTCTAAATTTATTTAAAAATATTATACTCAAAATAGTAGCTAAAGTGAAAAAGTGGATAATTCCAAAAACCACACACTGGTTTGGAACAAAAAGAAATGTAATACAAGTTATAAGCACCGCTAGCACACCTAATTTTAGAGTTTTCCTCATGATTCGAGAGATGGAAAAATTTGAACCGTAGATCACTGTCGTAGTAAATCCAGATATG
>CAZPML010000084.1:0-7079 GCA_964587675.1 uncultured archaeon
GTCATATATTTATACCTGAAATTAGAGGAAGCCGAAGATAGGGAGAAGATACCTATTTTCTCTTTAAATAAATCTGCGATCCTGAAAATGTTTTGTTCATACATTAATATATAATTTTGATCTATGATTACAAAATCAAAGTCCTTCTGAGCTAGATCTTCATACAGTATCTCTATTCCCTCTCTTGTCTCTTCAACGAATGAGAATATTGATTGAGAGTAGAACTTGTCAAGATCATAGAGCGAAGGATAAATTCCCAATGGATATTCGAAAAGACCTAAGAAGGATGAACCGTAAGTTTCAGAACTTATGAACCAAATGCCGTATGGAGTTGCACCGAAGAATTTTCCAGCATCTAGATCCTTTATCACATCTTTTTCCGTCTCTCTCAATTCTCTGAGTTTTGACATGAACTCTAAGACCGTTTTACCAGCTACATGACCAATCGCCACTCCATCTTTTTCAATATCGGCAAGTTCAATATTCTCCCCGAATTCATTTCTAAGAATCTCAAGAGTTTCTTCAAAACTCTTTCCACGTTCTGGAAACGTGTCTGAATAGTCAACTCTGATCTTTTCTTTAAAATAAATCCTAATTACCGATCTTTTTATCTCTCTACCATTTAAAGATATGAGCGGGGATCCAAATTTTATTTCAAGTGGAAAAATGTTCAATGCTACTGCCGACTCTTTTCTGTCTCTAAATGGTCTTAGAATCTTGTTAATTGGATAGATAAAATTATTCTCTAGAAATTCTGAAGCTCTTTTTAGAGCATCTCTATCACCTTTTTTGTACTTACTATAAAATCTTCTCTCTCTAATTAAAGCATTTAGCAAGGAAAGTCGACCGCCAAAGTAAAATGTTGGATAGATAAGCCAGTTAAACTTAAATTTCTTTGAATCTCCAATCTCTCTACAGACTCTACTGGTTGTCCCAGAAAACCTCTGGACATTAACCTCTCTATCCAATAATAAAACTAGAGCACCCCTACTCCAAACAGTTTGGTCTGCTATAAAACCCTCTACTGGAATGCACAATGAATCACAGTCCAAAAGCTCTGAAAAAGATTTATGGTATTTTATTAGGTTACCGGTTAGGAAAAATAGGGCTAGTGTAGGGTCTATACCGACTTTTTTCAAATTTTCCTTTAATTCTTGAAGTGCAGATTTTATTTCGGGATACGAGGTATACGTGTACTCAAACATATTTTTCAAAAGATTTCTTAATCGCTTTTATATCTATTCTTAATTTATACAGGGATACATTTTCATTGGCAAGTACACTAAGAACAAGTGATTTGGATAATGGATAAAGTAGTAATTGGTATTTTGAGAGTCTGAATTCGGCATTACTAAAGTAATTATTTTCGATATAGTATAGTAAGACCTTAACTTGATTTTCAAGCCAATATAAGATGTTTAGAATACCCCTCTTTTTAATTTCGATAAAAAGTGGGGTGCCATCTACTCTATATATTCCGACTAACAAAATGTTCTCATCGAGGATTAGAGGTTTAAGAAGCTTTTTGAACATTTTTTTCATATTAATCTCCTTTTGATTTTTTCAAAATCTTCTCTTGTGAGGTATCCTTCGTTTAGAAGTCTTTTAATTTGATTTTTAGCTTTTTCTGAGATTTTTAATCCATCCAGTCCTACTTCAATGCCCTTCCCTCTCCTCTCCTCAATCACTAATCCAACACCCTCAATTATTGAATATGGAAAAACACCGTCGGCATGCCAAGACATCCGATGCTTTACTATTCTTAGTGTTCGATTGTATATTTCTCCGTAACCCACATTTTTTAAGTGAATTACAGAATCTGCTAGGAACAGTGATAGGTTAGCAAAGTTGTCTAAGGAACCTCCAACAAAT
Organism: uncultured archaeon; assembly: GCA_964587675.1. GTDB lineage: Archaea > Halobacteriota > Archaeoglobi > Archaeoglobales > Archaeoglobaceae > CAZPML01. The sequence continues at coordinate 1,873 of CAZPML010000084.1, forward strand.
GGTTCCTCTATAGTCACGACCGCTGTACCAGAATTTCTTAAATTTTTAAAAAACCATCCAACTTCAGAGCGGGCCCTAAGGTCGACTGATGCGATAAGAGGTGAGAATGAATCAATAACAATTCGAAGATTTTTACCTGAAATGAATTTAACAAGTTCGCTGTTTAGGAAGGATGCATCATCCACATGGAATTTAGCAACTTTTAGTTGACCGCTCTCTATGTAGTCAGATAGTTTCCAACCGATGGATTTTGCTATTCTCTCGAATTCCTCTGCATCCAAATCGAAGGATATGTAAACGCATTTTTCTCCATTTTCGAGCCCCTCTAGTAAATACTGGACTGAAAATATAGTTTTTCCACATCCCGTGGTGCCAAGTAGGGCGTTTACTGTATTCTTAACGAAGCCTCCACCTATCAGTTCATCAAGACCGAATATCCCTGTACAGAGCCTACCCATAATTCCACCTCGCAATGATTTAACATTATACTTAAAAACTTATCCTCTAATTAGACCCATCTCGTTTAAGGTATTTAACAGTGTCCTCAGCTCTTATTCTCCTACTGCAAAACCCATGTTTGATCATAGGAATACGCGAAAGGAGGTGTGTTGATGGGTAATTTTAAAATATTTTGAAAACGTTACCGAAGTAAAAGTTTGGCACCACCAGTAGGGAAAGTTTTTAATCGTTATGGGAAAGTTTCTAGCCCTAAATAAGGGGAAGAATATCTCAAACTCGTAAATGTCTTTAGCTCAATTAAAGACTTTTCTGCACAAGAACGGTTATGAAAAGCAAAACGACTATTCGACCTCAACACAGCAAGTTAGTAGTTCACGCTCTGGGTTATAATCGAATTTAAATGCTACAACAAATATCATGCCTAGCAAGGTCGTAAACCTCCAACTCCTGCATGAAGCCCCAATGCAAAGTCAGGATGGAATGGGAGAAGTTCTGCTCGTATGCGGAGTGGTTCACATGCTTCAAAGAGAAAATTTGATTTAGTAGTCAACAAACACAAAATTTAATGGAATTGATTAATATTCTCAAAGACTTAGTTAAGATAGACACGCGCAACCCACCGGGAATTACAACGGAAGCAGTCGAATATTTACAGAGGATTTTCTCGTCTTTTAGAACCAAGGTAAGATCGAAAGTTAACGGTAAAGAGAATTTAATCGTCGATGTCTTTAGAGGCAAACCCACGATTTTACTTACGTCTCATCTGGATACCGTACCTTCCGATGACATTCTTTTGAACCCCATAATTGTAAATGGCAAATTGTATGGAAGAGGTAGCTGTGATGCTAAAGGATGTGTAGCTGCAATATGCTGTGCTGTATTAGGTTTAGACGATCTTGATATAGGCTTGAAAGTTGCGTTCACTTCAGATGAGGAAGTCGGGGGTAGTAATGGTTTAGCATTTGTCTTCGAGAAAGAAAAAGCAGATTATGTACTGATAGGTGAGCCAACGGGTTGCGATTCTGTTGGCGTATTACAAGCATCAGTTTTGTCCCTTAACATCAACTTCAAAGGCAAATCGGGACACACCGCTACAAAACTGGCAATAAATGGTGCCATTGCTCGTGCATCTAAATATATATTGGAAAGAATTAAATTATTTAATAATTTGTATGGGAATTTTTCGAAATTTGAGAACTATTTTAAAAATCTGGGGTTCCATGAATTTAAAGTAAAAACGTGGCATGCTGTCTTTAATCCATCGCTAATCAAAGGCGGTATTAAAAGAAATGTGGTTGCACCTAGTTGTACAATCTATGCCGACATCAGATTTGCACCTTGGATAAGTGTAGATGAAGTGCGAAGAATGCTGGTGATCGATGACGCTGAGTTCGAGGTGGAAGGTTTTTTGTCCCCTTATGGGCCTTTATGTGATAGAGTAAATCCGAAATCAGATGGAATAATGCTGAAGAACTTAGTAAATGCAATTAAGAATAATTCAATTACTCCTAAAGCGGTATTTTCGTTGGGCGTAGGGGATTCAAGACATGTACGAAAATTCGGCGTTCCAGCGTTTTACTATGGCCCAGGGGGTGAGGATATTCATGGAGAAAACGAATTTGTTTACGTATCAGAGTTATTCATGGCTGTAAAAGTTTACAAGAGTTTTTTAAAATTAATGTCAGAAAGTCTCGATCTTACCACTGATGAGTAGGTTGCAGATCTCGTTAATTCTCTCTAGATATTCTTCTGCTATATTGTAAATCGCTCTCTTCATACCTTCTAGCTTGTATCCTCTCTTCGGAAGAACTTGAATACTCATAACTTTAGGATCGTTGATTGGCTTTCCGATCTGGCTTAGAATTTTTACATAGATCTCACGAATACCTTCTACTCTTTCCACGCATTCTTGGGCTATTAAATTGGCAAGAACATTGTATATTTTTCCAACGTGATTTATAGGATTTTTACCGCTACTGGCTTCCATGCTCATAGGCCTGCACGGAGTGATTAATCCGTTGCATCTATTTCCCCTTCCAACGCTACCATCATCACCGTTTTCTGCAGATGTGCCTGTAACCGTTAGATAAACACACCCCGTTTCGTAATTGTCAGCTGTATTTATAAAAATATTCAATTTTTTATTTGTATACTCCGTTGAAATATCTTTAATGAATTCTACCAGTTCACTCTTGATAGCGTCATATTCTCTGACATCTGAAACGTATTTATCGATGAAAGCGACTGCAAGGGTTAGAGAAATGATGTCCTTTTGTCTAAGCCCCATTACCTTGACGTCTTCACCAATTGCAGGGTTCTTGTTCCTAAATTCATTGTAGATTCTCTTTTCCACGTTGAGAACTAATTTTTCAGTCTCTGAAAGAGGTGCAAAACCTATACCAAAAGATGTATCGTTTGATAGTGAAATTTTACCTTTTCTTCTCCTGAATACATCTTGGAGATCTGTACTGCCTTCACCAAGTCTGACGTCGAATATCATGTCAAAGTCTGGATCGAGATTCTTCATACGCTCTTTTATGTATTTTTTAGCTGCCCTTATAGCTAATTTATCAGTCGGTATGTATTCTCCCTCAAAGAACTTCGTAGCTCTACCGACAAGGAGAACGTATATCGGCTGAATTAGTTCTCCTCCACCGAACTTTGGGTGCGATCTTCCTGCAACTATCTGAGTTTCATCTGTATTATGATGGAGAACAGCATTAAAGCGTTTTATGTATTCTCTGCTCAATTCTCTACTCATTGCCTCCGCTATTCCGTCCGCGAGACTATCTGGATGTCCAATCCCCTTTCTTTCAACTATTTCTACTGCCCTGTCTTCAACAGGTGTTTGGGTGATTTCTTCAATGTGTATGTTTGCCATGATTTCACCATTTCAATTTGATTTTTAAGGATTAAACTTTGGACTAATGAAGCTTTTTAATACAGGTAATTGAAAATTCTATCGATGTCAATATTTGCGTTTTCTGAATTAGAGAATGGAAAAGTCAGGCGGATATTCGCAAGTGCTAGATACCCCTCAAAACAAATTGGAAATGTATTATTCGATTCAGATCTGGTACCAAATCTTAGATTTTCAGATGAAATTCCCTTAAAATTAAGATGCATGCATGCTTTGGTAGCATTTAGACCCTCGTACATCTTGCTGTCCCGTGATGTACTAGGTGGGCGTCCGCTGTACTATGGTGACGATTTATCTTTCTCCTCCTTCAAATCATACATCGGTTCAAATTTCAAAGAAGTAAAACCAGGCGAGGTAATTAAAATCAATTACAGTGGAAAAGTCATCGAAAAGAAAATTTTCAAGTTTGATGAAGTATTTAGTGGGGAAAACAACGAAGTTGAGGAACTAATTGAAAAAATCAAAAATTCTTTATTGAGTTTTAAATACGGGAATGCCTGTATCGCCTTTTCGGGAGGTATCGATTCCTCGTTTTTGGCATCTATTTACGATGTTCCCTTAATCTCTGTTACCGCAAATAAGAAGGAGGAGGAATGGATAAAAACTGCTGCAAAAAAAATTGGGAGAGAAATTGAAGTAAAGAAAATTAGGGAGGAGGATATAAAAAACAAAATTGGTGAAATCAAAAAGATAATAGAGACGGAAAACTACCTTCAAGTCTCCATTGCCGTTCCGATATTCTTCGCACTCAGCTTTGCTAAAGAGCAAGGATATTCTGAGATAATTTTTGGTCAGGGCGCTGATGAACTATTTGGAGGCTATAAACGTTATGAAAATGCGACAGGGGAGGATTTAGAGATGATGCTGGTGGAAGATGTCAAATCACTGGGAGAAAAAAACCTAGTTAGAGACATAAAATTGGCTTACTCCAATGAAATTAAATTATTAACCCCCTATCTTAGTTGGGACGTCATAGAAGCAGCAGTTAAAATCCCTGCTAAATACAAAGTGACTAAAGTTGACGGGAAAATCGTAAGAAAGTACATCTTAAGAAAAATTGCGGAGGAATTTATACCGAAGGAAATAGCATGGAGAGAAAAGAAAGCGATTCAGTACTCAACTGGAATCTCAAGAATGTTAAGAAAGATATTGTAGGGGGAAGTATGAGTAGATTCTTCTTTACGGATTGGGAAGGTCCGTGGGTGTTAACGGATTTTGCATACGAATTATCTTTTCTTCTGTTCAATAATAGCAGATTTTTTGAAAATCTAAGTTGGTATGATGATTACAAGTCCTACGTTGAGAAAGAAAAAGGTTATGAATCTGGTTATACTCTCAGATTGCTAATACCGTTTTTACTTGCCTCTAACATCTCAAACGACAAAGTTTATGAGTTAAGCCTACATCTCACAAGATTCGTTAAGGATGCGAGGAATTCTATGGAGATTTTGCTAAGACGATGGGTGCCCGTGGTTATCTCCACAACTTACTATCAATTTTTGGAAACCTCTGCGGGAATTCTCGGTCTCAATAAAAAGCACTTGTATGGAACGAAATTTGATTTTGGCAGAGATATAGATTTAAATCTAAGAGAAAGACTTTTTGGGGCGGTTGATATAATATCTTCGCTTGAGGGGGCCGAACTGGTAAGTTATCTTGATTCACTTTTTTCAGACAAAAAAATTCTGGAGATAACTAGTGAGGTTGAAATAATTGGAGCAGGAGAAAAAGCTAGGATTTTGGAGGAATACTGCGAAAATTACAATATTTCCAGACCCATAGTGATTGGGGACAGCGTATCCGATTATAAGATGTTTGAAAGGGCTAG
>CAZPML010000085.1:0-7028 GCA_964587675.1 uncultured archaeon
TCCAAAGTAAACGCAGAACATCGAGGCTATATGTTCAACATCGAATTTAGTTTTGTGAAGCAAATCACGCAAGTGGCCTACCAAATTTTCGGTAATTTTGTTTATTTTTTCAAGCACCCTTTCCCTTACAACGTATTTAACCGTCGTATATCCTGCAATTAAACTTAGGGGGTTACCGCTGAAAGTTCCGGCTTGGTAAACGTTACCTGATGGTGAAATGCATTCCATTATTTCCTTCCTTCCACCGAATATTCCGATGGGTAACCCCCCTCCAGCAACTTTTCCCAAGGTCGTCAAGTCGGGTTTTACCTTGTAGTACTCTTGAGCCCCGCCGTAAGAAAGTCTGAAGCCCGTTATGATTTCATCAAAAATTAAGAGAACATCGTTCTCAAGTGTTATTTTTCTGATTTCTTGGAGGTAATTATTTTCTGGTAAGATTAACGATGAGTTTCCCATTACAGGCTCTAAAATTAATGCAGCAATATCTTTGTTCTTTTCCAGTAAGTCTGAAAGAGCTTGCACATCGTTAAAAGGAACTTGTAGAGTGTTTTTTACGAACTCAGTGGGGACCCCTTCGGAATTAGGTACTCCGAACGTGGTAGCTCCACTTCCCGCCTTTACTAAAACGGCATCATGCGCACCGTGGAAGCTCCCCTCAATTTTGACTATTTTCTCTTTTTTTGTAAATCCCCTAGCAACTCTGATTGCTGACATCGTTGCCTCGCTACCGGAGTTAACGTATCTAAGCATTTTAATCGATGGATACAGTTTTCTAATTAGCTTTGCATATTTAATTTCCAGCTCAATAGGAGTTCCGTATAACCAACCATCCTCGATCTGCTTTACGATGGCCTCCTTTACGACATTTGGTGAATGGCCAAGTATCAGGGGACCATACGCTAGACAGTAATCAATGTACTCGTTTCCATCAACATCAAAGATTTTAGAACCTTTTCCTCTCAAAGTATAGAATGGATAAGGCTTAAAAGCTCTTACAGGACTACTAACGCCTCCTGGAAGCAGATTTAGGGCCTCTAAATAAAGTTTCTCGGACTTCTGCATAGATTCTCAATAACTTAAAAAACTTAAAATCTTCTTTTCGATACTTGTTTAAAAGTAAAAAAGAAGGAAGTATGAATTCGGAATCCAGAATTTTAAAACTTCTGAGAGATGTAAACTCCTCAGGTATTTTACAAAGCGAAATCTCAAGAAAACTTGGAATATCGAAATCAACCGTTTCGGACGTCCTAGCTTCTCTTGAGGAGAGGAGATTAATCGTACGTAAAAAAGTATCATCGAGGGCCTATAGAGTTTGGTGCGTCGAACATTCTCCTGAACCTGTTCGGGGTGTATTGAGGGTCGGCATTCTAAAAGCGAGTGAGTATCCTAAGATAATTTCAGCAGCAAGAAAACTTGGTGCCATCATAAGGGTGTATGACAACAGTTTAAGTTTAACAAAAGATTTAGTTCATGAGCAAATCGATGTAGCGGCAAGTCCATTAGTTACTCAAATTTTCTTTGGTGTACTTATGAAAAATATAAAGATTTTCCGAATTGTGGCAATGAATGGCAGTGGAATAGCCTTTGCAAATTCTAGAGGTAGAGTTTTTGGTTGTTCAGAATTTTCGACTATGGAACGAAATTTGAGGAAGTACATGAGGATAAAAGGTCTATCCGAATGCATTCGATATTTCTCCTCACCCGAAAAAATGCTTCAAAGTTTAAATGAATTGAGAGGTGTAGCGATATGGGAACCTTATCTAACTTACCTTTCTGACAAGGAAGTTGAGAGGTTCGAAAATGTTTTGGGAAATTTTGTTTGTTGCACGCTTGCAGCAAACAATAGGTTTTTGACCATTAATTGGGATATATTTGAAGAATTCCTTGAAAAGCTCGACAGGGCAAGTTACGGGTCAGAAGAAGCAAGATTTTTAGCTGAGCTAATTGGCTTTGACGAAAAAGTAATAAGAAAGTCATTTTGTAATTATATATTTGATGTTGATAACGAATTGATATTTAAAGAAGTTGCTGAGTTAGGATTTGAGCGTTTTGGAAGTATTAGTGAAATTATATGCATCAATTAGCTCTTTGAGTTTCACCAAACTTTCGACGCTGACGTCTCCCTCCTCCCTATCGACAACGGCTATTATGCCTGCAACCATACCACCAGCATCTTTAACCCTTTTTACGATAGAGGTGACCGATTTTCCAGTGGTTACGACGTCTTCTATGATTAGTATCCTCTCTGCAAATTTTATCTCTCCTATCCTGTCGCTTCTGACTCCATGTCCTTTTATCTCTTTTCTAAAAATTACAAGTGGTTTTTTCAATTTAAGTGAGGTTGCAACCGCTATTGGCACGCCGCCAAGTTCTATACATGCGATTTTGTCGAATTCATATTTTTTCGCAATTTCACACAGCATTGATGAGATAATCTCCAGCAGATCTGGATACGTGGACGCTAACTTAATGTCGACGTAAACGTTGCTCTCTCTCCCTGAAGACAGTTTAAATTTCCCGAACTTTAGCGCTCCAACCTTTATCATCTTGCTTATAAGTAACTCCTTCACCAAGGCACCTCCTTTAGGTTTAGTTTATATGCTATATAGTTTACCGAGAGGTGTAGAAAAGGCGTTAAAATTAAAGATAGGAGTATGACCTCCCAGTTAAAAAGGGTCCAAAAAGGTGAGAATCTAGAAGCTACTAATAGTGCGAATATTAGGAATGTTAATTGGTCGATTAAAAGTAACCTTGAACCTCTCTCGTATCCCAATCTCCTTTTTATAAAGCTTCCAATCGAGTCTCCGAGCATAGAACCAAAAGCAAGTAGGAATATTAAAATTAGGAAGTCTCGAAATTGAAGGCTTGTAAAAATATGAATTTTGAAAATCTTTTCAATTGAATATTGGATGATTCCAATGAAAATACCACCAATCACACCACCAGTAAACCCCCTAAATGTTTTGCCGTCACCAAGTATCCTTCTTCCATCAATGAATTTTCTCCCAAAATCAATCGGCCTACCACCACCGAATACGACTGCAAAATTGTTGGGTGTATATGCGGGGAGAAGTAGCCATATAGTTTTTAGGATGAGTTCTATCATCCTACTAAATTTTTCTTATATCTTTTTATATTTATTATCATCTACCTTAGCAAATGAGTAATTGATTTTCGAATGCGATAAAGGAATTTACCAAAATTTAATTTTTAGAATTTATTATTTTTATCTTTAATAGTTAAATTTAATTTAAAATATTTTTGATATCATTGAAAGTCCAAGATGTTCATCTACAACTAGTTATTGAGAATACATAGGATTAGAATTAAATTGAATCGTTAAATTGAAATATGTAGCGGTATATCTAATTGGGGGGTCAATAATTAGTTGGCAAATTCTTGTAGCGATAATTGGAGTCATCATCGGTTTCTTCTTAGCAGACAAGGTCTTAGAAAAAAGAGGATTAAAAGAGAGGAAAAGAAAATTCTCAATTTCACTTGAAGAGTTGCCAAAATATTTGGAAAGAAAATATCTGGCAAAATCGGCCATACTTTCGGATAAAAATAGGATACTTGTCGGTGTGGACGCAGAAGAGGTTGAGAGATCGGTAAACTTGCTAAGCGAAACCCAATGTAGAGAACTCCTGCAAGTGTACGACAACGATTATGTTTATGTTGGAAAACAAAACGATTACATCATCTACGTTAGAGGGAAATTTCTCTCATTAAAGGATTTTGCTGAAATTTGGTTGATCATTCGTCAAACCTTGAGGAGTGAAGAGAAATGATGTTTCTACTTCTTGTTGCTGTATTGTCTTCCCAAATATGTGTACAAGGTGGAACCGTAAATTTAACTCTAGAACATCCAGCTCATGTTATTCTGGATGAATGCATGTACTTCGAGGGATTGTTATTAAGCGATGTAAATCTTACACCCGGGGTGTATCAAATTAGGGTAACTCACTCTTGTTTGGGGCTAAAGAACATACGTGTCTATTCCAACGGTACTTCCGAAATCCTTAGCGTAGAGGTAAGGAAGTCTGAAAACGTAGAAGATGACGTAATTAAACTGGAAGAGGAAGTACTCTCACTAAAAAAGAGTTTAAAAAAAGCGATTGAAGATAAAAACTATCTTAACAGCGTTATAGAGACTTTAAACACATTAAATGTAGAACTTTATGACAAAATAAAAAAAATTAGGGATGAAAACGAAAAATTGAAAGTAGAGCTAGAAGAAATTAAAACTCGGGCTAGTAACTACTCAGATACGTTAAAAAAATTAGAAGCTGAACTCTCTAAAATTAAACAAGACATGGACAAATTAACTCGAGAGAACGAGAACTTAAAGGAAAAGTTGCAGTCAGCAAAATCTTCGCTTGGAAGTACACAAGCTTATCTAGAGTTCTTTCGCACATCCTTTTTCTTCGTACTAGCGCTACTTGTGGGAACTTATTTTGCCTTAATAAGGAGGTGATCACTCCTCCGGCAACTCTACTTTACCCTCCTCTAAATCTCTTAGAAAATCACGTGGATCTTTTCCCTCAATTTTTATGCCCATAGAAATACACGTACCGATGACCTCTTTAACAACGCCTTTTAATGAGTATGAAATGGATTGTTCTTTTTTCATTCTGGCAATCTTTAAGAGTTGATCTAACTTTAGATCGCCAACGAATTCTTTACCAGGATTGCTTGATCCCTTCTCAATTCCCAATTCTCTTTTAATTAATGCTGAAACTGGTGGAATCCCAACTTCTATTTCGAATGTCCTGTCCTCGTGGACTATTATTTTTACAGGCACATTTAATCCCTCGTATTCTTTGGTTGCCTCGTTGATCTTGTCTACAACTTGTTTAACGTTCAATCCAAGCGGTCCTATGGCTGGACCTAGCGGAGGGCCTGGGCTTGCTTTACCTCCTGGAATTAGAACCTCTACGACTTGTACCATTTCATACCTCCTCTCTTTTATCTACAACTCTGACATGGTCAGCTTTTACGGTTACGGGGATTGGAACTACAGCTTCAAGCAATTCTACGGTTATCTCGTTTTTGGGTTCATCTACGCGTTTCACAATCGCAAGTTCACCCTTAAAGGGTCCAGAAACGATCTCGACAGTATATCCCTCTTTTATTTGTTCTGCAGCCTTTTTGGGCGTTAGGAAATGTTCTATTTCTGCAAAGTTTATTTCGCCTTTTACAATACCTTTTACGTGGGGAACACCTCTTATTGCTTTGAGTAGATCTTCTGTTGAATTTGCCTCGACGATTATGTATCCCCTAAGTTCTTTAGGTGCTAGAATTGAGTAAATCCCAAGATCGTGCTTTTTGATCGTCATTTCCATTAGATTAGCAACGACCCTCTCTTGGTTTGCAGTAGTCTTTACTGCGTAGTATTTAGTCATTTAAAGACCCCCGGAACTATCTCCATAAGGATATAGATTAGAAAACCGAACGCACCAACGGCAAACATGACAGCTAGGGCTACCTTTGTTGTAGTGGAAAATTCATCCCAGTTGGGTTTTCTAGCCATCTTTAGTACATTGTAATATTCCTGGAGTTTGCTTTGTATCCCTGAAATTTCCATGGGTTCATTGTTTTCCGGCTTTGTTTATTAAGTTATCTAACGAAGTCTATACCATACTTACGCGTTATTGGTGCGCCCTTTCTACCTAAAATTTGGGGACTCTTAACTCCAGTAACTATAATAAGTGTTCTCATGGTATTTTCAAGTTCGGGGTCGATCATGGCACCCCAAATTATCCTAGCATCCGGGTCAACCTTGCTGTAGATCTCTTCTATTACGCTTTCAGCCTCCTCTATCGTCATATCTGGTCCGCCTGTGACATTGACGAGTGCTGCTTTTGCACCTGAGATGTCAACATCTAGAAGTGGGCTTTTTAGTGCTTTTCTTACAGATTCTGTAGCTTTGTCTTCGCCACTCGCTTCTCCTAGACCAATCATAGCTACTCCGCCCTTCTCCATGACAGTTCTTACATCTGCAAAGTCGAGGTTTATTAGTGCGGGCTTGGTTATCAATTCAGTTATTCCCTTAACAGCTCTCATAAGGATCTCATCCGCAACTTTAAATGCCAGTTGCATTGGATAGTTTGGTACAACCTCAAGTAGCCTATCATTGGGAATAACGATTACGGTATCGGTAACCTCCCTCAATCTTTCGAGTCCAGCTTCTGCATTGGCTCTTCTAACTGCACCTTCAGCTGAGAATGGAAATGTGACTACAGCAATGGTTAATGCCCCAGCCTCTTGCGCAGCCTCTGCAACAACTGGTGAAGCACCAGTACCCGTTCCACCGCCTAGACCACATGTTACGAATACCATATCGGCCCCTTCTACGACCTTTTTGATTTCTTCTTCACTCTCTCTTGCAGCTTCTTCGCCAATCTGCGGAAGGCTGCCAGCTCCAAGGCCTCTAGTCCTCCTCTTTCCAATTAAAACTCTCTTGTTGGCCTTAGTGTAGTAAAGATGTTGCACATCAGTATTTATTGCTATTAATTCAGCGCCCTCTATTCCCTCATCGTACATCCTCGTTATGGTATTGCATCCGCTTCCTCCAATTCCTATAACTTTAATTATGGTTTTTAGCTCGTGGAGTGTCTGGAGGATTTCATCTTCAACATCTTCGGGTCCTTTTCTTTCTACCTTCTCTCTCCTCTCTCTTTCTGCCCTTGCAAGGGCCTCTTCAACAATTGATTTCATGAACATCTCCTCTAGATTTTTTTCAATGTATCCATCAAAATAGTATATAAATTCTTTGTTAAGCCATCTTTAGAACTTGAAACTCAATTTGGTTCATTTCTCTATCGTAATTTTGAAGGATATGTTTCAAAACAAAGTTGGTGAATTAGAATTAAAAGGTATTGATAAATTTCTCCAATATTTGTACTTCTATAAATCTGTCGCTAGGAGGATCACCGATTTTCAATCGGTGGTTGAATTGGGGGAGAAGTGGGTAGAAGTTATATAGGACTGGGAAAGTTGCGGAGATGCTTGGAGTAAATAGGGTTACG
>CAZPML010000086.1:0-6875 GCA_964587675.1 uncultured archaeon
TGTCGACTGTGTATCTACCGGGGAATACTAACTTGCATCCAACCAGCGTCGCTGCGAAATATAGTCCCCACCCATTTGCGTGAAACATGGGGACCAATTGTAAGTACACATCATCGGGCTTTAAGCCGAGGCTTATAGCTTCTACTAAACTGTGTAGAACTATGGCTCTATGCGAATAGTAAACGCCCTTAGGATTCCCGGTAGTTCCCGAAGTATAACAGGCCGAATAGGCGGACCTTTCATCCACCATTGGAAACTCAAATTCTGATCTACCGTCTTTAATTAATTCTTCATAGCTGTAAACTTCCCCTAACTTAGTTTGAGGTACATCGCCGTCTGACATAACCACATATTTTTCAACGTTGATATTTGGGGCTATAGCTTCAGCAATTGGTATCAGAGACTCGTCCACGAAGATTACCTTTGCACCGCTATGATTTGCGACGTATGCTATCTCCTTTGGATGCAGTCTAAGATTCATTTGAAGCAGAACTGCACCAATACTAGGAATCGCATAGAATAGTTCATAGAAACGATATGTATTCCAGCTTAAGACACCTATTCTATCACCAACTTCTACTCCAAGTTTTGAAATAGAGTCCGCGAGCCTCTTAATTCTATCATATGCCTCAGCGTAGTTATACCGGTGTAATGAACCATCGAGGTTTCTCGATACAATTTCTCTTGAACCAAAAATTTCAGCCGCGTACTTGATTATGCTGCCAACATTCAGTTGGTATTCGTCCATCATAGTCGAAGGAAACCCCTTAACAAACTTCATGAGTTAAACTAAAATTTGAAATTTTTAAATGTTATTGTTTTTTTATTTTCTCAATTTTGATTTGAAAATTTAATAAAAAACTAAAAGCAAGTTATATTTCCATAGGTTATTTTCCACCCATATTTCCGATATTTTTAAATAGTTATCGAACAAACACACCAAAAAACTTGGAGGATAGAGTATGCCCACTAGACCTTTAGATATACTCAACAGATCGCTCAAGTCTCCCGTAATAGTCAGATTAAAAGGTGGAAGAGAATTCAGAGGAACCTTAGATGGCTACGACATTCACATGAACCTCGTACTCATAGATGCAGAGGAGATACAAAATGGCGAAGTGGTCCGAAAAATGGGTAGCGTTGTGGTCAGGGGGGATACAGTAGTATTTGTATCACCAGCTCCAGGTGGTGACTGATGTCCGATGGTACTTCGTCGATGGGAAAGAGAGGAAGAAAAAGAGTGCACGTTAGATGTAGGAGATGCGGAAGAAATGCCTTCCATAAAAGAAAGGGTTACTGCGCTGCATGTGGTTTTGGAAGGAGTAAACGATTAAAAAGTTATAACTGGATAAATAAAAAAAAAGGATAAATTAAATGTGTGGTGTTGTAGGAATCTACTGCCAACACCCAAAATTAACTTCCCGGTACGCCTATTACTCTCTCTTTGCTCTCCAGCATAGAGGGCAAGAGTCCGCCGGAATTGGCGTCTACAATGGAAAACTTAGATTGCATAGAGGGATGGGACTAGTATCGGAGGTCTTTAGTAAAGATGTCCTTGAAAAGCTTCAAGGGAAGGTTGCTGTTGCCCACGTAAGATATTCAACCGCTGGGCTTTCCAGAATTGAAAATTCCCAGCCATTTGTTGTTGAATCTAGGCCTGGAGTTCTGGCAATAGCCCACAATGGAAATTTGGTAAACTATAGACAACTTAGGCTCGAGTTGGAGAATAAAGGAAATGTTTTCACAACAGACTCCGATACGGAAGTTATTGCACAGTTGCTTTCAAAATTCCTCATGAAAAAAGATCTTGATTCATCATTAAGAAGCCTAACTGAGATTTTAGTTGGTAGCTATTCCTTGGTTTTCTCAATTAACGATACTCTGGTTGGATTTAGAGACCCACTCGGATTTAGACCTCTTTGTTTGGGTGAAATGGAAGATGGATATATAATCTGTAGTGAAAGTTGCGCAATAGACACAGTCGGTGGAGAATTTGTTAGAGACATAAAACCTGGAGAGGCCGTGATCATAGAAGATGGTGAAATAGATTTTATAAAAGTAACAAAAGGGAGAGAAAAGACATTCTGTATTTTTGAATACATCTACTTTGCTAGACCAGATTCCGTTATTGACGGTGTTAGTGTTTATAAAGCTAGAACTGAAATGGGCAAAAAACTTGCAAAAGAAGCTCCAGTGATGGCAGATTACGTTTCAGCAGTACCAGATAGTGGAATTACTGCAGCAATTGGTTATGCAAGAGAATTGAACTTACCTTACATGGAATGCCTTATTAAGAATAGATATATTGGAAGAACATTTATTATGCCAAAACAGGAGCTAAGAGAGAGTTCGGTAAGACTGAAAGTTAATGTAATCAAGGAGAATATTGCTGGAAGGAGAATAGTACTGGTCGATGACAGCATAGTGAGGGGTACGACATCCAAAAGGATATTGAGTATGTTAAAAAGCTCTGGAGCAAAGGAAGTTCACCTAAGAATCGGAAGTCCTCCAATCATTTCTCCATGCTACTTTGGAATAGACATGAAAACTCGTAAAGAACTCATTGCCGCAAATTTAAAGGTAGAAGAGATAGAAAAAAGACTGGGAGCTGACACCCTCGCTTATTTGAGCCTAGAGGGCTTGTTGGAGGCCCTCAAAAACGCTGGAGGAGATGGAAAATATTGTCTAGCGTGTCTAACGGGGAAGTATCCCACACTGATATGAAATCACCGCAAAAGTATTCTCGAGTTCTCTGAGAATATTGGAGGGCTTAGCTCTAGTTCAACTTGGATCATTTTGTAATGTAGGGCAACCATACAAAGAACATTAATAGGACTAGTATTAAAAACATGAAAATCATGAAATTTCTTTGTCTTCTCCTCTCCTTTTTCATGATTTCTTCGCATTCATCGCTACAGAACTGTTTATCAGGTTCTATTGCTTTACCACATACCAAACAATGTCTATGTGGAATTATTCCTGGCATAAGTGATTATATTTATCTAATTATATGAGGGTTTTGAATTGGGATTACATCTCGCATGTTTTTGTCTTTATTAATGGTGTTTGTCTTAGCCAATTGATGTCGGGGAGATACAACTTCCTCAAATCTTTTAAACCAATTTTTAGCATTGCTAACCTTCCTATCCCCAAACCCCATGCAAGTACTTTCCCTTTAATCCCCAGTGGTTCAGTAACTTCTTTTCTAAATACTCCTGCACCCCCCAGCTCGATCCATCCCAATCCATCGATATAGACTTCAGGTTCGACACTGGGCTCCGTATAAGGGAAATATCCTGGCCTAAATCTAATGTCTTCGAAACCCATTTTCGCAAAAAATTCCTTCAGAAGACCCAGCAAATGTCTGAAACCAACATCTCTATCCAGAACAACTCCTTCTAATTGATCAAATTCGGGAAGATGGGTCGCATCGATGGCCTCTCTCCTAAAAACTCTATCAATACAGAATGCTTTTTGAGGAGGATTTGGGTTCTTGGCCAAGTAATGTATAGTAACTGCAGTTGTATGCGTCCTCATTACTAGTTGTCTTGCTTTTTCCGTATCCCACCTACCCCCCCAGCCAAGTGAACCTGTTATCCATCCATTTTCATGTGTTTTCTTGACTTTATCGACAAGTTTTCTATCCAGATCCAAGTAATGATCAAGGTAGAAAGTATCTTGCATATCCCTAGCCGGATGATCCTGAGGCTGGAAGAGGGCATCAAAATTCCAAAATGATGTTTGTACGTAATGACCTTTTATTTCCTTAAAGCCCATTTCAAGGAAAATTTTTCTGCATTCTTGGATTATTCCTTCATAAGGATGAACCTTTCCCCCAAAAATTTCCCTAGAGGGTAATTGGATGTCGTACTTCAAAAACTCTCGCTCTCTCCAACTACCATCGATTAAAATTTGCGGTGTTAGATCAGATATAGCCTCCCTAATTAATATATCTGGTTTAGATTTCAGTGTCACGTAAACAATTTTATTTTTTCGAACTCTAACGAGTTTTCTCTGGATTAGAGTTCTAATTAACTTCGGGTCCACTGTTTTCCCCTCTGAAATTAATTTTAATCCCTCTTTTTCCTCTATTTTCGGTTCAAAAACTAAAACAACGCTGTCATTTTCGATTCTAATTGCTCCTTTTCTCTTAAGCCATCCCAAAGCTATTTTAAATTCTTCCTCATTTAAAGTTTTAATAATGTCTTTAAAATTAATCACATTTCCTGATTTCTTTAGAATGTTTACTAATTTTTCCTCTGGAAAACCGGATTTCAAATATCTTTTTCCTTCCTCAGTAAGCAAGTAATTACTTACTTCGACTTCATCTACGGCTAGGTATCCTTTGCTTTGAAGGAGATAGATTGCTTTTCTAATAGCGTCTTTATTTAATTTAGAGAGTTTTGCAACATCATCTAAAGAATACCTTTTACCGACTTCCAAAATCTTTAGAATTTCTGTTTCAATCCTTGAAAGCATAGTTTTCCTTAACGAGAGAGTTTTAAAATATTTCTCTCATAAAATATAATAGATAAACCAAAGTGGCTTAACACTCAGTTGTCGCAAGAATATCATGCCCTTTTTCTGCTTACTGAGAATTTAATTCTTTCTTTAAAAATTATAGAATAATTACTAAGAATGTTCCATATAAAAAAATAAAAATAAAGGCAGTGTAGCACATTGCATTTACACTATTTCTATTTCTCGCACCAAAGTTTGTATCGAGGATTATAGCTCTTAGACCGTTGAATGCGTGGAATGATACGAAAAATAGAAGGACTATGTAAAAGAACTTGTAGTAAGGTGTGGAAATTCTGGCAACTACTTCATTATAATGAAGTGCAGTGTGGGATGTCATGTGGGTTAAATAAAAATGAACGGTGATGAGTAGAGTAAGTATAAGCCCCGATATTAGCTGAAAGATCCATGCCAATGGTTCCATTACGCTTTTGGCGGACTCTTCCATCTTAACCACCTACCAAACAATACATGACATAGCTAGCATACAGCCAAGCTACTATTACTAGGAAAAATGCGAACCCAATTACTACTTTCCTATACTCATATACAAATCCGAACTCGTGAACTATTACCCTTAACCCATTAATCCCATGGAATACACCACACAAAACTAGGAGTATGTCAAATAGAAGGAACTGTTTGGATACGGTTACGGCTATCAGAGATTCATAGGTTTCACCCGTCCTATCGGTGAGTGACGTCAAGAAAATTAAATGTAAACACAGGTAGAACAAAAGAATTATACCAGTGATTCTCTGGATGGCAAATGCCAAACTATACACACTCCGATTTGTGAATTTGAACCAATCGAGTATTGGCATTTTACCACCTTAAGATACTTTTAATCGCATTTACTGCCGTTTTCCTTCTAAGAAGTTGAATTGCTTTTGCAGGTTCAGCCTTCTTTGGGCAAACTTCGCTACATTCCATTGCAAGATGGCATCTCCAAACTGCCAGATCCTTACTCGCAATCGATATGCGAGCGTCCTCACCTCTATCTCTACTATCTGCGCAAAATCTATATGCAGCCATCATGGCAGCAGGTCCTAAGCAATCATCCCTTGTTGCTGCCGCTGGGCATACAGAATAACATGCACCGCATTTTATACAAAGTGTGAAAATATAATAGTTTCTAAGTTCAGAAGGAGTTTGGATGAGTTCTTTTGGTTCTTCATAACTAACATCACTCCTAATTAGATATGGTTTTACAGCTTTATGTTTTGCGAAAAATCCTTCGAACTCTGTGACTAAGTCTTTCAAAACCGTAAAATTATCAAGTGGTTCTAAGATTATCTTATTCCCTACACTAGCAATTTGAGTCTCACAAGCAAGTTTTGGTCTACCATTTATTTTCACAGCACAACTTCCACATATCCCCATCCTACATGAAGCTCTAAATGTCAAGGACGAATCTATATTTTCCTTAATGTAATACAGACCTTCAAGTACAGTCATACCTCTCCTAGTAGGAACTTCAAAACTTTCCCAGTACGTTTCGTCACCGTTAAATCTTCTTATTCTAAATTCAACCACGCAATCACCTCAATATTTCCTTTCAGTTGGCTTCCATTTAGTTATGGTTACCGGTATGTACTTAAAAACGGGGCCTTCAGGAGTGTAATAGGCCAAACTATGCTTCAACCAATTAACATCGTCCCTCTTTGGGAAGTCTATCCTATAATGTGCACCTCTACTTTCTTCACGATAGAGAGCAGCTGTGGCAACGACCTCTGCCAGATCTAACATGTATCCGATTTCCAAAGTTGAAGTTAGGTCGGTATTAAACCCTTTTGATTTATCGTTTATTTCAACATTGGAGTATCTTTCCTTCAATTCTCTGATTTTTCCAACAGCCTCACTTAGTCCATCTCTATCCCGGAAGATCCATAATTTCTTATCCATTGTTTCGTTCAATTCCTTCTTCAAACTGTAGGGGTTCTCGTCTCCATTCCTACCAAGTAAATGGTCGAATATCCTGCTTTCTTCATTCAGTATGAAATCCTTGGGAACATGGCTACCAGACGAATTTAGAGCGTATTCTGCAGCCATTTCACCCGCAACTTTACCAAAAACTAAACATTCTATAGTCGAGTTGCTTCCAAGTCTATTTGCACCATGTATACTCACGCATGCACACTCACCTGCAACATATAAGCCTGCTATTTGAGTTTCACAATTTTTATTGGAATGGATCCCTCCCATTGTATAGTGTGCTACGGGTCTTACAGGGATTGGTTCATCAACTGGATCCACCCCCGCGAACTTTATCGCCGCATCTCTAATCATTGGAAGCCTCTCATTTATTTTATCTTCACCTAAATGGGTTAAATCTAGAGCAATATAAGAGCCAAACT
>CAZPML010000087.1:0-6827 GCA_964587675.1 uncultured archaeon
AACGTGAAACTATTTGCAGGAATGACTGGATCCTCCCTTTTCGAGCTCGGAAAGCTGTCCCCACCCCCAATTATGAAAGCGGGAATGGTCCTGCCATTTATTCTTAGTCTAACCTTCGCCATTAGTGTTGCGCAGCTCGCAAGCCCTCAACTTGTTGTGAGATTCATAGCCGCCAAAGACGATCGAGTTATCGCGCACGGAATGATCCTAACCCCACTAATAATCGGCGTATTCGCAATCTGTGTATTTAGCATAGGCCCGTTTGGTTGGCTGATAATACCAAAGTATACAAGTGTAAAACCCTTTTTAAAGAACGTTGACCTAGTAGTTCCATTTATAGCCATGAAGCTTTTCCCAACTGGTATAAATGCGCTTTTACTTACTGCAATTGTTGCAGCGGCTATGTCGACGATCAATTCACTTGTCCATGTCGTTTCAACCGCATTCGTTAGAGACATCCTTCAAAATGTTAAAACAATTAAGGAAGAGACTGCGCTAAGGATAACAAGGATATCTGTATTCTTATTCACACTGATCCCGCTTGTTGCCGCAATCAATCCACCTGGCGTGATTGTTGAGATAGTAGGAGTCAGTTTTTCCGTAATAACCGCAGCGTTCCTTGTACCGCTTGTATCTGCCCTTTACTTCAAAAGACCGAATCCGGTAGCTGCATCCGCCTCAATGGTTATCGCGGTTATTGTATGCGTGCTCTGGCATCTCTTCTTCTATAAAGTCTATTGGATATATCCAGTTGTTCCAGGATTGATTGCTTCGATAACAGCATACATAGTTCTAAGTTTGGCTCTCCCTAGTCCAACGGAGCATGTAGCTTAACAATTAAAACTAGTTCGGTCTTTTCATCTTTTAACAACTCAACCATCTCCCTACTGATATCACAAGCAGCTTTATTAGCTTGAACAAGAAATGTCCTACCACATACGTACTTACTTTTTCTGATAACTATATCAGAGGGGTCTTCAAAGGTGAGTGCAGGATCGCCAAAACCATACAGTTCGTCGTACAAATTATAGTCAGGTAAGAGTATCTTCACATCAGCTTTTACACCTTTTTTCAACAACTCCTTGGCCCTATCTGGTATCTCCCTTAGACCAACGTTTGAACAAACTCCTATTATGCAGTTTCCCTTCGGTGTTAGCTCTTTATCCTTAGTAATCTCTAAAGTTGTTTTGTGAGTAGCAGTTATGTTTTCGTGGCCTTTAGCAAAAATTTCAAATCTCACTATAAAAAGTTTTAAAAAATTTAATTTCCTTTTAGTTATTCCTTCTTAGCCAAAATTATTTCTATCGCAGACACATTGGCTGTTCCTTGCTCGCTTTCAATTTGTTCAGTAGAGATTTTTATATCCTTCACATCAACATCTGGCAAGAAGCGCTTCCTGACGATTTCTGCTACATCAACCGCTCTGCTGATCGCCCTACCTCTCGCTTTAACCGCAACCTCAGCTGCTCCACTGTTAAATTGGGTGAGCACAGCCAAGACATAATTCATAACGGGTTTGTTTCCAACAAACACAGCATTCTCTGCCATTTTTCTTACCTCCTCGTTTTTTGTTGAGGTGGGTTTTACAGAGTTATATTAATTTTTCTATCAATCGAAGTTAGAATACCAAAGAGCACACGGCTACTATCTAATTTTAAGCAGTTATCTAAACACATGTTTTTTGTCAACTTTCATTCTGATTAGCGGCATAAACAAATGTCTTCTTGCAGAGGGTGGGACTTCGTAGTAACCAACATCGATCTTTCTTTCGATTTTTTCTATGATTTTTGATTTTGAATAAGTTTTACAATTTCTACACCTAAACCCTTTTCCTCTCCCAGCAGATTCCATCCTTTTTCCACATTTTGGGCACCTCGGATTTTCTTTAGAGAAAATATTTAATTTCTCGATCTTTATTTTCTCCAAGTTTATTGTATCCCTCTTCATGGATCCCCAAACTACTATTTCATCACCAGCCCTCAGCATCCTTACTATACTCCTAAATTGCTTGGTCGGTTCAAATGCTGCACACTTAATTTTTCCATATTTCGTTTCCATTTCAAAGAAAACATGTCCACCAGTGATAACATATGGTGACTTTGTAACTTTACCTCTAACCTTATACGAGTGGTAGTTTTCCAATTTCTGAACTTCATTAGATTCGGCATCTATGACGTGCATGTCCGTTGCATGATTGGTAATAAATATGAAATATTTATCAACTGGTTCCGATTCTATTTTAGTCACCGCTTCTTCTAAAATTTCTGGATCTTCACCCCTCAATCCAAATAAAACCGGGCATGGAGAATTGGGAACTGCAGTGACGATGCCATTCATCCAATCAACGGTATCGAATATCAGAGGATAAAATTCGTAATCTATATCGTAAAAATCATCCTCGAAAAATTGGCGTTTTTTCCCAAATCTTGTCTTTTGCCTGTATGCTAAAAGTTCAAAGGTCCAGTCATTGAGTTTTGCAGTTGCAGAAGCCAGAGCTCCAATCAAGCCTCTACCTTTCTTATATTTAACAAATGGGATAGAGTGCTTCTCCAATATTGTATAAACATCGCTGATTCTCACAATGCCCTTTATAGCCTTGTCTGCGAACCAAGATAATTCTCCCGCGACTTTTTCGTTAACAATAACTGCTCCTGGGTTCGTATTCACATCATCTAACATAGCATAATTGGCGATGACCGCGTCTATGATTTCAATTAACTCTTTATCGTCATCAACATCCAAAAGGATGCTAACTGCACCATTTCCACGTGTCTTGTATGGTATAGTGGGGTTAAGTCTTATTAATCTGGGGAAGCCCACGACTTTGCCCAAATTCTTACCAATCTCTTCAATAACAGCACCAGCCAGATACGTTGTACACATTCCTTTTGGGCTGTCAGTATCATCTATTCCTACCCAAACTCTCATGGAAGCGGGCTACCTTCGCTGCGATATAATCCGACTTTGTTCTCTCAATTGCTGATCTAGCTACATCCAGTTTCCGCCTAAGACCTGGGACAAGTTTATCCGGCAATTCCACAAATTGTAAAAGATTAGCATAAATCTCCTCCATTAACTCCATGAAATTGCGTGATTCCTCGAAGTTTCCTCCAATCAAGCATGTTAACACGTAACGCCTCAGCTCGCCTATAACATCTGCCAATCCTGTTACAAATGCAGAAGGTTTAACGTTCAAAGTTATCGAGAAGTCGAACCTTTTTTCAATAATATCTCTCAAAACCACCGCTTCAACAAGTTCTTGTTCCGCATCATGAGCCAATGGATGGTAGAGTTCTGGAAATCGTGGTTCATAACTTTTGAGTTTTTTAAAGCATTCAACTGCAGCATCGATGAAATTCTCGGGGGATTTCCGTGCATGAATTGAGGCGATGGCCTTGGTAGCGTTTATTCTAACTTCCCTTGCAATTTTTAATATTTCCTCCCTCACAGTCTCCAAGTCTTTTAATCTTTCCCTGCAAGATTTCAAATCTAATTTATCTCGAGAGGAGGACAACTCTACTCACCATCGATTCATTTACAATTCTATATCCCGTTAATTTCTCAAGTTCTTTGGAAAAGCTTACAATATCGGAGTGTTCGGGCATATTCTCATACCGAAGTCTTAATCTGGAATATCCTAAATACATGTAGGCTTTAGCTTCAATATAATCGGGAGATGCAAGTTTGATGAGTTCTGAATATCGTTTTAAAGCATTTGAATGCATGTTGTAACCCTTAATTAGCGTGAGTCTGATCACGGTTCTTGATTTAGATTCCCTCATCACTTCCAAACTCCGCAATATAAGATTCCAGTTGCTTCTGTTAGGCCTATTCAATAAAAGATGGCTTTCTTCGTCGTATCCAGTCAAACTTATGTACAATTGGGTTGGATTTGAAAGTTCCAACATTCTTGGTCTTGTTCCATTTGTAACTAAGAAAGTTGTAAATCCTCTCCGCTTGTATTCTTCAATAAGATCTGGAAGGTAGGGATAGAGTGTAGGTTCACCAATTAGGCTTATTGCAACCTGATTTGGCTTATAAGCCTCATTTAGTTTTTTCTTATTTACTCCCTCCGTACCGTGAAACCCGCTAAGAAGTCTATGCTGAGCTTTAATACTTTCTTCAACAATGTAATCCGGTGGATCCCAATTATTTACCTCCCCCAAAAGCTCCAGTGGCCTCCAGCAGTAAATGCAACTCTGATTGCACATCAAAGCAGGAGTCATTTGTAAGCATCTGTGACTCTCAATTCCGTAAAATTTTTGCTTATAGCAAACACCTTTATCTTTCAACGATTTTTTTAGCCAAAAACATGTCTTAACCGCTGAATGCTGTCCCACGATCTGGTAGCCCTTTAGTTCGCTCAGTACTTTATCTTTCATCACAACATCTCAACTAACTGAGTATAAATAATTCACAGTCAACTAGAGAATGCTTCGGGGTGTAGAAATTTCGCTATTTCTTCAGCAGCAAGTACTAGACGGTACGAGGGTCGGGAAATAAGATCGGCATCTATTACGTAAACCCTCCCAAACTTGATCGCATTTACCACCTTCAGTCTTGTCTCATTCATTACCCAATCGTAAATTAGGTTTTTACCCCCCACCATTCCAGTTCCACTGTTAACCAGAATTACATCAGGGTTTGCCGCGATTATATCCTCTATGCTCACAATTCTCCATCCATTAAAGTTGAATGCATTCACACCACCCGAAATCTCTATTATCTCATTAATGAATGTCTGTTTTCCAGTAACCCAAATGGGATCGTGCCAAATTATATGACAAACTTTTAACTTCTTTTTTCCCGAGACCTTTTTTTCAATCTTTGAAATTCTCTTATCAATCATTTCAACGAGTTTACTAGCGTTCTTTGAATTTCCTGTTATTTTTCCCAAAATTAAAATTTCTCTTTTAATATCACTCAAATTTTTTGGATTAAATGCTACAACAGTTAAACCTAAATTCCTCATAGTTTCTATCGTTTCGAGGCCGTTACCGTATGATGCAACCACGAGATCCGGATCTAAGCCAACAACTCTCTCAATGTTAACAGTAGAATAGCCACCAACACTTTTCAATCTGCCTGTCTCTTTCATCTTCAGTACTTTTGGTGGATAGTTACAATAGTCGGTGACTCCGACAACCCTATCGCCAGCTCCAATTGCAAAAAGGATCTCGGTATTGCTAGGAGACAAGGATACGATCCTCTTCGGTATATAAGTTATATTAATTACGTATCCTGTATCATCCAAAAGCACACTCTTTGGATTTTTTTCCAGTTCAGTTTGAGAGCACCCAATACAGGATAGTAGAACGAGAAATATGATCAATGTAAAGAGTTTCTTCATCTTCTCACCACACTAAGAACTACAAGCGCGATTAGAACCAATACGAGTTCAAATCCTGGAATTTTTGTAGGAACTTCCTCACCCTTTTTTATAGCTATTTCCGTCTTTTTATACATTTCCTTGGTGGTAATTGTGGTTGTAGGGATGGTAGTCGTGGTTGTAGGGGTGGGAGATGTGGTTGTTTCCAAAGTTTTATTTTCAGAGGTTTTTATTTTTAAACCTAATCTTCCTATCGGTTGCGGTTTGCCCATGAGAGCCATAATTGCAGAGACCGTCATGTAACCAGGATTTGATGTTTGATATTTTGTGTATTTGAAGTAGCCTTCTTTCGTTTGCAGGCTCAGTAAGTGATCAACAACACTAACGTTCCCCTTACACCAATTTCTTGGATTTATTCCTGCTGACACTAAAGCTTGAATTGTCCAAGAATCGCTTGCTGCATTACTAGCAGAATTTCCAAAGTATCTCATCCCACCATCCGGATTTTGGCCTTCTTTAAGGTACTCAAGGGCTCTCTGGATTATGATAGAATTTCTATCAACGCCAGAAGATATTAGGGCTTGGATTGCTGCTGCGGTATCATCGAAATCACTTTTTTCTCCAACAGCCCAAGCAAATCCTCCATCTGAATTCTGTTTAGATGTCAACCATTCAACTGATTTGCTCACATTCTCACCCGCAGCAGAGAGGGCTAGTATCCCCCATATTGTGGTGTAGATATAATCTCCAATTTGGCCATTCTCTTTGACTCTTAATTTTAATTTGGAGACAAAGTCATAGCCAGCAAAATTCCTTGGATTCTCGCCAGCCGAAAGAAGGGCCAAAATTATTCTTGCATAGTCTGCAGTCCCCATTTTACTGATATTTCCCTTAATATTTTTTCTTATGAAAGATATTGGATCGTTTCCTCCTTTTTTCCAGGAATGCGGATCTTCTCCAGAGGCGGAGATGGCCATAATTGCCCAACATGTCTTTCCAATATCACTACTTTCGTTGGGATTTGAAAAGCCACCATCTGGATTTTGTAAATTCCTTAACCAATTTAAAGCCAGTTGAATTATGCTGCTGTTTCGATCTAGTGGAAAATCTGCCCATTCAATCCCCAAAACATATATCCCAGAACTCAAATTCGCTCGATAGTACGTTACATTTTCGTGAGAGTAAATTCTACTCAGCTGCATTTTTTCCCATTTTCCACAGAACCTAAACAACTGAATTTTTGAGAGGTTTGTAGGTAACCTGAACATCACAGATGCATTAGCCGGTGGAGTTAGATCAAGCCTGAAGCAACTATAAACATCCGCATAAATTGTCGTAGGCAAACTCACTTGAGAGACTTCCATTTGTACCGGAAGATTTTGATTTGATATGGATATATTCTCAATTGGCAATGTGAAATTTGATGGGAATTCTACTAAAGTATTTGTAAATGTAATATTAATTTTATTATAGTAAACAATTTTCTTTATTTTCCCAA
>CAZPML010000088.1:0-6655 GCA_964587675.1 uncultured archaeon
GACTATACTCATGGGCCTACTCTTTATCAGCTCACCAAACTTCTTTAGATCAACTTTCCTGCTACCACCCCCGCTGACATCCGGAACCTTCACGATTATTATTTCGCCCTTCCTAGGCGGTTCAAAGCTACCCGTGGGTTTGATTAAGACGTCTTCTCCATCATCTGCCGATGTCATTGCAATTCCATTTCCACTCTCGCTCTTTTCTGCAAAAACGTACCCATCGCCAAACCAATACCTTACAGAGTCGTTTTCGGAAATCTTACCTCTAGCTATTGCAACTATCGTTTTCGAGTATATTTTCTTGAGCAGTTGTTCGCTGAATAGGTAAAGATCAACGAGATTCTTCGACATCCAATCCTCTCCCTTTTTCGTCACCTCGTAATATCCCTTGTGCACGACTTTGATGTAGTTCTCATTGATTAGTTCTTTGAAATGTTCCGATATTGCCTGAGGAGTAAGCTTAAGTTTTCTTGCAATGTCTCTCTGATTGCATCCCGGATCGATCATTAGTTCGGAGAGGATTAGGAACCTAATCGTATCTTTTCTACTTAACAAGACGTTCATTTTTCAACCTCTCCAACTCGTTCTTTATCGCTCCCATCAGTTTATCCGCCACAACCCTGCCATCAACTTTACCCCTAAATTCCCTCATTACCAAACCCATTAAAGGTTTGAAGGCAGCTTCACCCCTTTCCCTTATTAAATCTAGCTTTTTCCTCACTAAGGACGATATGAATTCATCTACATCCTCTCTTCTTCCAATAATGGATAGCACGTAATCCTCCCCAACGTCCGGATTTGTGCAGCATATTTTAAGTACCTCTTCCGCCGCTTCCTTTGCTATTTTTCCTTCAGAGATCATTTCGAGGATCATTCTAAAATGCCTCTCATTTATCCTGGATACATCGTAACCTTCCTTCTTTATTTCCGATGGCGCCATGTGAAGAACTCTTGCAACAACGGTAGGCGGAATTCTCCGGGAAAATTCCTCAAAAAGATTGCAATACCTGGAATTGGCTATTTCCCAAGCCAAATCCTTTGGTAGAACTTTCTCGTATCTCCTAGCCCTATCTTCGATTAGTTCTGGAATCTCAACTTCCAACATTTTCTTAGTTACTTCAACCGGTGGGACATCGGTTTCGGGATACATCCTCGCAGCTCCGGGCAAAGGTCTTAGGTAAGACGTCGTACCATCCTCATTCGCCTTCCTCGTCTCTTCTGGAACTCCGAACAAGCAGTACTCCGCTCTCTCAATTATCCTCTCCAATGCATTTACGACTCTCCCGGTTTCTCCAGCAGCAAAAACTACGGCATCATTTGCGCTCGCTCCAACTTTTTCTCTTAGCTTTTTCACCTCTTCACCACTAATGCCATAAGCTGGAAGTTCATCGGTGTGGAACACACCTCCCAGGCCGAAGGACCTAGCAATATCGGCAAATTCAGATCCCAGCCTTCTCCCAGGTTGTATTTCCTTACCAACTAATCCCGCAAAGTTTTTAAGAACCACAGCCTTAACCTTCCTCCCTCTCAAAATTTTACACTTCGACGTTTTAAAAACATCTGAAACGTCGAAAATTTCGTTCAAAACCCAAGCTTTCCTCTTCTTCAACTCATCTCTTAACTCAAGCAAGTTCAGCTGCCTAACAACTTCGTAGTCCACGATCTTATCCACAATTTCCAGCTCCTGAACACCTTTAATCTCAACTCTAGCTCCCCCTTCAATGCTGATGTTTATGTCCTGTCTTATCGTACCGATACCCCTCTTAACTCTTCTGGTTGACCTTAAAATCATTCCAAGCTTTTTTGCTACCTTTTTTGCCATTTCAGGGGTTGTTATATCGGGATGCGTTCCAATCTCAACTAGCGGTATTCCAAGCCTATCCAATGAATAGATCGCGTATCCTTTGCCATCTTCAATTTTTCTACAGGCTTCTTCTTCGAGGCAAAGGGTTGCTATCCCAATCCTCTTTCCATCAACGAAGATGTGGCCATCAAACGCAACCAATGCAGTTCTCTGAAATCCAGTTGTGTTGCTTCCATCTATGACTATCTTCCTCATTACGTGGACCTCGTCAACGATCTCCATGTTCAGCATCTTGGCAATCTGGATTGCAATTTCTAATGCCTCCCTGTTAATTTCTCTTGGTGGTTCCTCATCAGCTTCAACCAGGCATGTGGTGTCGTAGTACTTGTAGATGAACTTCCTACTTCTCGCAACTTCCTCTTTAGCGGCCCTGTCCTCTTCTCCAATCTCACTTTTCTTTAACCTCAAAAATCTTGAAAATTCAAAATTGCTCTCGCTCACATCTCTATGCTCGGTGGGGCAGTAGCAGAATAGCTTGTGCTTCGTGTCGAGCTGCTGATGTATCTCTATCCCCACTCTTAATCCCAACTTTTCGTAGTTCATTCGTTCACCTTCGTGTTCAACCTGATCTTTTTCAGGTACAAGCCATTGGCCACATCGACGACGTATGCTTCGGGAGCTATGGTGGGGAGATCGCATCCCGTGAATATCCTTATGACCTCACCGGCCTGAACGCTACAGGTTATCGCATAGGATATTGGATCGATCCTCACTTCGGGATATTCCACCTCAAAAAAAGACGTACCGTCCGGTAAAAAAGTTGTAATGATGTTTGGAATGAACGGGGCCCCGATTTTCTCAGCAACCTCAGCAACTTCCTCGATGTGCTTATGAGCAACAACCACATCGATTCCTCTCAGCAGCTTTTTCAGCTCTCTTTCATCGTCGGGATATAGATACGAGATTATGCAGCTATCGTTTGATTTTGGGTGAACTACATCGTAGTTGTTCGCTTCAAGTGGATCGATCGTGCAATCCAGTCTAGCTGTCACCGGAGTGACCAAATCGGATATGTACCTTATGCAGCCGACTCCACTTCTCCATAGAAGTTCCAGAAGCATTCTGCTTCCAACTACGGCTACGCTAAACTTCCTGAGGTATTCTATTTTCTCCTCCTCGGCCAATCCATACCAGAAGATATGCTTCATCAAACTTCTTCAAATCTATCTTCGAGCTTCTCAAGCACTTTTGGTAGCGTGGTGTATTCCATCTCCTCGTGCGGCAATCTGTGGGGTTCAAATGGACCGTGCCTTCTTATGTAATCGCACACCTCCATCGCCCTTGCCCTCGTATAATCAAATGCCGGGTCATCAAACATGTCAACCGGGCCGACGAGCTTCCCATCGCTAACCTGAAATCCAGCGGCTATGCATCTTGGCGGACCGTCAAACCTGGTACACTTTGAAAAGCGGAATGGGACTGGAAGGATCGGACCGTTGTGGCTCCCCCTCATCCACCCACTTACTAAGTGTGGGAACGAGAAGGCTTCCAAAACCTCTCCCATCGCGGGTAATCCACTCTGAGCTCTCACAATTGCCACTGGATCGTCTTTACCCACGTACTCACCTGCTATTTCATAAAGTTTCTCAGTACTAACAACCACCACAGGTTCGTCTGGGGGTAACTTTCCACCCTCCTTCGGATATATCCTCTTAATAACGAATCTCCCCTTACTTCCGATGAGCGCCAGAATGTCGTACATCTCCTCGGGAGACCTCATGAAAACCCTTTTATGCTCCTTTATATCCCAGATTTCAAAAACAAAGCCAGCGTGCATCGATGGGTCAATTACCAATCCCGCTGTGTTGAACGGATCGGCAAATATTCTGAAGAGGGGCAAGTTGAAAGCTCCCGGTTCGGTTTTATCCATCATGAATGCAACGAACGGCTCAGCTCTCCTCTCTGTAAACTCCATCTCCGCCACACCGGGGCCCAGTCCCCTAACGTTTCCTGAAAAAGCATCTTTTAGCAAGTCTTGGCCAGCTCCATACAACTTGATCTCCTTAGCTTTTTCTGCCGCTTTCAAGAAGGTGTCCCAAGCGAGTTTGTGGATTTCTTCGCTATCAACACCCTTCCTATGAGTCATGAGAAGTTCAAGATCGTCCCCTGCATTAAAGACCCTAAAATCAATTATATGCCCGGATTCAACGGCATTTTTTAAGTTTTCTTCAGCAATCTCTATCAATTCCCTTGGTACAATAACGTGTCCAGCTACACTCCCGACATCAGCTTTTATCAGGGAAATTGTTACTTTCGCCATAATGGAAAGCTTGCGTAAACAATTTAAACTTTAAGGTTTAAATACGAAAAACGTGATACTATGCTCGAACGCGTACCAACCGGAATTCCCGGTTTCGATGAACTGTGCGAAGGTGGCCTGTTAAGAGACAGAAGCTACCTCGTTTCAGGTCCTTCCGGTTCAGGGAAGACCATACTTGCCATGCAATTCATCGTAAATGGAATAACTCTCTACAACGAACCTGGAATATTCGTCGCTACAGAAGAAAGGCCGCAGCACCTTAGAGAGCATTTCTCAACGTTTGGATGGGAGCTAGAAAGATACGAAGATGAAAACATGCTCGCAATCATCGATGCGACTTCGACAAAAATTGGAATTCCCTCGGACGAGAAGTACATAGATGTGCGCCCATTCGACACGAGATCCCTGCTGGATCAGATAATAACAATCCAAGATGAGATTAGTGCGAGGAGAGCTGTTCTTGATTCCACAACATCCATTGGATTTACAATAGGAGATCCCGCAAAGTTCAGGATTGAACTTTTGAAGATTTCAACAACAATGGAAATTCTCGGCCTAACCTCAGTCTTAACTTGCGAAGTCGTGGAGAACGGCGTGGATAGGATCAGCAGATTTGGCGTTGAGAACTTCGTTGTTGAGGGAACGATAGTTCTCTACTACACGAGAATTGAGAATACCAGAGCTAGGAGCATAGAGATCTTCAAAATGAGGGGGACTAGCCACAGCAAGAAGATTCATCCCTTCGAGATAACAGACAAGGGAATAGTCGTTTACTCAAAGGAGGAAGTTTTTGCCTAACGCATGTAACTCCTGACTATGAATTTTTTCAAATTCAAAGGGTCCGAGAAATGAAACAAGTTCGATCTACCGCTCAACCTCGCCATGGCCTTGCATAACTCAAGAAACCTTCCCTCTTTCCCGAACATTATTATTTGAAGTCTCGCATCCACACCCTTTAGTTTTTCAGCTTCCCTTAGGGCGCACCTCCAAGGTGTGAGGTATGGATTGAAACTTGATGTTGGTTCTCCATCTGAGATGAGGAACACGATTCCGGTACCGCTACTTTTCCTAACTATCTCTCTCGCCTTCTTTAAAGCCAATCCTATATCCGTCCTACCTCTTGGCTCCAAGTTCATTATGTCCCCATGTCTTATTTCTCTAACCCTGTGATTGAAAGCCACAACTTTGAGTTCATCGTTTCCCCCCTTCTTTTTTATGGCTCTCTTCAACCCCACAGCAGCCTCTATCGCACCGATTATCTTCTTCCCTCTCATAGAATCGCTAACGTCTATCAACATTATGTAAACGCACTTCTCCATATGTTTTGGTTGCCTAGCAACCAATTCTTCCTCTTTGAGGGTGAGCTCTCCCTTTAAAGCGGATTTAAGCAAGCTCTCAAACAGGTCGATCATGTCAAACGTGTGGATGATTGGATCGAATTCAACCATCTTTTCCCCAACGAAAATCGAGATTCCATCCTTCTCGGTCACGTTCTCCCCATAACTTCTCTTATCCAAGTCTTTTAAGCACATAGATAGTACTTTTTCACCAAGAGCTCTCTCTGCCTTTGAAGTGTAGCTAACAACCCTCCTATGATACCTTGTCTCAACGTTTTCTATGTATCCCAGATCCATCAGCTCCTCAATTACTTCATCCAAAAAGTTGTCAACAACTTGGCTCATGCTGATGTCTTCTTTCCCAACCTCTCCACTCCTTATTTTCTCCTTCAGTTCTAGCCAAGCCCTCTTTTTTGCCTGCCTAAATTCCTCTACCTTGTCCATCCAGTAGGTGCTAAGGTAACCGAAGCTCTTCATCAGTTCCTTGAGGGCTGACGAATATACGTCGAAGTCCTTGCTGATCTCGCTACTTAGGTGCTTCTTGATCAATTCGGTAACGTCGAAGTTTCCCTGATCCCTGTGATAAGGGTTAAAGAGGGAATAGAGCAAATCGTCGGCAATTTCCTCCAACCCACTTCCGCTTTCCCTGCAGATCCTGCATTCCGGCTTATCTCTCATAACCCGTGTATGCATAAACTCCCAACTCTTCCCTCTCCAAAAGCCCGGTACATCTAGCTATCGACTCAAGAGTTATTTCGAGGCCAGAAGCGAACTCCCTCTTGTCCTTACACAGCGTAGCCAAAAATCCAAACAAATACCTAGAATCGCTTGATCCGAATTCGTACACATTTATTCTCTCAAGAGATGCGATGTCCTCGATGATCCCCCCGAACATGTTTCTCGGAATGAGCGAATAAACTTCCCCGCAAACCGCATCTATTGAATCGTTTATAACTCCTTCGATGATTTCGTCCTTACTAACCTCATCCTCGTAATCAACTTCAAACCTACTTCTCAAAGCCAACTTTATCATCTCAAATCTCTCTCCATAATCGGCGAGCATAACAGCTTCTCTTCCCTTTCTAGTGGCAGACGCTCTTACATGATCGAAAAGCTTTATTGTTGCCCTACAGCTTGGTTCAACTTCTATTCTTGCAGAATATCTACATTGCCTAGTTCTCATACATCTAA
>CAZPML010000089.1:0-6503 GCA_964587675.1 uncultured archaeon
ATAAATAAAAAGATGATTTACAGGTATAGGGCGTAATGTTGCCAACCGCTGGCATAAGTTGTCAAAATTCAAAAATCAAGACACGATCCACTCAAATAATTCTATCAAAACTAATACTAACATTACCGTAAATCTGCGGGTTGTTTTGAATTTTTATGGCAAATTGTGAACTAAATCCTGAATTCACAAGATTTACGAAAGTTTGTCCCAAGGCACCAAGAATAGCTTTAACTCCTTTACCACTTACACGATAAAAACATCCACCGAGTTCAATATCTAAGCCTTGATTTAAAGCCATTTTTAATCCTTCTGTGAAGAAATATCTATATTTTGAACCTGGAGTAAGCCAGTGCGACTCTCCAGCAAAAAAACCAAATACCTTCGAGGGCCTTATGGTGAGTAATAAATCACTTATTATGTTAATTAGCCCGCTATTTTTCCAGTAGGAAGCAATAGCTCCTTTCATTGCTGCATCATAACTATGCAAAGGCTCAAATGCATCAACTATTCCATAGCCAGCGGAAATTATGATGACTCGCAATTGTCCTTGGGAAATCTTATGAATGATATTAGGTATATAGGGTTGGAATGAACTATATGGGGCTCCTATATAGAGGTAAATAGCCGAAGTCTGAGGCGAGGAGAAGTTAAAACACTGCCTCATTCCATTTCTTCCCTCGATCAATAAATTCCATGTATTTGGCAAATCTTGTCGAGTTATACTACTTTGTTGACCGACGATCCTACCTGATGCAAATTTCTTAGCACAACAAGGGAGAAAGCAAACGATTTGTCTTTCCGACGCTAATTTACCCATAACAGAAAAATCATTTTCTTTCGTCGCACTATCGCCTGTTTGGCCTACAATTTCCTTGAGTCTGAAAAGATGCTGTGGTGTCATTGTATTATCACTACTTACATGTTGATCATTCCATAAGCCTGACATACGAATTTTTTCACTTGCTGCAAATCTTCCAAGCCATTTCTCTGAGGGGTTATAAGAACAACGAGCCAGTGTAGCTATCAATCTCTCTTCAAGGTCAAGTCTTTCCTCTTTCTTGTCCACCTTTAGGAATCGAAAACTACATCGTTTTCTTAGATATGCGCTAACTAATGCTTCAATATCATTAAAAGTGGGGGTATCCTGTTTTAACCATTGCATCAGGCGAGGATCGCCCGGATTTTTCTTTCGAATAAAAGCTCCACCCAAATGCTTTCTAAACACACTGGAATTTTTATTTCCGTTAAAATGATTAAGAATTCTATCGGGAAACCTACCCTGCTTTTTGTGTGTCCCCACTCTAACGATTCTATCCTTTACTATTGAGCCTAACTGAATCTTTTCTCCCTCTTCATAAAACAGGTATATCCCATTATCAGGCAAATCTTTTCTGTTTACAGGATAGCGGTAAGAGGGCAAGGATTCGACTATTTCATGGATACGTAGAGAGATTTCATCCCATCTTTCTGATGCTATTACGGGTCCTTTTGCCGTAGGCTGCTTTCGAACCGAAGAAGCCTCTCTAACATTCAGCCGCTCCATCCTTAATTTTAAATTCGTCGAGATTACTATCCGAAATCCAGACTCCTCATATACATCAAGAAGTTTATTGCGAGTTATGACTTTTCCTAAAGATCTAGCATGTGCCATTTCTCCTTTTCTAATTCCGTCTTTAAAAACCTCAACAACCCCATACCAACTATTCCGCTCTCCATAATTAATGATGTCCGATACATCTATCTCGCCACTCTCTCCGTTTTTATATGCATCCTTTAGGAGTTGTTCGATCTCAAGTAACTTATTCTGCCAATAAATATCATATTTACTTGGCATATTTTGCCTCCTTTTCTCTTATGTCTCGAAGCTGACTGTATATAGTCTTGTGAGTATGTAAAGTGCTGAGCGAAAATTTATATAATAATATATTAACTCCTCCAAATTTCATAAATTACTTTCCTCTCCTCTGGAGGTAGTTCATATATTTCTTCAAGTGCCCCAAGGATTTTTCTTCTTGTCTCCATATTTAAAGGACCAAGATAACTTCTTCCATTTTTCTCAACTTTCTCCCTTAATTCTTTACTATCTCTGATCTCTTGAAGAAACTTCCTAAATTTTATCAATGGAATTAAATCCAGATCCCTACTGGCTAATTTTTCCAAACTCTGATCTCTTCTAATCAATGTGCAAACCCAGCAGCCTGTACGGAAACTATTGGCTTTATCAAAAGTTACGGAGTATAAGTCTTTTAAATGCCCCATGCTTACTTGCCATTTCGCTTCATTATATCCTATATATTTCCACACCTCGTTGCTACTCCAGTTAAGTAAAGGAGCATATACTAAGCATTCCCTCAGTCCTTCATACTTCATCCATTTGCCGTTTAGTAGCCTCTTGGAAAGGTTATTTTTGCGGTTGTCACCCTCATTTAGCCTCACTCCAGACAGAACTAATGGAAATTTTCCTTCCGTTTCTTTTACATATTTTAAAAATCTTTTAACTGGCCTGATTTTTAGACGTTCACTACACCACCTAAATCTAACAGAGGGCGGGGGATACCCTTTGCCTATTAAAAGAACCCAAAAACGGTCTTTTATTGGAGGGATTAACATTTTGGGGATGACAGGAATTCCTATTTGTGTTCCTAATTCTTTAAATATTTGTAAACTTTTCTGAGCAACTCGCAAAAGAGGCGGAGGCTCAACAAGCGTATTTGCATATATGATCCATACTTTCTCTGGCTTATGCTTATTTCTTATAAAGGCATTTAGCAAACCAAAAGTTAAAGCAGTACTGTCTTTCCCGCCGCTAAAGAGGATAGCTACGTGCTTATGCTCCTTTGCTATATTACCGATGTCCTCGGCTATGCTTTCCCTCTTCATATTCTTTAAAAGACCTTTTTATTTTTTATTCTCCCCAAATTCCAAGGGTAGCTAACATTCGAGGAGGAAGTAGGCGACTATGTAGGATTTGCTCCAGTTTTTCCACCGGATAAAGGCGTGTGTAATAAGAAAAATTTCTAGGAAAGCTTGGTGCAGGGTATCGTTCTCTCCATATTCCCAAAGTTATGGAATCGATCATCGGACGAAAACGCTCAAAATTGCCAATTTTTAACAAAGGATCATCGCTTGAACTTAACCCCAATGTATTTATATCTACATCTATAGCAACAAGCCCCAAAAAATCAGGCGGTGTCCAATCTCGAGGAGGAATCCTCTCACGGATATACCACTTGAGGTGTCTCCTTGGAAAAGAGATTTCACCTTCTTCATCCGAGCGTCCATTCTTGGGTATTTTAACTTTGCTCCATGATCTTACTCGACTCCTCTGGTTTTCATTAAGCTGAAGGATAATGTTTAAGTCCTTTGGCCTTTCTCTAATAGATTCAATATAACCCACAACATTTTTGGCTTTATTCAAGTCAACTTCAAGAAGACGGGCCCAACGGAAATCATAATAGAGGGGCCCATCTACTAAGATCCATTTGTCTGGATATTTTTCTATAAAACGTTTAAGGACCAAAAGTTCAAGTCTTTGGCGCCAAATGCTCACTCTCGTTTGAGCTCGTGTCCTTATCCTAAGGGTATCAAATAGCTTTTCCCCTTCAAAAGATGATTCTCCGGGATGTGGAAGTGGGGTGCCAGCACCTGGATGAGTGGTATCACACCAAAATACTTTATGATGTTTCAAACACTCAGCCTTATCATCTTCCCTTTTAAAAGAGGGTTCAGGAAGAACACTTTTGATTCCCTCATATGGCATCACAAGTAGTTTACGCTCTTCATAAAGATCTGGATCAAAGTATAAGTTTTTATTTTTTCTTATCATAACCCCCGCAGCAATGTGAGCCACATGAATAGGAACTCTTGCTCCAATAGCAGGAACAGTTACCCTATCGCAAATTTGTGTTCTCTGGACCCCATCCAAAAACGCAGAAAAACAAACAGGCTCAATAGAATCATCCGGAATAATAGCAGGATGCTCTTCGAGGTACTCTTCCTCTGCGCTTGTGGTCTCAATAAGAGAGGGAATTGATTGAAGTTCTTCGGAAACCGACTCAAAAGCAGGTAAACGACCGGCCCTTATTTTGTGTAGATAATCAACGAGAGCCTTATCCTCCTCCATTGTTTACCTCCTCAAGGCTTCCTCCTCTTCTGCCTTTATGTCATGCAAGGGCTTGGGAAAGCTAATAAACACAGGTCTCCTATGGGCTCCATGCCAAACAATCATCGAGCCTCGTTCTAACGTGGTAGCCCTCTCTCTTAACCCTTTTGGAAGCCAGCCATAAGTTGCTTTTCCAATTTCAATAGGATGGGATCTTCCCACTGCAAAAGTAGAAGTATTGGCGAGCACCTCTTCATCTACCTTTGAAGCAAGTTGCTGAGCTCCTATCAAACTCAATCCAATACTTCTTCCGCGAGCCGTTATATCTACAATATCGCGCTTTATAGGGGAAGTTTGAGTTCCCCATGGGGCAAACTTGTTTAATTCGTCGACAAAAACAACAATCCTATCGGGGAATTTAGATAGATCGACGCTTCGGTTAAGAAAAGTCGTAGTAACTTGGCGACTTCGTTTCTTTTCTAAGAAGTCATGCAATGCCTTCATAACCCAATGGAAAATGAGTCTTTGACCTTTATCATGCAGGCGGCTTATATCAATAATCCATAAATCGCCAGGGCAAAGTTCCCAAATCGGAATGGGTTGCCCTTCAAGGTCAGGTAAAATAAGTAAATCAGCAAGTTGATACCGAACCGCATTTTCCGCCCGGTTTCTAACTTTATAAACAGTATCACTATGATGAGGGGCATCACCAATAGTTACCCACCTTCCGCCTCCACCTGGTTGACCTGGTTGTCTCAATTTCTGAAGCGCACCCTCGAAAGACAATCCCTTTCCTTTTATTTCGTCCATAAGAGACCAGAGCACTGCCATACTTTTATCATCGAGGTCTTCTGGATCTAATAAAAGATGTAAGGAACGTGTTTCTGCTAAATCTAAAGCTCCGTACCGAAATCCATAAGTAGGTAATTCATTATCTCTCAAGGTAACGAGACTTCCGTCTTTTCTTTGTGGTGCCCAAAACCTAAAGTTTTCTTTAATAACATGTGGATCTATTGAATAGGGCTCCTGAAGATCTCGAATAAACCGCCAAAGAGAGGCGTCCTTTCTATTACGGCCACTATGTG
This sequence comes from uncultured archaeon, assembly GCA_964587675.1. Lineage (GTDB taxonomy): Archaea > Halobacteriota > Archaeoglobi > Archaeoglobales > Archaeoglobaceae > CAZPML01. The sequence goes on from CAZPML010000089.1 coordinate 5,188, forward strand.
ACCATCTATCGATTTCATCCCAGGTAGGAAGTTGGTCAATGCGAAGAAGATCTGCCTCTTTGACATTAAATGCAATAGCTGCAATTTTGTAACCTTGCTTCTGTTTCGAGTGAGCAAGAATACTAAAGAGAAGAAATAAAGCATAACTTGTTTTGGTAGCCGCTCCCGCAGTCCCTGAGATATTAACATGAGCTGCCTCATAACCTAAGATATGACGTATATGTGCAGGGATAGGAACAGGCTTTCCTCTCCAGTCGTAAACAAAACCGATAAGCAATTCGTCTTCATCTTTTGCTATTTCACTTCCATATGCCTTACGGATCTCATCATCTGTAGCAGGGCGAACCTTCCACTGTCCCATGATGGGCTCTGCCTTTTTATCAGAACGATAAACTACTTCCACATTGGCGGAAGTGATAACCACTGGATTGGTGGGCATCTCTATCTCAGGATCTCCTACCCCGTGGCCATAAAAACTTTCGGTAGGCGAGGTTATGTCAGCTTGAGACTCCACATCGCTAATTATTCCCAAGACTTTTACATCCGTTTCATCAGAAGTTACGGAGACGAGTTTTCCAGGTTCAATAGGAAATTTATCTTTTACCTCTCTTTTCTCAGTTACCCAAAAGGTAAAAGTAGCAGGTGTTGCAGGCGACTTGAGCGTTAAAGCAACACGCCCAATTACAGGAGGTTCAATCCTCTCTTCCTCTACAATTTCTTCAGCGGCTTCGAGAAGTTCCTCCGTTTCTACGATTTCCCTTTCAGCTGCTGTAGAACCATAACCATTAACGTCTAAGAAATTGTAAAAGTATCGAATATCACCTCGCCTTTTTGCTTCTGCTTCTGTTACCTCATATAATACATTTATTTCTATCTCATCGCCCAGGCTTTCAACAAATTTTTGGACACTTTCCAGTATCTTCTCACGCTTCCTTCTGGCTTTCTCAAATCCTGAAATTCCTTCTTCACGTTTAAGATAGTATTCAAAGTGACCGAGCAAATTTTTTAAGGGCTTTTTCTCGCCTTCAAAAACTATGTAAATTTCCTTAGACATTTTTAAAACCCCCTTTTGACTTCAAATAGGAGAAAAAAACCTCATGTTTGCAAATCCTGTATCTGAAAATAAGGAGAGCTTCCCACCTTCTCATGTGGGAGTCGAACATCTAATGAATCGCATAGAAACAAAAACCTTACAAATCAACATTTTAATTTGAAAATTTTGAATGTCAACTATAAAAAGACAAACGATGGCACATGGATATAAGGGTAGTGCCTCAGGAATTGTGTCCATGGGGCAGCATGGTAGCCTTCCCAGA
>CAZPML010000090.1:0-2447 GCA_964587675.1 uncultured archaeon
TGTAAGGAGCATATGCCTTGTAAGCGGTCCCCATTTTCTCTGGTAACTCTCCAGTAAGGGCATAGTAAGTTATCCAGTACCCCATGAACGAAACGGCAGTGTCAAATAGCGAGATGTCAACTTTCTGAGCCTTTCCAGTTTTATCACGTAGGATCAAAGCTGAAAGAATTGAGAAAGCTAAAAGAGCGCCAGTTCCGAAGTCTATGAATGAACCCGCAGTTCTAACTGGTTCACCATCTGGCTCACCTGTAGAAGCCATATTCCCGCACATAGCCTGTATCACTGGATCGAACGCACGTTTTCTAGCATAGGGCCCTGTATGTCCGAATCCCGAAAGAGAACAGTAAACTATTTGTGGATTTATCCTACCTACATCATCAAAACCAAATCCCATTCTTTCAAGTGTTCCAGGTGTGAAACTCTCAACTAGGACATCGGCATTTTTCACTAGTCTTTTTAGTATTTCTTTACCCTCCTCTGTCTTGAGGTCAACTGCTATTGATCTTTTGTTTCTAAGGTTCATTGTAAGTGCTCCAGCATAGATATTTCGAAATATGTCACCTTTCTTGGGTTCAACCTTGATGATATCAGCTCCCAGATCTGCAAGGAGCATAGTTGCGTAAGGACCCGCACCAGCGTGGGTTAAATCGATGACTCTCAACCCGTCGAGAGGTAGCATGTTTAAATTAGACTTCATCATGGATACATCCCTCAATTTAAATAATACGAGTAAGCATTAAGCATTTTACTTGCTCGGTTCATAAAGAAATATCGTTCTTTTATGGTCTTTTAACGTCTCTCCTATAAATTCTGAGTATGAGTCAACTCTTATTCCCTCCTTTTGTAACCACTCATAAAACTTCTGCCTCTCCCTTGATGCCTCCTTGAGACTTTTATATCTAACAGTAACCAGCAGATTATAATTTGAGCCGAGTAAATTGTAAACACATTCAACAAAGTCGAGTTTCTTTAGCAGATCAACTACTTTTTTGTAACCATCCAAATCATTATGTATTCCAATCAGAAGAATACCAATGGTGTCCATCTCCACTCTTTGATAATCTACTTTCCATGTTCTTCTATCTTTATGTATAATCCCCTTCTCTTCAAGCATTTTGATTTTATTAAAAGCAGTTTTTTGCGAAACGTTGGCATGTTCTGCTATCTCATCTATCGTCATGCCTCTTGCAATTCCTTCGAGAATCTTCCACATTTTTTTATCTACAAGTACATCGTAAATTTCGACCATATTATTACTATATCATTGGCATATTTAAAATTATCTATGGAATGAAATCGTAAAATTTAAGTATGCTAACTATTAAAAATGATAGGAGGTGAATGAGAAGTCCAAAAAATTATACATACAAAATCGGGTATCCATCTTTAGTTTATCCAGAAATTTCGCTTGGTGATCTACTTGAGAGGAGTGCTATTAGATATAATAAAACAGCCATAATCTATGCAGATCCGAAATTTCCCTCAGATGCGCCAGAGAGAATGACATTCAAGGAGCTTAATGAAACTACAACAAAAATTGCTATTTCTCTACAACACCTTGGTGTAAAAAAAGGTGAAAAAGTTGGAGTTTGCATCCCGAACTCTCCAGATTATGTCATTTCCGTTTATTCTTTATGGAAGGTCGGTGCTGTTGTTGTTCCAATAAATCCAATGTATAAAGAAGTTGAACTTGAATACATCTTGAACGACTCCGAGGCTACAACACTCATAATCCACAACATGGTCTATCCAGTATTTGAAAAAATAAGAGATAACACGAAAGTTGAAAGAATAATCATTACAGGGAAAGGTGGCTTGAGAGAGCTGGTAGAGAGGGGAAAAGGAACGTTAAAAATGCCGGAAATAAACTCCAAAGAGGACTTAGCAGCATTGCCCTATACTGGAGGGACTACTGGTTTGCCTAAAGGCGTTATGCTAACTCATTTTAACTTAGTTTCAAACGCTCTGCAGCTTGCCGTTGCTTTTGGTTTGAGTCACATGGATACTCACGTTGGCAGCATGCCAATGTTTCACATGGCAGAATTTGGATTTTTTAACATCGTACTGGCAGTTGGTGCAACATACGTGGTAATGGGGAGATTTGATCCAAAGCTTATGGCAGAAAACATTGAGATGTACGAGGCGACGGTAACTTGGCTGGTTCCGCCAGCTCTAAATCAGCTCGTAAATTATCTAGAGAGCTCAGAAAAAACATATGACTGGAAGTTTCTGAGGGTTATTGCCACTGGGGCTTGGCCTGTTGCACCAGTTTTGATTGATAAGATTAAGAAACTTGCTGCTGAGAAGTGCAACAATCAGAGGTTACAGCACAACCAAGTTTGGGGGATGACTGAGGCTAGTCCTATGGTTACAACTAATCCTCTGTTAAGGCTTGATAAAAGCCACACTCAGGGAATCCCACTTTCGGATATAGAACTCAAAGTGAC
>CAZPML010000090.1:2547-6458 GCA_964587675.1 uncultured archaeon
TTAAGGGTTACTGGAAAAGAGAGAAAGAGAACGAAGAGTGCTGGTGGTACGATAAAGATGGAAGGAAGTTTTTCAGAACTGGCGATATAGGCTACATAGACGATGAGGGATTTCTGCACTTCCAGGACAGAGTGAAGGAAGTAATAAAATATAAAGGCTACACGATCGCTCCATTCGAGCTTGAATCGCTTCTGATAAAGCACGAAGCTGTGATGGATGCAGCGGTCATCGGCAAGCCCGATCCAGAAGCTGGCGAAATACCCAAAGCCTTCGTCATTCTCAAACCTGAGTATAGAGGTAAAATCAGTGAAGAGGAGATAATTGAGTGGGTTAAGAAGCGGATTTCTGGTTATAAGAGAATTAGGGAGGCTGAGTTTGTCGAAGAGCTCCCGAGAACCCCGGCTGGGAAGCTCCTGCGTAGGGTGTTGAGGGAGACGGAAATGAAGAGGTGTGGAGCATGAGGGTTTTGGTTGTGAGTTGAATTCTCCACTGCTCAATAGACTTGCCACATGTTGCAGTCACGATAGTTGCTCTTCATTTGACTCTGTATTTTTTATGGAACTTGAAAAGATTGCTGAAAGATGTAAATATTTTAGGAGGAGGTATTATGGTAGGAATTGAATCATTAAGCGTGTATATTCCAACTTATAGGCTTGATAGAAAAGAAGTTTTTGATGCAATTGGCTGGATTGGTAGAAATTTTTTGCCTGGAGAAAAGGCCGTTGCAAATCATGACGAGGACAGCATTACCACGGCTGTAACTGCAGCGATGGAATGTTTGAAAGGCAACGTGGATGCTGTGTTTTTTGCAAGCATCACAATGCCCTATAAAGAAAGGCAGAATGCAGAGATAATAGCAACTGCTCTCGATCTGGATTCGGGTGTTGTGACGGCAGACTTTACGGGATCAACAAAAGCTGTAACAACAGCATTAATTTCAGCCTTAAACTACGTTAAAGCCGGGAAGGCTGAAAAAGTTCTCGTCTGTGCATCTGATTGCAGACTCGGCAAAGCTGGAAGCTATCAGGAAATGGCGTTTGGCGATGGTGCAGCTGCTGTTGTGGTTGGAAAAGATAAGCTTGCAACAATGGATAGTTATTATTCCGTTTCATACGACTTCATGGACAACTGGAGAACAGATGAGGAAAGGCTTCCGCACTCATGGGAGGATAGATGGATCAGAGAGGAGGGATACACAAAATTTATCGCAGAATCGATTTCGGGGCTTATGGAGAGAGAAGGCTTAAAGGCTGAGGATATTGCGAAGGTCTGCTATCCGTGTGTGTATCTGAGGGATCATACCAAAATAGCCTTGTCCGTGGGATTCAAGCCCGAACAAATCCAAGATCCGATGTTTACTGTTTTTGGAAACACTGGCAACGCTTATCCGCTCATGCTTTTAGCTGCAGCCTTAGAGGTGTCGAACACTGGCGACAAGATCGTAGTTGCAAGCTATGGAAGTGGAAGCGATGCAATCTTGATAACTTCCAAGAACAAAGTTGAGTTCTCGAGAAAGTTGAGGAGGAAAAAGAAGATGAGCTACGAGAAGTACATTGCTTACAGAAACATGATTCCGATTGAAAAGGGCTTGAGAGGAGAAGAAGTTGCTCCAACAGCGATCTCGGTTCTCTGGAGAAACAGGAGAGAAATTCTTGCTCTTGTCGGCTCAAAATGCAAAGAATGTGGAGTTCCACAATATCCAGCTCAAAGAGTATGTGTAGCGTGTGGGAGTCAGGAGATGGAGCCGTACAGGTTCGCCGATAAGAAAGGTAAGATCTTCAGCTTTACTGAAGATCATCTGGCGTTCAGCATGAACCCTCCAGCAATATATGGAATAATAGAGTTTGAGGGTGGTGGCAGGTACTGGTTTGACATAACCGACTGTGAGGCGGGTGAGCTTAAAGTAGGGATGTCTATTAGGATGGTGTTCAGAAGAAAGGATTTTGACGAGAGAAGGGGTGTTTATAACTACTTCTGGAAAGCTGCTCCGGAGGTGGAGCAATGATACGGGATAAGGTTGCGATTATCGGAATGGGTTGCACAAAGTTCGGCGAGAGATGGGATGCTGGCTTTGAGGATCTGGCTGTCGAGGCTTTTAATGAAGCTTTGGATGATGCTGGAATAGAAGCTAAGGACATTCAAGCTGCTTGGCTTGCAACGTGCTTTGATGAGGTTATGTGCGGCAAAAGCGCTCTTCCACTTTCAACGACTTTAAAGCTCCCGTTCATCCCGGTAACAAGAGTTGAGAATTTCTGTGCTTCTGGTAGCGAGGCTTTGAGAGGTGCAGTTTACGCCATTGCTTCCGGAGCATGTGATGTGGCTCTCGCTATAGGTGTGGAAAAACTGAAAGATACGGGCTACGGCGGTTTGCCGGAGTTTGGGACCGTAATGGGAACGAAAAACAGGCTTATATACCCAAATATTACGGCTCCGGGAAGCTTTGCAATGCTGGCAACGAAGTACTTCAGTGAATATGGGTTGAGTCCGGTGAAGGGTAGAGAAATACTTGCAAGGATATCAGTTAAGAGCCATTACAACGGCTCGTTAAATCCAAAAGCTCATCTGAGGAGAAAAGTAACAGTCGAGGATGTTTTAAAGGCTCCAATAATCGCTTGGCCCCTCAGTCTTTACGACTGCTGCGGCGTAAGTGATGGTGCTGCAGCAGCAATAGTTGTAAGAGCTGAAGATGCAAAGAAGTACAGAGACGATGCAGTTTACGTCAAAACTCTGCAGATAGCAACGAGTCCCGGAGAGGAGTTGCTTTACAAGTGGGATGGTGTACACATAGAAACTACTGTTAGAGCAGCCCAGAGAGCATACAAAGAGGCTAGCATTGAAAACCCCCGCAAAGAGATAGATTTACTGGAACTGCACGACTGCTTTTCGATAACCGAGCTTGTAACGTATGAAGACATAGGAATTTCCAAAAGGGGAGAAGCTTGGAAGGACGTTGAAGATGGATTTTTCGAGCTTAATGGCGAAATTCCATGCCAAACTGATGGAGGACTTAAATGTTTTGGCCATCCCATTGGTGCATCTGGCTTGAGAATGGTTTATGAGATATATAAACAACTACAAGGGAAAGCCGGTAAGAGGCAAATTGAGGATCCCCGCATAGGTTTAACCCACAATCTTGGCGGATTTCCAGCAATGAGCGTTGCCGCAGTTTGCATTTTCGGAGTTGATAAGGAATGGTGAGATGAAAAATTCTTGCGATTATAGCAGGTAAAAGGGGAAAAAATGGAATGGTGAGATAGCAGTTAAGTGTACATAGCGAAAAAACTCAATACAATAAAAAAGACACTTTGAAAAACGCTGAAAAGTAGGGTAAAAGATGTGTGTAAGTTAAGACTGTTAACAGTTTCAAGAGTTATTGTTGAAAAGGATGGCAATCTGAATTTCATAAAGTTAAAGTTATAAATTATAAAGTTTCCAACATAGGTAGATAAACAGGAAAATTTGCAGACTGGCTTTGGCACTCGTAGATGCTGGTATACAAGGGATGCAAATTTGAAAGTCTCTTTAAACCTTGAAAAGAAACAAATTGAAACAGATTTTAGGGTCTCTTTTTTAACCTCACTCCAATAACTACCCAACAGGCTTTATTAATTTTATAGACAACCAAGATTTGATTACATGGTAATGTAGAGATGGATTAAACCCTAAACAAAAAAACAAAGAATATAAACAGAAAATTTAAAAATAGAGTATTTATATCAATTTATTGGGTGATTGGAGTGAAATTACCCGTTGTAGCAGACCTCAGAGTTGAGAAATTCAAGATTCTAAAGAAAGCAGTTAAGAAGCTTGAGAAGGATGGAATAAAAGAAGCTTTGGCAAGGAATGGAATAAAACCAGAAACGCATTTGGCATCTGGGTTTACTGCTCTATATGCGGGCAGCCAAGCCTTA
>CAZPML010000091.1:0-6406 GCA_964587675.1 uncultured archaeon
TGCTAAAAATTCAAGAGAAAATAGGAAAAACGGTTATAGACGAAGTGGATTTACCGGAATCAGTAGAAATCGTGGATGAATACTGGATAATACCCGAATTCATAAAAATTCAAATCAGGAAGAATGTAGAGAGTTTGGAGACACAATATTACGTTATCGAGCCTCCAATTGCTAAAAATGAGTTAGATCTCCTAAATAGCTTGTATGAAGATCTGAGAAGAAAGCTAGTTGTTAAAGAGCTAATAAAAGACACCGAAACGATGACAATGACTCTCCTTGAGACTTTGGATGTTCTTATCAACGAATACGGTTTGAGAATGGACGGGGGATTGATGCTGAAGATATTGTATTACCTATTTAGGGACTTCTTTGGTTTCGGACCTCTCGACCCACTTTTATTGGATAAAAACATTGAAGATATTTCATGTGATGGCTACGATATACCCATTTACGTTTTTCATAACAGATATGGCGGAATGTCTACCAATGTTAAATTTAGTGAGGGCGAACTGGACTCCATCGTTCTTTTGCTGGGTCAAAAAGCGGGAAAACACGTTTCATATGCAAATCCAATAGTCGATGCAACGCTACCCGATGGTAGCAGAATTCAATTGACCTACGGTAAAGAGGTCACGACGAGGGGTAGTACTTTCACAATTAGGAAGTTCAGAAGTGAACCTTTTACTCCAATAGACTTAATTGCGACCGGTACATTGAATTCGACGATTCTTGCTTATTATTGGCTGCTTATAGAGAACAAAATGAGCATCATGGTTATCGGTGAAACTGCAGCTGGAAAAACTACGACATTAAACGCGTTAATGATGTTCATACCACCAGAAGCGAAAGTCGTCTCGATAGAGGATACAAGAGAGATTCAATTGTTTCATGAGAACTGGATACCTGGTGTAACTAGGTCCGGTGTAGAAGGTCAAGAAATAGATATGTACGATTTGTTAAAAGCATCACTTAGACAAAGACCAGACTACATCATTGTTGGTGAGGTTAGAGGTAAAGAGGCCCTCACCCTTTTCCAAGCAATGTCAACCGGACACGCCTCTTACGCTACTTTTCATGCAGGAGATGTTAACCAACTCATTTACAGATTGGAGAACGAGCCCTTAAGCGTTCCAAGAGTTATGATACAATTCTTAGATTCAATAATTGTACAAACCACGTGGACTAGGAGAGGGATTAGAAAGAGGAGGGCAAAAGAGATCGTTGAGATAGTTGGGATCGATCCCAACACAAAAGATCTGTTGATTAATCCTATTTTCAGGTGGGATCCAGGTTCAGATTCATTTATTCAAGTATCGGATTCGAATAAATTGGAGAAAATAGCTCAATATTCGGGAGTGGATCCATCAGATGTCATTGATGAGCTTAGAAATAGAAGGGAATTTTTGGAACAACTCTATAGAAATGGAATAAAAAATTATAGAGAAGTTACCAAACACATCCATACGTATTACAGAGATCCCGAACTTGCTATTGAAATGGTGAGGGAGGCCAACCATGGTCCTTGAAAAAACGAACATATACTACCCAATTTCATTGGCCAGAAAATACGTAATTAAAGTTAAAAAGAATCCAGAAAAATATTCCAACCTTACCAAAGCGATTGTAGGTGCGAGATTACCATTAACGACCCATGAATTGCTGGCTGCAAGCTCTTTTTACTCCACAATTTCCCTTGTAGTCGGATCTTTTGTTGGTTGTTATGCGCTTTACCTAACGAGCCCGAACTTTATTTTCTTCTTTTTAGCTAAGTTCAATCTTTACTGGGTTATCGCTTTCTATGGAGAATACATATCCAAATTTTATATCTTACTTGGTTTCGTTCTTGGATTAATTTTGTTCAAATTTACAAGATATGCAATCCTCTCTTATCCCTATTTCGTATCAAATAGGAGAAGAGGTGAAATTGATTTATATTTGCCCCATGCTATAAATATGATGTACGGGATGGCGGTTGGGGGTTCACCTGCGTATGAGATGTTCAAAACGATCGCAGAATCAAAGCACATTTTTGGCGAGCTAAGTAAGGAGTTTTTAATAATTATGGAGATGGTCGAGATTTTCAAAAAAGACTTGCATGAAGCCATTAGATTCGTGAGAGACACAACTCCTAGTACAAAACTTGCAGCATTTTTGGATGATCTGGTTTTTATTTTGAGAGGAGGTGGGGAAGCTTCATCTTTTTTAAAAAGAAAGTCGCAGGAATATCTAGAGGAGCAAGAAATCAGCTTCTCTTCGTACATCGAATTTATGGGACTGATGGCCGAAGTTTATCTGTCCTTGTTCATACTATTGCCACTATTTATAATGATTGTACTTATAGTTGCTAGGTTGATGGGTCAGGATTTGCTCCTAGAATACAGAAACGGAGTAATGATAATGCTGCCTGTAGCATCAATTTTATTTACTTGGATTATCAAATCGAGTTTACCACTGCCAAAAATTCGCTTGAAAGAGTATGAGGAAAAATTTGAGGTTATAAAAGCGAACGTCAAGGGAACGATAAAAGATTCTTTTTCCTTTAACAAGCTCACTTTAATAAAAAATAAACTTCTTAACTTTCTCCTCCATCCATTTAGAGTTGAGATATATGAAATCCAGTTAAGAATAATAGCCTTTCATTTTTCACTGGTTGCTTTGTTGGTTTTCCTCATCTCTTACAAGTTTGTTAGATTCGATTTAGCAGCAATCGCTTCATTTTCCAGTTTTATCCTTCCTTTTATAGTGCTGATAGAAATGAGAGAAAGATTGCTGAAAAAAGCTGAGAAGAACATACCGAATGTCTTTTCCGAACTTGCAATGTTAAATGAGGCGGGTTTAAATGTAATAGAAAGTTTCAAGATTTTGTCTTCAACTGCTGCTGAAATGGGCGCACTATCCAAGGAATTATCCGTAGCGGAGAGGGAGATCGAACTTGGAATTCTCGTTCCAAGAGCTATTGTTAGAATGAGTCTACGACTTAAAAGCGATATCTTTGCAAAAGTCGTTCCAATAATTGTAAAAGCCTTAGAAACCGCTCCAACTGTAAAAGATGCGTTTTACATGGTTTCAAGATATGCCGAAACGGAGATACTTTTCAGGAGTAGGATAAGGAGTAGTATGACACTGTACGTAATAATAATTTACATGTCAATAGGCATTTTCCTGCTTGTATCGTATATAGTCATAAAGAACTTCCTTTCAACGTTTACCCAGTGGGGTGTTACGTCAATTGTTGGTATCGGTGGAGGAATACCGAGTTTAGAATCAATTAAAATGGCCTTCTTTCAAATAACTCTTATAGTTTCGTCAGTTTCTGGAATTATTGCCGGAATAATCGGAGACGGAAAAGTACAATCTGGACTTAAGCATTCGTATATATTAACCATGGCAACCTACATCGTGTATACGTACTTTATTTAATATTTAATTAGCTCTGCGAGACTAACCTGCTTCTCCCTCCTGAAGATCCTTGAAATAATTCCCGGAGCTTTAACTTCGACCTCCATTCTCTTTTTAATTGTATATTTGGTCGACTTCAGCTTAATGAAAACGATGAAAGACCCCTCGTACTTCGGCAGCAATTCAACTTTTTTTTCAATGCAGGTTCCGAGTCTAAGGGGTGGCAATTTGAAAGTCGGTTCTTCAACCTCAAAATACTTTTGGATGTCCGAAACGTCCACCTCCAATCCCTCGAGAACCTCGTGTAAAAAGTTGTAAACTCTAATCGTCAAAATTGCAACTTTTCCCACGACCGGCTTCTTATCAATCGAAACCTCGACTTGAGAGTTTCTTATTTCATCCGTACATTTAATTAGAATCTCAAACGCTTCACCATATCTCGCCTCTTTAAAAAGCTTTTCACTCCTTTTTAGTAGTTTTTTAGCCCTCCTTAAATCGACTTTTTTTGCAAGATTCACATGGTTCCAAAGCTTTTCAATCTCTTTCTTGACAATTATCCACGGAATGGGAAGAAATTTAAAATCGAACTCCTTCAGTTCTTTCCCTATAATCTTACCATCAAATGAAATTACAAATGTTTCACCTTTGAAAACGTAAACTTTTATCGTCTCGTTCGCTCGAATCTCGAAAATTATATTGGCAAATTCGTTTTCCCAGAACTTCGCCCTCTCTGCTTACCGCAACTAACCTATTAAACGATGCAGCAAGTATTAGATCGTCAAACTTTACTAAATGAATCGGTCCGAAATTTACTTCCCAGATAACTCTACCATCAATTGAAATCGCATGTACGCCCCACTCCGTTCCAACAACTATCGTTTCCCCGATATCGATACACATGATTTTCTTCCTTAACTTAATGGAAAATATTTCGTTCCCCGATAGATCAAAAAGTAAGAGTTTGTTATCTTTTCCAATAGCTATGAATCTATCTCTATGGCAGATTGCATTGGATTTGATCTTTTTTTCCCACAAAACCTGACCAAATCTACTAATCAAAAATATTTTTGACTTGGTTCGTACGGCAACATGTATGCTTGCGGATATTTCCATGACGGGTTCTTCCAGTTTTATTTTTGTATCCCTTATGTACAAAATTTCCTCAAATGAGATGTATGAGTAGTCCACTAGGTCGTAACAGTATACCCACTTTTCTTTAGGCATCATCTTTTCTCTGTTAAGCATAATCTTTTCTTCCACATTATAATACTAATTTCTTATAGATAAATAATTTTTGTACTTACTAGGAAATTTCAAATTTGCAACTATGAATAGCGTATAAAAAGCTGCGGGATATTTGATCCGTGTTCCTTAGAATAAAAAACGATTTGGTTCCTCGTTGCATTGAGAAGTAAACCGAAATTAGACTTATTTGATACGTAAGATGTGACGTCCCACTCAAGCCATACCCCTTCAACTTTCGGGATTATTTGGTAGCCCACCACTCCACCTGTTTTGGGTTTGGAATTCCAAGTTACAACCGTTTCGTTCCAATCTGTAAGTATCAAATAAGCAACGGATAGCTCGTAATTGCTAATTAAAGAGTTGTGAACGTACATCCTCAGCTTCGCCTCACTGACGTTTGCATTTTCTAGGTGAGACAAATCGAATTTCAATAAAACTTCGTACCTCTTTCCCATGACCAAGTATTCCGAACTTCCATAATTTTCGCTTGGTTCCGATGAACTCACGTATGAGTCATCAGTCGGTACAAGGATTTGGGTTCTCTCTTTGCTTGAAACTATGAACCCAACTGAAACTGATGCAGACCCTGAGCTAAATTTTATAGTGCAATTACCTGGCTTTAGAGCCTTCACGTAAAAGTAGGATAAACCCGCGGAATTTGTGATTGGAGATGAAGACACCACCTCCAAATTTTCAGCCGTGTAATCGACTCTAGCACCTTGTACCGGTTGACCATATCTATCGTAAGCCCAAACGTCAATTCTAGCCACAGATCCAGTGTAGAGGGATACATTCGTGGGCGTAGCGATTAACATAGATGCATTGCTTTCGATGGCTTGCTTTTCAAGCCCTATGTACCAAACTGGGAAATTAACTATGAAGTTTAGGTTTTCTGGGGCCAACCCATGGATTCTGATTAAGTAATCAGATCCTAGACTTTCGATCGTATAGTTAATGAGGAATCCTTGTGATGAAAGTAAGTTCTTCCAATCGTCCAAATTTCGGTGCCAGTAATCTTCGAATTCTGTCTCGAAAGTTATGTTTATTTCTTTTGCTAGGCTATATCCCAGTCTTACAGGAGATATTTTGAAACTTATGACAGTCGAAGTTGAAAAATCCTGGAGATCCGTTTTAATTATGGGAAAAATAATCCTATTTCCCGAGAACAATATCTGATTTGTAATTGGTATGTAGAAATTCTTTCCCTTTCTAAACACTAACCCATGTTCAAGTACAACTTTTCCCAAATTCAACTCGGTGTCTGTGTAGATGTACTGGGGATCTATGATTATGTTATAGCTCTTTTCCGATATCTGACACGATTTGACCTCACCATTAGGTAACACGGCCTCGTACGTTATGTTCACCAGTTTATCAATAAACAATATTGAACTTGGCGCAGTTGGGGGTGTTAGCAAAAAGGGATAGTCTGGATAATCCAAACCAGTATCCAATCTGATAACACTCTGCTTCCCTGAAGTTAGTATTCCAGGAATATCAGAAATTTCCGAAACAAGTTTATTGTAATGTTCAACTTCAGAATCCTTCATCCACTTTGGTACTTGGTAAGCTTGAATGATAGATAAAGTCAAAACCGTGATCATTAAAACGAACATCATCCCAAGGAGAGGTGTTATGGCTTTAGTATTTTTAATCATAACCCCTTTCTCCTTAACTCGTTAATAACTTCTTTTAAGGTTACTTGATCTGGATGAATACTTTTCTGCGCGATTTCGCGACTTAAATAAAGCATAGTTTTTTT
>CAZPML010000092.1:0-6162 GCA_964587675.1 uncultured archaeon
TGGGTAGCATACAATTATGTGATACTTCCCAAACCGAGAAAACATCGTCAGATCTTCTTCTGAAGGTTTGCATGAGGTGGATGGGTGGCTGTGGACAGTGCCATAGACTTTCATTCCTATAGGAAGGACATCTAGATTTATTACAGCAGAAACGGTCCCTGATATAAATGGTAGAAAGATAAGCTCGCTTATTACATCTTTCTCTCCTCCTAGAAGTGCAATAAATTCGTCTGGGTAGGCACTTTTTGCGGCCTCTAAAATTGCACTGAGGAGACTTCTCCTAATTTTCATTCCACCACCTAAACAAATTCCCTTGGATCTGTAATTTCTCCTTTAACAGCAGAAGCGGCAGCAGTAGCAGGGGAGGATAGGTATATGGAGGCATTGGGATTTCCCATTCTCCCCTTAAAATTTCTATTTTGAGTTGATATACAAACTTCATCGTCAGCGAGAACCCCTTGATGAATTCCAACGCAGGGACCACAACCGGGTGGTAGAATAACTCCTCCGGCTTTTAGAATTGTTTGGATGTATCCTCTCTCAATGGATTGAAGGTATACTCTGCGGCTAGCTGGAGCAACTAGCAATCTAACGTTTTTGGCAACTCTCCTATTTTTAAGGAATCTTGCGGTAACTTCTATATCCTCGATTCTTCCATTTGTGCATGTTCCAATGAATACCTGATCCACTTTTGTACCCTCTACCTTTTCCACCTCAACCACGTTGTCGACGCTATGCGGGACTGCTACTAGTGGGGCTAAATCAAAAGCGTCAATAAAAACCTCCTTTTCGTATGATGCACCATCCTCTGGTTTTATTTCTTTGTAGTCTCTTTCTCTTCCTAGTTCGCTTAAGAACCTCTCTGTTTTCTCGTCACTTTTGAATAGACCTGTTTTTGCACCGCATTCTACGGACATGTTGGCAATGGTTAATCTGCCGTCAATTGACATACTATCCACGCACTCTCCATGAAATTCCAATGCCTTATATGTTGCACCGCTGGGTCCCAATTTCTTAATTATTGCAAGAGCTAAATCTTTTGGAAATACACCTTTGGGTAATTTACCGTCAATTTCTATTCTCACACATTCAGGAACTCTAAACCAAGTCTTTCCTAACGCCATGGCAATTGCTATGTCTGTTGATCCCATTCCTGTTGCAAATGAGCAAAGTGCACCAAGTGTACAAGTATGGCTATCTGCTCCAACGATGACATCTCCGGGTTTTGCGAACTTCTCTACCATAAGTTGGTGTATGATCCCCTCTCCAATTTCGTTTAAGTTAGCGCCAACCTCCTCTGAAAACTTCCTAACTAGTTTTTGATCGTTGCTTAGTTCTTTCCTTGGCGGTGGTGCAGCGTGATCGAGGAAGAAGTGAGTAATGGATGCCGCACGAATTCTTCCGAGCTCCCTTACTCTTCTAATAGCAAGTGGTGCGGTCCCATCTTGCAGAGCAATGTGATCTACATGCGTGATAATCAAATCACCAGCGTAGACATCCTTTTGAATTTTAAGGCTTAAAATTTTTTCAGCTAGCGTCTTACCCATATTTCAGACTTGTTTGGACTTTAAAATATATCGGTAGCAAAACTAAAGTATTTTGCAGTAGTCTTAATTTTATGAGGCACCCTACAGTATCTGGAAGTTTTTACCCATCCAACGTCGAATCACTGGTTGCTATGTTACGAGAGTTTACTTCAGAATCCAAAGATGAGAGGATCGTGGCATGTGTTTCACCGCATGCTGGTTATGTGTATTCCGGTAAAACAGCCGGCAAAGTGCACTCACTCTTACCAGATGCTGAAACTTTTGTGATCATCGGTCCAAATCATTCGGGAATGGGATTGCCTGTTGCGGTTTCAACGGATAAGTGGCTGACTCCTCTTGGTGAGGTCGAGGTAGATCGCGAATTCATCGATGCCTTACCTAAACATACAATCGCAATAGATGAAACAGCTCATCGATATGAACATAGTCTTGAAGTTCAGTTACCATTTCTGCAGTACTTGCACGACCATTTCGAAATCGTCCCAATATGCCTGGGTTTACAAGACCAAGAGACTGCTAGAGAAGTTGCTGAGGAAATAATTACTGCCGAAGAGAAGACGGGTAGAAAGACGGTTGTTATAGCTTCATCTGACATGCACCACTACCTTCCAGATGATGAATGCAGAAAGTTAGATGAGATAGTCATAAACACGATCATCTCTAGAGACATTGATCAATATTACAGGACAATTTATAAATTGCAAGCTAGCGTATGTGGCTACGGTTGCATCGGAGTTGCAATGTACTATGCAAATAAAAAAGATGCGAAGCCTCATTTGGTAGATTACTCGACAAGTGGTGATGTGGCAGACAAGAGTTCAGTTGTTGGATACGCTGGGATAGTATTCAGGCTCTAGTAACCTACAAAAATGCTAGACGATTAACTTCCACAATTGCAAATGAATAGGTAAATATGGATAGAAGGTTTTGGAAGTATTCAGTAACTTTTTTGTAGAAATCGTAGAATTAATCTAAGCCCCCGTGGGGTAGTGGATATCCTGAGGGGCTGCGGACTCCTCGACCCGGGTTCAATTCCCGGCGGGGGCATATTTTTGAATGATCTGCAGAGGAAATCGACAAAATTGTTTTCCAAATGCAGCTTGCTGGTGTTTCAGAAGAACAAATAAAAGAAAGTAAAAAACCGATTAACCCGCTTTTCTGAGGAAATGTGTACTCTTGTAATCTTAACGACATAATAATTTATATAAACAAATTAAAAAAGCAACTTGCACCCAAAACCCTGAGGAGCTACGTTATAGACATCCGAAGGCTGCTCAGATTGATAGACCCGAAAACTGCAGACCTCATTCAGCCTCCAAAGCTACCTAAGAGGAGAGAAACAGTCAACAAGAAATCTCACATTAAATCACTAATCTCTCAAGCTCGGAGTTTGTCGGAGTCAAAATACCTGAGGCTCAGGGCGGCAATCCTTATCGCCGCTACATCAGGCTTGAGAGCCTTCGAACTCTACTCTTTGACTCTCGATGACATTAATATTAGCTCACGCACGATATACCTCTCAGCCACCAAGACCAAAGACTACGAGGATCGCATAACGTTTTTCAGCGAGGAAGCAAGAGGGGCGCTTATAGATTTTCTCGATAAAGTTTCTCTGAAAACTTCTCACCTCTTTCCTCTCTGTACGATCGAGAAAGATTTCAAGAGATTGGATGTCGAATGCAACAGGAAAAAGCTCAGAATGAAGCACATGCGCAAGTTCTTCTCTCAGCAATCAGATTGTCTTGGGATGCCAACAGCAGTGAAGAAAATTCTGATGGGCCATTCGCTGCGTGGAGATGTTGATTTGGGGTATTACGATTTTCAAGATGAGGAAGAGCTGAAAAAATTTACGATAAATATTGGAAAGATTTTAGGACGAATTCGTAACTGGTTATTGTTTATTATTACTCTCTTTTTATCAATATATGGATATGTATGTGTAATCCCTATGAAATAAGGAGTGTGTACCTCTACAACTCCATTCAAACTATCCCATCGTTGAATTTTTGAAAGAAGATGTTTTAACCACTCAGTTGCATCAGCATCTAAATCGTACATGACTCCAAGCCATTTCTTTGCTATTTTAAGACTTTCCTTGCATTTAAAGTTACATGGGAAATGACTGATAATTCTAACTCCAAAATACCTCAGGAGAGGAGATATTAAACTGAATTCACTTAAATTATCAATATAGCAAATTATTTCTCTCCCGTTCTCAACAATTTCTGTCCAGCTGGACCAAGCAAGAGATACTTCATCGGTCCGAGGGTGTCGAGGGTTCGTGTGATTTGAGTCGTAAAGCTTCCTATCATGCTGGTGAGCCAATCCACACCTTGTCTGAGCCAGTTTATGGCTTTAGCAACATTTTCGGCGACTAGTTTCAAGAATGGGAGCCTCTCTAGGAGCCAATTAACAAATCTTCCAAGGTAGCTTTTCTCCCATCCCTTAACCATTACATCCTGCAACAATAGGATTGCTGCTACTAACCCTCCAATCAATGCGATCCATGGAAGCATTGGGGCTAAAGTGGACCATAGAGTGGCTGCAAATGTTTTTAAAATACCAATTGATCTGAATAGTCCTCCTTGCAGTAATCTGTTAATTTTTGCAAATAAGTCGATCTTTTCTGTCAACCAGCCCCATGCTGCAGCTTGAACTAATAGCGGTCCAACAACAGCTGAGGCAATTGTCACAAGTCCAGCTGTAACTCCAATAACTCCCTTAGTTGGTGCTGGAAGCTTTTCAAATGTATCTGTCAGAGTTCTTAGGATGCTAACAACGCCCTTCATAATTGGCAATAGCGCTTTGCCAACCTCTACAGCAAGAATCGTTAAATTATTTTTCAGGATGTCTATCTGCTCTGACAAGCTTTTATCGATTGTTTCACTTGCTTTCCTTGTCGTCCCTCTTACATCGTCTATCTTCAACATGAACTTATCTAGGGCTTTTGTTCCACCCTCTAACACTCGCGAGAGGCCAGGTCCTGCGTATGAACCGAATATTTCTGTAGCTCGTCTAGTTCTCTCTGTTGAATCCCTTATTTCTGCCAGCTCCCTTAAGGTTTTCTTAACGTCAATACCCTTAGCTGCTGCTGACCTTAAACCCATTAGAGCTCTCGCAACGTTAACACCATTCGCCTCTAGGGCTGCAAGCAACCCAACAGCCTCGCTAAATGATAAATTGAGCATTTTGAGTGGGGCTGCATTACTTTTCAGCAATTCAATTAGATAAGCTGATTGAACACCAAAACGTTGTTGTGCAGCAATTAGCGTATCAGTTACCTCATACATTTGCGATGCTGGAATGCTGAAAGCTTTCATTGCAACGCTTATTGAATTTGCAGCTGTTACAGCATCTGTTCCCGTTACTTTGGCAAAGTCAAGTATTGCCTGAGCTGTTTCTCTCGTTTCCTTGCCTAAATAGCCATATCTTTCGGTTAAAATCGTTACAACTTCTGAGATCGTCTTAAACGAGTCAGAATTAGTCCTTGCAAGATCTTTAACAACCTCCGTCATCTCTTTAAGTTGGTTGGCTGTTAAAGTTGTTCGAGCTTGCATTTCCATTACTGCTCTTTCAAAGTCTTTTGCTGATCCTCCAAAAACTCTGAAACCGCCATATCCAATAGCAGATAATGTAGCTCCAATTGCTGCAATAGCCATCTTGTGTTTGTTTACGAGCTCTGTAAGTTTGGAAAGTCTAGTTTTCATTGAGTCTGCGTATTCTTTAACTCTTATTTTTGCTCTCTCGAAAGCTATGGCCAATTCCTGAACCGGTTTTGCTGCATATTTTGTTCTTATCGCTGCCTCTTTTGCCGCTAAATCCATCTGCGTGAAAAAGAACTTTGATTGTGTTGCACTTTGTTCGAAGGTTTGAGTCATGTAGAGGTATTTAGCCTGTAAGTCTCTAATCGGCCTTGTAGTACTTTCAATGTTTCTTTTGAATTGGGTTACAGCTCTATTTACTTGCTTAATTGGTTCTGAAGCTCTATCAACGAATTCAATTAGAACGTACAGACCTCTTAGTGATTCCATCGAAAATCTAAAATTTGATGGACTTTAAAAGAAGGTATGTTCGGTAAGAAAAGTGAAAATACTAAATTCTGTCCATTTGCTTTTAATTACGGCCATAAGGCTGGTAAATGCATAAAAGAGGAATGCATGCTTTGGAACGAAGAAGAGCTCAATGTTCTTGTAAAAGAACTGAAAAAATTTAGCAAAGCTCTAAAAACTTAATCAACTCCTCCTTCAACTCTGTTCTCTTCTGCTGAATATTAGACTCTTCCTCGAGCAATTTTGTAAATTCATCAACCAATCCATTAAGAACTCTCTCCCAAATCTTGAAATAGTCATGCTTTAGATGGATCGTTGTAACTCCTGTCGAGCTTTTCTTGCCCATTTTGATCAAATCAGGTTGTAATGTGTTTAAAACATCGTAAATGAGTGTTTGAAGGAGAATTTCATCCATCTTTACGAAGCAAGCATCCGCGATAGGTAAACTTCAACCTTGCTATTTGATTCAAACCTGTCTGCAAGTCGCTTGTAAAATATGCGATCGTAGTTAGTTTTCTCGCTATTTCTCTTCCCAACTCTCCCATGGTTACCTTCGACTGTCCAGA
>CAZPML010000093.1:0-6023 GCA_964587675.1 uncultured archaeon
TCTCTTCAATGTCTATGCACTCGAATACCTCAGATTCTTCTTCAGTTTCTAGAAGCGACTTTAACGTGGCACTTATATCCTTTAGATCTTCAAGGGTCGTATCGAGGGTTAGAATTGCCTCATCGATACGCTGTATTATTTCTCCTATTGACCTGCCCTCTTCTTTTGAGAATCCTTTGGAGAACACTTTCTCTTCCTACCTCCTTTTTCTTCTTTCTCTTCTTCCTCTAACAACTCAAACCAGTACCACACACCAATCATATCATCCTCTCCCATCAGTCTCCCCACCTAACTAAATGCTTGGAGGAAGTATAGAAAAACTTAATGGCTTTAACATACTTAACATATTTAACATGATTAGTATTTAATTGCGGGAGGCTTAATGGTTGGGGGAGATAGAGGAGATAGTGCACATCGTTCCGCTGGGCCATGAGATTGATAGGGCTGTGAAGCCGTTCGAGAGGTATAAAGCCAATAGGGTCTACATCTTGGCTGTGACTGAAACGTTTGGTAAGTACTCCGAGGAGATGGTGGAGAAACAGAAGTATTACGTCAGGAAGGTTACCGACAAATTGAGAAGTTTAGGTATTAAAGTTGATTGTAAGGTCGTTGACATGTTTAACATGCTTGAGCTGCTGAGAAGCATATCGCGTATTATAGTGGAGGAGAAGAGGAAGGGAAATAGGGTTTACATCAACATTTCAAGTAGTGGGAGGCTTGCATCAGCAGCCGCTACGCTGGCTGCGATGGCTCATAAGGTGAAGGCCTACTACGTCTCGGCGGAGAGGTACTCAGAGAGCTTAGAGGATAAGATGGAGCACGGCCTCAGCATATGCAGCGAAAAGCCCAAAATACAAGTCTTAGAGACTTTCCCAATACAGCTACCAGAGGAGGACGGAATAAAAGTCTTGGTGAAACTCTGCAAGGAAAAAAGGGGAATGAAAACAACTGAGATAGCCGAATATCTAGGCTACGAAGGAATTGAGGGATTCGAGGGCTGCGCGCCATGGCGAAAGGTGCCAAGAGAGAAGAGATTCAATTACCTAATGAAACTGAATAAGCGGATACTGGCAAAGCTTGAGGAAGACGGCTACATAAAAAGAGAGAGAAGAGGAAAATACAACATAATAAAGATAACAACGGGGGGAGTGTACATCGCCCACATGAGCGGGCAACTATGAACTATTCATGAGAGGCATTGCGAAGCCAACGTTTTACGCAAATGGGAACTTACTTCAAAAACCTTTGGGATTATGAGTATACATGTTATCCAGATTAGCCCTAGGAAATTGTCTTCAGCCTCTTATACCTTATCGTTATCCTTCTTAAAAACTTTTAAAAGAAAAATCGCGATAAATGTTGTTAAGATATTATGTTTGTTTTGAAGAATGGAATAAACTTAATATAAAAGATTTCATACCTTCTTTTCAGAAAGAGGAGAACTGAAGTGTTTATTGATTGCAAAACATTAAGTAGATGTCTTTTTAAGGAGCGCTGCTAAGCAATAATCTCATTGAAGCAATATATTTCTCTAATGTTTCCAATTTATATGGCATTTCATGGATAATAAATTTGAGTACATGCTTATATTGCCAAGACTTTCTTAATGAACGAGCTTTGGCATCGAATTGAACAGATAAGAATTTGTTAATAGTTCTGGATTTTTTCTCTATTGTATTCTTATTTACTGTTAGGATTCCCGGATCCAGATGTGCTTCCCTTCTTATAGTTCTATGATCGAGGCTGAGAAGTACATCATATGGAAAAAGTGTAACTATGTATTTGTAATCGCCCTCTACAAATCCTTTTATTAGATCCATATTACTATCAGTTGTAGAAATAGACGTAGTTACAGTAACTTCTCTCCTTAACAATACTATGATCTTGGCTCGTAAAAGTGAAGATACTCAGATCTTTAATCCATTAGCTCCATGAATCATCACATAAAAGAGAGAAGGTCACAAAAAATCAATATGATAGACTGTCATTTTCCCGCCTTAAAATTTTAGATGAATGAATTTGCTGGAATAAATGATTTATAAAAAGAAGGGAATCTATCTATTGTTTGGGATGAATAAGGGATGAGTGATAGAGTATTGGTACTTTACACTCATTGGTCAGAGGATTACTGGACGCGGGCCAGAGAGGCGCCTTATCCAGGTAGAAGTTACAGGGAACTTCCGGAGTGGGATAAGTTAGTAAACAGTTGTCCATTACCAGCTCTAGGAGTTTACATAAAAGGGAGGCTTAAAGGAGAGCATGTAGATCGCACGCATAAAGAGATTGTATATTTAAAAGTTACAGGTATGCGCTTCAATGAGGGGACGGAACAACCTTATTTTCGTATAGAACCAATCCGCGAGTCTTCTATACCTAGCAAAGTTTTTTGGAATCGTTTTCTGCGACCAGCTTATTTACAGTAGTGGAAGTAACTAAAATTCTAGAGATTTTAAAGGCTTTAGGAGAAGAACCTCCAAAAGAATGGATTGAACTTGTAGAAGCAAGAAAACCCGTTATAGGCTGGAGAGACTATGTTGGCAAATATTTTCTGGACTTAATTGATGGGGAACTTAGTGATAATGATTTCGAAGATAAATGTTACCATTTGTTGACTTCCTTGGGCTTTGAGGTTGAACAATTGGGGCATAAAGTTGTAGGCGAGTATCCTGATGGAGAAGCAAAAATCGATGAGATAATAATAGTCTATGACTGCAAAAACATATTTGACTATAAACCTAACGCCGAAGACAGAAGAAAGTTAAACGAATATGTTAGAGACGCCAAACTCAAATATAAAAATAAAAATGTTTATGGAGCATTTTTAGCAAGAAACTTCGAAGACCTACAGAAAGGGGACCTATTTTACTTTCCAGTAAGCTCCTTAGTTTATCTATTATACAAGAAAATAATGCTTGGAAGAAAATTTAGCTTATCGCCATTCAGAAAGATATTAGCCAAAAAAGAGGCACTTAATCAAACACTTATTGATAATGAGTGGAGAACTCATAGTCTTTAACTCCTTAGGAGAAAACCCACTCATACAAAATATTCTGGCAGTTCTTTACGTGATCTTATATCCTTTTATCAGCGTACATTTTACTGAGTTGTTAATTACCAATCTGATTACCATGTGCTCGCTCTATCTGTAAAAAGCCCAGCTAACCTCTTCTTCTTAATATTTTCATTTTCAATCTTAGCTTTAACATCTTCTTGTAATTCCATCCCTTGGCTTATTCTCCTAAGGTTTAAAGGACGAACATCGACAGATTTTTCCCTTTTATCTTCATCCGGTTCTATAAGTGGCTCCTTCGATTTTAATTTTACAATAAGTGGCAACTCTAGAGTTCCGCATCTATGCTTGTCTAGCTCAAGAGTAACCGAGCTTGTTCCTTCCTCCAAAACTTTCTGTTCTAAAAGAAGCGGTTGCATTTGTTCACTTCTTTTTTCTTGTGGCGGCCAGACCTCAATATCAACGGAAACCTGTTGTTTAAGCCTGTTCTTTGTTACTAAGAACAGAAAAACCTTATCTTCAGCATCAATTCGTTCAACAGCCACTATGCCTCCAAAGTTTTCAAAAACTTTAAATTCTGCGGATCCGATTTCTTCTCCACTACTACTTAAAATTTTTAATATGTATCGTCCCTTTGGTAAAGTTCTGTTTATTCGAATGCTTATTTGTTCTATTCCAGATGGAACATAATCTTGAATTAAGGATATAGCATTATCTTTTTTGGAAAAATGAAATTTCATAACACCCCCAATATTGCTAAATAAATTTAAAGAATATAAAGATTTTTTTAAATCAACCATTTTTTCTTATCCCAATCGTATATGGCTTTTAAATCGTAAGTGTATTCCAAAAACTTATAAATTAGCAGATCATCGTTTTGGACGATTGCCTTGCCGTTGCCAACCACTATAAGTTTATATTTTGGTCTGGTAAAGGCAACATTTAAACGGTTAGGATTAGAAGCGAATTTTAATGTTCTTCGAGTGGTAGCTGTAACGCTAAAGATCACAACATCTTTCTCTCTTCCTTGAAAAGCATCCACAGTATTTACTTCTAGATTGCTTT
The DNA here is from genome assembly GCA_964587675.1 of uncultured archaeon. Lineage (GTDB taxonomy): Archaea > Halobacteriota > Archaeoglobi > Archaeoglobales > Archaeoglobaceae > CAZPML01. The sequence continues at coordinate 4,076 of CAZPML010000093.1, forward strand.
CATGAATCTTTGAAGCTAAATGTTTCTTCTGAGCTACATAAGGAGCTATAATTGCGATATTTTCAGGTTTCACTCCAGCTTCTAGGAGATCCGTAGTGATTCCTAGACATGCTTCCTGCTCTGCTTCATTATAGAAGGACCTTTCTCCACGAATTGATGTTCCTCGGCAGTGCACGAACACAACTGGTTTTTCAGGATCTAATAATTCTAGTTTTGGAGGTCTTTCATAAACCAATTTGAAGTTCGCACATTTTGGAGATGGTTTCACCATAGAATCATAAATATATTTGCTTGAGAAACCTATTATTTTAGAATTACTACGATAATGCATTCTTAACCATAAGCTGCGTTTCTTATACTTCTTCAATAAATTTACAAAGGCGCTTAATTCTTCTTGACGCTTATAATCTTTAACTGATTTAAAGATTGGAAGAAGCTGTTTATGATCCCCTATTAAAACCCACTTTTTCCCTTTAACCATACCTAGCAAAGCTAAAGTTATTGAAGCTTGGCTGCTTTCATCTATAAACACTATGTCAAACCTCGTATTCGCTAGTGGATAAAGTTGCGATTTAATAAGAGTTGATCCTATGATAGCTGTTCGATTCACAAGCCTCTCGCTTTCAATCTTAAGCCAGCTATTTCTCGCTGAAAACAGATCTGCTAGCTCCCTATTTACGCGCTTCAATTCATTTCGAACCTTAAACGAAACGTTCCGTAGAGAACCTCCTCTTATTTTTCTGAGCCAGAGTTTATGCCGCATTAAATCGGCTTTTTCCCGTTTTAGCTCTTTAATACGATTCTCGATAGCGTCGAGTCTTTTCCCTAATGAAGTTTTTGCTTTATAACTAAGCATGTATTTCCTCAAATTTGGGAGAATCTTCTCCGGCCTTCCAACCCTCAAACATTTTTCTACTGGAAGTTTTTCTAAGGCATTATCAACTGCTCGATTTGTATGGGATGATATAAGAACCTTTTCTCCCCTCTGCATTAAAAGATAAGCCGCCTTTTGAATCACCCTTGTTTTTCCGGTTCCAGGAGGACCTATAATCAGTAGAAGATCATCATCCCTTAAAGACAGAATCTTTTCAACAGCTTCGCATTGAAACTCATCTAATTCAAACTCTCCATCTACACTTGCCCTATCAATAAGAGGCTCTACTACCTCCAAATCCCCAAGAGTCAAATTATTAAAAAATAATTTGACCGCATAGCTTCCTTCAATTCCATCCAGTATAGAATCAATTAACTCTAATTGAAGATCATAGGAAATAAGCGGCTCCGCCTCAAATATCCGAAGCCTGTATGTTTCAGACAAATCTTCAGACTCCTTCCCAGCTACATAAACGGATAGGAATTCATCTTCAGCGTTTAACACCGTCCCAAGAATCTTAGCCTCCCTACCTGAAAAATAGCCAATCACATCGCCGACTTCAAAAAATTTTGCCTCAGGAAGCTGCATATCCACGACATTACTGGAAACTTCAATTATGTCCGCATAATAAATCCTTGCTTCACTCAAAATTTCTTTTAATGCAAGCTTTCTCTCGTAAATTATTAAATCCCATAGCTCTTCAATCTTCATCCCAAATCACGCAAAAACTAACTTATTAAACGGCTCATGAAGTTCCTATACTCCAGTATGGAATTTCCATCAATTATTTTCGCATCTGTATCTTTGAAAGCCTCCCTAATTTTTTCCATATAAGTTTCATTTTTCTCTCTAATTGCTAAGTTCTTAAATTTCTCCATCAGAAATTTTTCCGCCGCTTCATCAAAGTATTTAACGGCTTTTTCTAACAGCCCTAAATCACCACTTATGAGCCCTTGATTTCTATACTCCCTTCCTATTTCTAACACAACCATACCGTCCTCCGTCTCATCAAACAATTCAATAAGACACTTAATTCTTTGGGAGAAGGTTGAAAGAGACTTACATTCCCTAATT
>CAZPML010000094.1:0-6019 GCA_964587675.1 uncultured archaeon
GTAAAGGGCCGTGAATATCATTAGCAGGATTGCTGCTGCAGCTACGTAAGCGATCCCCGCCTCAGACCTCATTTTTCCTCCTCCTGCAGTACTCGCCAAGCATGTCGAAGAAACCTCTTGGATCCTCCGGAAACCGCTCCAATGCTTTTACTCTCTCCTCGAAGTCTTTTCTAACCGCATTAACACTCCTGAAGCTCTTCTCGCCCATTCTATCAAAGGCTTCCTTCAGGTTTTTTGTGAAGAACTTTCCGTCTTCGAAGCCCGCGATGCGAGATGCGAAGATGTTCCCGACGAGCCTCTCTCCGTTAGCGGTTCCAACAAGATCTATGCTAACGCATCTCCTCTTATCTCCCACAAAAGCCATCGTCACTACAAAATCGAGGAGCGTGAGCTGCTCCCTTTTTTATGAGAAAAGGCTCGCCACTCAGCCTTCGAAAGACAGTTGCGGCTGTAGCTCCGTGAAACGTCGTAAGAACTGTATGGCCAATTCCCATCGCCGAAAACATCTCCCTGACTTCAAGACCCCTCGCCTCTCCGACTATCACGTACTCCGGACGTTGTCTCAGAGCGACCTTAACCAGGTCGAGCTGCGTAATTTCCCCCTTCGTGATGAAGGGGGTCCAGTTCTCGTGGGGGAGCAGGAGTTCATAAGTATCTTCGATGGAAATTATCTTGGAGTTGGGAGGGATGAAGAAAGCAGTTGCGTTCATGGCTGTTGTTTTTCCGGTAGCAGTCCCGCCGATGAACATCAGTGAGCAGCGGTTCTCTACTGCTAACCACAAAAGAGCAGCCATCTCCGGCGTTAGCGTCTCGTTCCTGACGAGCTGGATGGGTGTATAAGGATTTACTTTTACCTTCCTTATAGTGAAGCTCGGCTCCCTGCTTACGCTTATGGTTATGTTTATCCTGCTTCCATCGTACAGCGTTGTGTCAACGATCGGGCTGTCGTAGCTCAAAGTGAAGCCGGCTTTCTGGGCAACCGAGTGAACGAAGTTCTCGAGCTCCTCGTGGGTGAACGAAACGTTCGTTGGAAGGTAGCCGTACTTAGAGTGGTAGATGTAGACTGGCTTTTCGCTGCCGCTGCAGCTGACATCCTCAACGTTTGGATCAGCAAGAAATGGCGTGATCTTTCCAGCTCTAAGACATGCATTCCTGACGTGGTACCACGCTGCCGAAGCTTCTTGGGGAGACATTCCAACGTCTGAAGCGTATTCGAGAAAAGCTCTGAGCAATCTCTCCTCCTCGCTACCCTCCCTAACTTTCATGAAGCAGAGCATGACGTTTCTGATGATCTCATCGAGCTTTTCGGGTCTTGGCGGTTCGATAACGGTGTACTTGTCTGTGATGGCAACCTTCACATTCTCAAGCTCGTAGACATCGACCGCATTCTTCGGGATTTCCGGCTCAGGAATCTTACCCAGCTCTACTTCACGCCTTTTTTTCTTGAACAGGCGGATCATAAAATATAAAAAAGAAATAAGAAATAAGGTCAGCTGCTCACGAAGACGTTGCTCTCAGCTATTGGCTTGCTGAGCGGTACGAAGATAACCTTCACCGTGTACTGACCGTCGGTGAGATTAGTCAAGTCTGTCGTGTCGAGAATTATCTTGTCTCCGACGTTGAAAACCCCAGTTGGACTGACGTCGGTGTCAATGGTTGGATTGTCGATAGGACTGTCGAGCACGGTTCCAGATGGCAGGTTGTAGACCACTATCCTCATGTCTCCGGGATCTATCGCATCCCCTCCTATGTGGTCTATTACTATTTTACCGTTGGAGGAGTGTATGCTCAGCTGTGCAACCGGAGCTGACGCCGTGGGTGCCTTGCTCAGAGCCACAGCACCTATGGCGGCTGCCATGACGATCGCCATCGTTAGGAGCAATGCCACCGCAACCGCATCGCTTATAGCTCTCCTGTCTTTCCAGATCGGTTGCTCGGACGGTTTTAGAAATCCCTGAAACGATAGCACTGCCTGCAGGAATGCTGCCACTCTTGCCATCGCTCGTGCTATCCTCACCAACGCCTTTACACTCACCCGACCACCCGCAGTTCGAGAACACTCGTATTTATAAAACCCGGTTTCTTAATGGAGAATTTATAATATCAATAAAACTTAAGTTCTCGTTAATGGTAGTTCTACATAATAGGAAGGGATGGCTAATCAAGAAGTTAAAGGGAAAATTTGGGAAAGGTGGGAAAGGTGAAAGATAATGATAAAATCTGTGTTAGTGCAAAATTATCGTGGAATTAAGAGCTGTAGGCTGGATAATCTAAAGAAGGTAAATGTTTTCATCGGGAGAAATAACAGCGGTAAATCCTCCCTTCTCGAAAGCTTATATTTAGCTTCGGCTGCTTTTTATTTTGAAGAAAAGTTCTCTACAGTTAGTAATAAGATAGATTACCTACTAAATAGAAGGTGCTACAGGGGGTTTAGCTGGGACAATGCTAAGGACACTCTGTGGTACGAATATGACACTAGCTCCTCCATTTGCATTAAAATTAATCTTGACTCCGAAGTAATCCAAGTAGATCTTTTTGATTGGCACATCCATCCTCTTTTGAAAGAATCATTTGAAGATTATGATCATTTGTGTATAATAGAGAAGAAGTTTGCTAAATCCAAGGAAAGAGTAACGGAACATGCACATCCTTCAACATTTGAGGAAGGTATAGGAAAGATAGCCAAAAATTTCGAAAAAATAAACATGTTTTTCTCCAATTTCATGTTCATTGATACTTCTCTGGTTCAGCAAATGGATATCGTAGAGAAAAAACTCTGGAATGAGCTGTTGAAGAAGAGACATGACAAGCTAGTAGTAGAAGTTTTGAAAGAGGGTTATGAAGTTGATGTCGATGATCTGACTTATACGACCTACGACGGAAAAACATACCAGCTCGCTGTTAAACTACCAAATACGACTCTGAGAGTAGACGACCTTGGAGATGGAGCTAGATACGCTGTCCTTCTCACAATGATCGCAGCCCTTTCAAAGGACACAGTCCTTCTGATCGAGGAACCTGAAAATCACCAGCACCCATCTGGGCTCGCCAAAACTCTCGATATGTTTCTAAAGCTTGTAAAGCAGAACAACGTACAGGTTTTCATAACCACCCATAGCTTGGAACTTCTGAGGTTGCTGAAAAACATCTCTGAGGAAAAGAGGATTGATGTGGGCATTTACTTCTTCGAGAGAGATGAACGAGGCCAAGTTAGCGCGAGAGAGCTTACTGGTGAGAACATCGATGTTTTAGAAAGGATGGGATTTGATCCTCGCTTTCTCGACCTTATCTAATGGGGTTGGTAGCGTGACCGAAATACTGCAACTCAAACCCAAGGAGAACTCTTTCTATAAGATGGCAAGGGATGTGACGGGGAAAAAGCTTGAGGTTATTTTCTTGTGTGAAGGGAAGAGAGATTCGGAAGTTCTAAAGAGTGTTGCAAGTAAGGTATTCAAAACCCTGAGAGGATTAGCTGTAACGGACTGTGAAGGAAAGGATGCAATCACCGAAATTGCAGTTTACATCGCAACATTGGCCACTGTTTCAAGAACTCTCAGGGATGTGCCAATCATCATCGATGCAGACAAACAAAAACCTAAGGATCGGGCTGAGTCCATCTGTAATTCTCTTCGAGCTAGAGTTGGTGGTGTAGAACTGGTGAAAATTAGCGGAGATGTTTTTGAGATCCGGTCAGGATTTAAAGTCAGGATCTTAGTGAAGGTCGTGGGTGATCTTAGCATGCCTTACGAAAAGCACACGATCGACGACCACGTGCTCCGACTCCTAATGCTAGAAAATTTAATTGATGAAGGAGAAACCAAGAAATACGATTCTGCAAAAGAGTGTGTGGATGAGTTTATTGAGTCAAATAACACTTCAGTCAAAGAAATAATCTTGAAAGCGCAACCAGAAAACGTTCAGAAAGCTCTCAGAAATTTGGTAAAGTATCTTGAAACAATATTTGATAGCTAAAATTGTCGCTAGATCAGATAATCGGTACCTCAGCTTCTTTTGGATCTGGCAAGGCTAGAAGATTTGATTCGTTAAAAATCTGCAATCTTGAATTGAAGCAATGTAACACGTCGAAAATTATCGATGTATAGAAATAGAATTAGTATTGATTCCAGTTGCCTTCATATATTCTAATTTTCCTGACTGCACTCCTTAAAGTGTCGGGCCTAACGTTAGCGGCGCAGCTGACCTTTTTCAGGGAGAGCCTTCCGTTAGTGGCGCAGTAAACTACCGTAGCAGCGACGGTGTTTGGCCTGTGACCCACCAACAACTCCTCGTATTGCGAGAACTTGGCCAAGCAATCATTGTAGCTGACACCAAGCCTAGCGCAAAGCTTTCGAATCTCGCGGAGTATCCTGCACCTCACGTCGGGTATGGGATTGCCCAGGACCTCTCGAAGGTACTTCCTCACCCTCTTCCTCGTGAAAAAGTTGTCAACCCTCTTCACGACAGACTCAAGGCAGAACTCCCTCGCAGCCTTCTCAAGGCAAGCAATTGCGAATGCCTCTAGGCTCCCTCCAGCAACCTCTTTCACGTGCTTTCTTGCCAGGTATATTGCCCTCTCAATTGCTGGATTTGGCATTCCGTTCGCGTACGTCCTTATATAGTCGAGGACTCTCGCAACCCTCTTCTCGCCGCTTGAGTAGAGGGAGCCGTACTTCCCCCTCCACCTCGATCCAAGTCTTACGGGGTTCTTCGAGGTAGAGGGAAAAGATCTCTGAATGTCGGAAAAGCAGGTTATAACATCCGTTCCGTAGACAAGACCGCAGGAGGAGCAGAAGTACTCGTGACCTCTCCTGATTATCGTTCCCCCGCAACTGCACTTGGTTGTTGCGGGATGCATAATTAAGTGTTGTTTTAATTATATATTAATTTTGATATTAAATTTCTATAAATATATAGTAATTACCTTTTGGTTGGATTTAAGCTTTTGAAGCCCAAAATTAAGTTTAAAAATAGTAAACGAAATTAAAAAGCGGTTTTATAAATACATCAATCCACTAAATGCGTGAGCGGGTTCAGGGCGAGGAACCTCAGGTTCTGCAGCGTCAGGGAGATAGGGGTGCTGGACGAGAGGATCCTCTGGTATCTGAGGGTTAGACACGTGCTGGGCCTCCTCTTCTCCATGTTCCTGATCGTTGCCGCAGGCTGGAAGGTGATAGCTTTCTCGGCTGCCATCGCATTCTCCATTTTCCTCGCTTCCGTCTATCCATCGAAGAGCATGGGATTGACATCCCTCGTTTTCGGAGCTTTTCGCTACGCCCTGACCTCGAAAAAGGAGAGGGTGCAGGTTAGGATTTGCGAGAGCGAAGTGAGGGATATTGAAAAGCAGAAAGGTGTGGATAGGCTGGAAATCGGAAAGGTCGTGAAATCTCCGAGCGTTGAAAGCTTCGCTTCTTGGGAGGAAGATTCCGCTGCCGGACTTGCAACCAGGGAGGTTGCAGCGAGAAAGTCCGGAAGGATCAGGGAGATACGCTGAACACCCGATCGTAGGCGTTGCGAACTATAGCTGCTGCCCTAAGCCCCCTCCCCGTAAGGTAGTACTTTCCGTCGCCCTTCCTAACCAATCCCACGAAAATCAGCTCATCCAGGGATGCTGAGGCTACCTTAGGATTCACGTCTAGGGTATAAACTATATCCGAAAAACGCAGCCCGCCGTTGGTGAGGAGCAGCAGGATCTCGACGGATCTACTGCTCAGCATTGAAAATAATCGCTGGGAATTTATTTAAGCTTTTGGCGTCGTCGTGAAAGCCCTCATCTCCTCCTCGGTGACTGCTATGCGGCAGCTGACCTTCACGTTCTCGACCTTGAGTATCCCCTCTCCGGGGCTTGCAGCTATCAAGACGTTCATCTCTCCCTCGCTTAGCTTGTAGATGTTCCCGAGCGTGTCAACCCCCTCCCTCTCCTGTCTGAGCAGTATCGCTGTTGCAGCCTGCTCAAGCAATGTTCTGCCTTCAGGCGTTGAAGCGACGTCTTCAACTCGCTGGGTTATGAAGAGGAAGTGCA
>CAZPML010000095.1:0-5893 GCA_964587675.1 uncultured archaeon
TCGTATATTACTTTATTCTTGATTCTTGCTGGATTTGAAAATATTGCTTTAACTCAGCCTGAGTTTTTCCAATTAGCTTATTAAGAAGTGACACGAGCCCGTTCAAGATACTTTTTTCTGCTCAATCTGAGCTTGATGTTTTGCTCTTGCCATCTCAAGAGATGCATTCAGCCTCGCTTCTAATAACGAGATGGTTTGCATTATTTCGGGATTCATATCAATTTCTGCAGGTGTAAAACATAACTTTAGGTTAAAGAATGAATAATTAGTTTTATTTCTAATCTTCAAACTTTTTCGCCATCTCAATAACATTGCTTATATGTAGTTTTTTTGTTTTTTCTCTAAGCTCTTTGACAGAGTCTCCGGTCTTTTTAGTAATAGCTTGCAGATAGATTAGAAATTCTTCACTAGTAAGCTCCTTTTCGAGTATTTTTATAGCTTTAAGCATAACTTCTTCACTCCTCATACTATATCGATTGGGTTCCTTGCATCTATATATTTTTCCAAACACTTAGCTTTTTTCAGCAACTCCTCATCAACTGTGATGAAAATATCAGCATTTAAGGATGCAATAGCCAAATGCATAGCATCCATAGCATCAATTTCACAATCTTTCATTATTCTTTCTGCAAGATATGTGACATCTAAGTTTCAGAATGCGGCATGATTTCCTTATTAGAGCTTCTACGGCTGCTCTCTTCTCTTCTAGTGATATGAGAGATATCTCTGCCAGTAATACACTTGAACCTAAAATTTCTATCTGCCCCTTATCTGCCATTCTCAAAATTTTCACTAAAGCTTCACTTTCTTTCAAAATTCTCTCATCAGCTTTATCGAATGGTCTACACCATACGCACGTGTCTAGGTAAAGCTTAGTGATTGCCCCCCTGAAATATTCAGTAATTTCATGCTTTTTTATTGAGAGCTTTAGTTGATAAATGGTATCTCTAAAACAATATTCTATTAGTATTCTATTAGTAGAAGAAATTTGGGAAAATTAGTAATTCTAAATCCAAAAATGACAGTAAAAGAACAAATTCTAATACTCAGAAATCCAAACAAAGTTCAAACAAAAGACATTAAAAGATGGTTAAAGGCTAGGGCACGAGACAACTTAATCGTGGAAGTTCAAGGGCTGGGAATTAAAAAGGGAATTTAACCAAAAAGAAATGTGCTCCGGCCGGGATTTGAACCCGGGTCACGGGATCGAGAGTCCCGTATGATTGGCCGGGCTACACCACCGGAGCTTGGAATAATTTTTCGCTAGTTGTTTTTAAATCTTGTCACAAACAATTTATCGGATTATTCCCTCCAAATTAAGTAATTTTTCCTTTATCTTTACTCCCGCTGAGTAACCACCTATATCTGACTTAGAGACAACTCTGTGACAAGGGATAATTAGTGGAATTGGGTTTTTTGATAACGCTTTGCCTACAGCCCTAGGAGATGTTGAAAGGGATTTTGCCAGCTCTTTATATGTAATACATTTCCCGTAGGGTATCTTTCTCACTGATAATAAAACTCTCTTTGTGAACTCATTTAGATTTAACAATTTTACTTTTATATCCGAAAAATCCACTCGCTCTCCAAGAAAATACATTTCGATTTTTCTGGCAAGATTCGTTTTTTTGAGAGCATAAATTGGCTCATCTGTAAAAGAAGAGCTTAAAACAAAGCTTCCGTAAGTTCTAACGTTGTAGTAGATTTTTGCATCCTTCCAAAAAACGGTAAAGCTCATTAAAAATCTTTTCCAGCTATTTCCCTCAATCTCGATATTCCATCTATCTCTTTGATGACCTCAACCACTGCTTTTGGTACATACTTTTCCCAATCTCCTCCCTCAATGATTTTCCTTCTTATCTCCGTCCCCTGATACTCACCCCTGTTAATTAACCCCGTATGTCTGACCTCAAACCCAGCCTCTTTAAATAGTCTATGAACGAGAGGATTGTTCGTGAAAACAACGTCGAAAGGTGGAACCATTGAGCATACATGCGAAACCCAAAGGCTATTACGATAAATATCCTCCAACGGAATAACATAAATTCTCTTGCTACTAGAGATTTCCTCCAATGCCCTAACTATCATAAGAACCCTTTCACCAGCTGTAAATGGATTCTCCAAACTATGACTTTCTTGAGCGCTTCCGATCCCTATAATTAGTTCATCGACTTCCTCAAGTATCTTTTTAACAACCTTATGATGTCCCAAGTGGTAGGGCTGAAATCTCCCAATGAAAAATCCTCTCATTTGAAAAAATTTCGTTTAAATAGCTATTAAGATTTTCCAATCAAATTATTCAAAAAAATTATTTAAGAAATAAGTTCTTTTATAGACTTCGCTCTCACTCATTTTTTTAATAAATTCCTTCGTTCTAAAGTATTTATCTTTCCTATAACTCCAGTTTGGATTCAAATTCTTCCATTCCTCCCAAGTATAGCTATATTTCAGCTGTACTTCGTCTCTGTAAAATTCTGGGATCACATTAAATGCACAAAACGGGACTATTCGCCCATCGGGCATACCATAATGGATTACACACCTCTCTGTCCTTTCTACATCATAGTTGTATTCATCTTGGAAGTGCATCATACCAAGGAAAAGTGTTTTTTTGTGGAATTCACCCAACGAATCGTAAGTACCGTGCAAAAATGCATCTTTCATGATATTAAGAATCTTCAGACCCTTTGGAGCTTTCTTTTCGTCGTAAAATTTCTTCAAAAGATTAAAAATTAAATTGGCAGATATTTTTATTTTCTTCAGCTTTCCCAATTTCTCATCCCTTATTTCATTCGCCTTCGTATGTAGATATTCAACAAACCCTTCAACATCAATGAATCGCGTTATTGGTATGACCTTGTTACCATCAAGAAAGACATAAGTTGCACATCCACATGCAAAATGTGAAGTCATGTAATACTTCTTTCCGAGGAACGAGTCGAAAAACTCTGCAATGTATCCAGCAATTGGAACCGGATACCAATCTTCTACGGAAATTACCCCGTTTGTCTGATCTTCAATCAACCTTAAAGCTTTGGGTATTGTGATTCGGAACATAGACCTTTCCTCTTTTGGAACCCTTCCTACCATCGATATTGGCTGGAAGTTAACGCCTCTAACGATGTCAATGTGGTTCAATCCAAAGTTTATTATTCCACCCAGCTCGCCATCGTTGATGTTCCTTATCAGAGTTGGAACCAAAACGATTCCGGGTCCGGATATCTCTCTCACATTTCTGAATATCAAGGGCACTTCCCAATGATTCTTCCAATTGGTGAGGGGCGTTAGTCCATCAAAACTTAGGTATATAGTATTCACCCCCGCATCATTCGTTTCTTCAAGAAGTTTCTTGTCAAACGCTAGTTTTATTCCATCAGTATTCAGTTGAACGTGGTCATATCCCTCCTCTTTAGCGATCTTAATGATGTCGACCAAATCGCTCCTTAAAGTCGGTTCTCCTCCAGTATTATGCACCAATACTGGTCCTAAGCCAGCAAAAAAGGATTGTGTAAATGGAACAGAGACATCGTAAAGGTATTTGGAGTTAGGGCGAATCAAATTTATTTTAATAATTTTATAGAAACCAAGCTTATTATCTGGATCTTTAATTTTTTGAAATTCGGGAGTATCTTTAACGTACCAAAGAGCTTTCGAAATTTCTTTGTCTCCAACAACGATCTCCAAACAATCTTCCTTCCAAACTATATCGGGAGTTATTCCGAGCTGGAGGTGCAAATAAACGAGATCCTGGGCTAGACCATCTGATTTACAGTTCAGCGAAATGCTGTTTCCGGTATATTTGCCTCCGTATCTGAAATACCCTTTTAAAAACTCCATTTTCATTTCCCTGTCGACATTAAAAACTATCCAAGGCACACAATCTTTTCCAAAGCTCTTTGCTAACGAGGCGAGCTTTTCATCCTTACAGATCACCGAATTATTTTTTATTTTTATATTATCAATCCCCACATACTCCAGATACTCCCTAGCCTGATCCGGACTTTCAAAATTTAAGACGATCTCACCATCACGAATTTCACCAACGGCCAAAAATGTTCCAAGAAATCTCATCAGTTCCCTTGATATTCTGATAGTTTTTCCTTCAACTTCGAATTCTTTAGAATTTTTTCCCCGAGGAATGGAAAGGGGAACAACCAAAGTGTCACCAATTTTTAAATCAGCCGCTCGAGTTAGCTCCAATTTACCAGCATATCTAAAAACACTGTGGGATTTGCTGATCCTTATTCTCCAACCATTTTCAAGTACGATCTCAAAGATGCTATCACTATTTTCATGCCTTATGACCTCCAAAACCTGTGAAAAACTTGGATTGCCGGAGTTTAAGCTAAGAACGCTGTACCCATCAACGGTGTCTCGCTCGTGGGGTATCGGGGAACTCAAAATTTTTGGATTCCTCAAGTTTTTGTCAACAAACTCACCAATTCTTACGGGGTAGATGTAACCCCGACGATCCCTAATCAAAATTTTTTCGTTGTAATCAAGACTCAATTGAACGGCGTTACAAGCGGGTACTTCCTCCTTTGCTCTCCTTAACATCATTCTTATCTGTTCCAATGTTGGTTCATAGACAGGTTGACCCTCCTTTGCATAGAAAAAACAATACCAGCAACTCAGATCACATCTGTTTGTAACAACGATGTTTAAAAGACAGGTATGCGAATAGTGACGTTTGCACAAACCACAGTCAAATGGACAGTTTTTTCCACTCTTTTCCACGTGGGAAGTTTTTAGAACCTTCTTCTTGTAACGCCACCTCCTAAATCTTTCAAAAATACTTGCATCCTCAAAGTACAATTCGGTAACAAATCCCTCAGGACACTTTTTTGTTATCCAGACTTTCCCCTCTTTTTCCCATACAACTGCTGGGACGATTTCTCTTGTTTCTGGACAGATAGATCTAGTCTTATGAGGGAGTTCACCACCATAACCCACGGAAGCTTCATCTAACAGCTTTTCAAATTCGGTTTCATCGAGTTCAGGGTACTCTACTACATCCTTCATTTCCGAAGTAAGATACCTAAACTCTCTTGCACCCGTTGGTACACCGGTGAATGAAGAATAATCCATAGGCCTTGATTTGCCAAAAAATATATAGACTTTACTTTATGTTGGCCAGAACCACCCATTACTTTGATGAAAAGTGATTTGATGATTCTTATTGCTCAATCTCAAATCCATCCATCACAAATTTTGGGTCGTAATACCTCCTGATTATTCTCTCTGCATGAGCTCTGGCCTTAATTATGTCGCATCCAAAGTAGGAGAAGAAGGTCTCCACCTGATTTCTTGTCCTAAGTTCTTTTGCACTTTCAGCAGCACTTGTGATTATAAATGGCGTATTAAACTTTTCAACAATTTTTATTTCCTGCCTTAACTCTTCAATCAATTTCACCCTTCTAAGCCCTTTACTTTTTATAAATTTTGATAGGCCAAACTCTATGGCCACATCCTTACTTGATGCCAATTTTATCGTGCTAAAATCAAGTTCTCTCCCATCAAAATCGAGGATTATGTCGACTTTCTTCCTCATTACGGCTTCCCTTAGTACAGACTGGTCTTCAGAAACAACGCCAACTATCACATCTTCCCTTATTCTCCTCAATTTCTGCCTAAGTTCCCTAATTGATTTTGCCCTTACAATCCTACCACAGCCGATTTCATTCTCAGAGAGTAGAACATAACTCTTGAATCCCAAATTAATCAAGTTTCGCGGAAAAAATCTTATGAAATCATACATAATTGTTTTGCATAGCGAATTACATTTTCCCTCCTCGCCGGAAATGTGACGAGCTTCACTTTAACAGATATCGGGTCACCGCTTTTTGCGAGACATACTTCTCCAAGATACGCTCTTTGTTTGTCGATTTTAATG
>CAZPML010000096.1:0-5857 GCA_964587675.1 uncultured archaeon
TAGAGGAGGATGTTTTGAGAAGGTTTAAGCAACTTGTTATAGCAAAACATGGAAGGGAGATTGCAGAAAAGGTAATGGCAAAATCAAAACAGATCCTAGATGAATTTAACGGGGATTTAGGCGTTTTTAAATCGTTTGATGAGGAGTTAATAAGCAAAGGAATAAATCCCGGAGCAATAGCCGACATAACGTGTACATCAATTTTTCTAGCACTAATTGAGGGGGTGAAGTTTTGAACTTATCCCAGTTCGGATTTACTGAGGGTATAAATGAGATAATTGCTATTACGAAATCTGAAGATGGTTTGAATGCTGCGCCAATTGGGATAATCGTTGAGAATGCCAATGGAAAGACCGCCAAAATAAAGCTCTTTCCTAGTCATACAAAAGAGAATATAGAGAAGGGGAGTCCACTATGGGCCAATATTAATTTTGATCCAATCATTTTTGTTCTAGCAGCCTTCGAGGATCCAAGTATTGATTACTACATTTCAGTGGATCCGCCAATTTTAAAAGGTTCATACGCTTATTGCGAGTTTAAATGTGAACCAGAGGATGATATCGTGAATTTGGAGCTTATAAATGGCAAAGTACTTAACTTAAGGCTAAGGGCTGTTAATAGAGGTTTTAATGCCCTCATCGAGGCTTGTATTCATGCAACAAGATATAAACTAGGGATGGAACACCTAAAGGGAAAAATAGAATACTACGGTGAAATTATACAGAAATGCGGGAGCAAAAAAGAGAAGGATGCTTACAGATTACTTTTGAAGTTCATAAAGCTAGACACAGAGTTCAAGAGCTTAGGCTAATGTTACCTCAAATTCCCTAAGATTTGGTAATGCATATTAACAACTCATTAAAGCATCAACGCAATGATTTGTAGCACATGCGGTGGAAAAGGATACGTAGAAGTTGAAAAAACGTGTGAAGTTTGCGGAGGTAGTGGAAAAGCCAAGAGATTTGATCCAAAAATTACATCAAAACTATCCAAGGAGCAGATAGATCTATTCATGAAAGGTATTTGCGGTTTGTGCAAGGGCAGTGGTAAGGTCAAGGTTCCCCAGATTTGTAAGGATTGCAATGGGAGTGGAGTCGTTGGTAAATGTAAAATCTGTGGAGCAAAATTTGTTGGCAGTTATGATTTGTGTCCAAGTTGTAGAAAGAAACCTCACGCTTACAAATTGAAAAATAGTTGTGGGATCGAAGATATAAGACTAAATCGTGTATATCTGGGTAAAGTTACAGCTGTTACAGATATAGGAATCTTTGTAAGTTTAAACAAAAGACTGAGAGGGTTGATCCACAAAAAAAATCTAGGTGATATGAGATTTAATGAAGATGACGAAATAACCGTTAAAGTAACGAACATAACGCTAAATGGGGATATAGACCTTATTCCCGTAAAAATGGATAATTTTCTAATTGTTGAAGTCTCAAAGGATGTTAGAAGGGTGGATTTTCTTGAACTTCAGAACTTTTTTGGAAAGATGGTCGAGGTTAGAGGCCTGGTGACTCATGTCAAACAAACTGGAGGACCAACCATTTTCACCCTACTAGATGGTGATTGTAGCATAAACGCCGCTGCCTATGAGGGCGGGGACAGAGCATACCCAGAAATTGGGGTCGATGATGTAGTAAGAGTTATAGGAATTGTAAAAAGGAGGGATTCAAAACCACAAATAGAGATATTAGAGATGGAGAAAATATTAGGTGAAGATGCCTACAGTGTAAGAAAGAGGATTCTAGAACAAATCGACAAAGCATGCACTCCAACATTCAGGGGATTCCTTATTGAGAGTGAAGTCCTTGAGAACTTGAAGTCTGAGATGGTGGAGGTGGCAAAAGAGTTAATGAGGGCCATTTACGAATCGAGGCCCGTAATAATTCGCCACCACTGGGATGCTGATGGGACGTGTGGTGGAGTAGCTTTAGAAGTCGCCCTAATGGATCTAGTGGAGAGAATTCATGCCGACACTGATGCAAAATACTATTTAATTAAGAGAAGAGTATCAAGAGCCCCATTCTATGAGCTAGAAGATGTCGTAAGAGATCTAGATGAAAGTTTAGAGGATGCTGAGAAGTTTGGAGATAAGATCCCGCTTGTTGTATTGGTGGATAATGGATCCGGCAAGGAAGATATACCAGCTATCAGACAATTTCTAGCTTTTGGAGCAGATGTCATTACGATAGATCACCACTTTCCAGACGATGAGGTGGATAAATACCTCCTACATCATATCAATCCCTACAAGGTCGGAGGTGACAGTAACTATACCTCAGGAGTTCTCTGCGTTGAAATTGCACGAATGATTTCAGAAGTAGACATGAAACATCTTGCTGCAATTTCTGTAGTTGGCGACAGGGCAGAGGGCGAAGTTTGTAAGTACATAGAGTTATCCGGTATGAGCAAAGAGGAGTTGGCAGATATTGCTTTGACAATAGAATATGAAGGTTTCTATCTTAGATTTAGATCTGCTAGTCAGATAATACATGAATTACTCGGGTTTGGTAGAAAAGATAGACAAAAGAAACTCGTAAAAATGCTTTCAACTTATGCAAAGGAGGCGATTGAGGAACAATTAAAAACTGCATTGGAGAATGTAAAAATCCAAATTCTTCCAAATGGAATCGCTCTAGCAGCCTTAGATGTTGAGAATTATGCTAAGAAGTTCACGTTCCCACCTCCGGGAAAGCTCACCGGGGAGGTCCACGATAGACTAAAGGAGAAGTATGAGAGAATCGTAACAATCGGATATGGACCAGATTTTGCAGTAATAAGAAGTGAGGGAATCCAGTTAGATATTCCAAAGATTGTAGAGGAGTTGAAGAATGAAGTTGTTGCTGGAGTTGATGGAGGAGGACATCTAGTAGTTGGATCGATAAAATTTATTCAAGCAAAGAGGAAAGATGTCCTATCAAGACTTGCAGCTAAAATTGGAAACGTAAGATGAAAAAGGAGTTGGAGATACTGTTGGAGAGACTTGACGGATTTGAAAATCCGAAAATAAATCTCGAACAGTATGTAACTCCCCCAAATTTGGCAGCATTTATCGTTACCACTGCCAAGCTATTCAACGACTTGGATACCGTTTTAGATCTTGGATGTGGAACTGGAATACTTTCAATAGCTTCATCACTTTTGGGTGCTTACTCTATTGGAATTGATATTGACAGAAATGCCGTAAAAATAGCAAGGAAGAACTGCAAGAGTGTTGGAGTTAAAGTTGACTTTGTTATTTCCGATGTTAGTGCAATAAAAGTCAAGAAATTGGTAACAACTCTAATGAATCCACCATTTGGAATCCAGAGAAAACATGCTGATAGACCATTCTTAAAAAAAGCACTTGAAATATCAAATGTCATATACACCATCCATTCTGCAGGAAGTGAGGGTTTCGTCAGAGAAATTTCCCGAGATCATGGGTTTAGGGTAACCCACGTATGGAAGTATTTAGTTCCTCTTAAAAGAACCTATTCCTTCCATGAGAGAGCGTTTAAACAGATACCCGTCGAAGTATTTAGGATTAAAAGAGTTTTTCGACAGACTTAAATTCATATCGTAAAAGTTGATACAATGGAGGTTAAAATAATCGAACTCGGTGATAATTACATAAAAATGATAATTAAGGGAGAGGATCACACATTTTTAAACCTCCTCCAGCATTACCTTGCGGAAGATGACGATGTTGTGCTTGCAAAATACAATATACCCCACCCACTAGTTGGTGATCCGGAGCTATATGTTAAAACGAATGGAACTGATCCAATCGAGGTCATAAAGAGGGCTAATGAAAAGATAATCAAGATTTGTGATATTTTGTTGAAACAAATTTGATTTTCTCGTTGTTAAGTTTTTTGAACTGGGGTGCTAAAATCTTAAATGAACATTCTCAGAATTGAGAATTTTATGCTCAGAACTCAAAACCCTCATCACATTTCAGAGGGGCCCTTTCATCATCGCCAATAAAACTAGGGCAGAGAATTAAAAAATTTTTCAATAGCCGAGTTCACCCAATCTCTCCCTTAGAATTTTCGCCGAATTTTTCAACTTCTCTAACTCATCATCGCTTAGCTTCATTTCAACTATTTCAGCCCCCTCTTTACTTAGTTTAACCGGAACGCCGAGAGCTACATCCCTCAATCCATATTCCCCTTGCAGAACAACGCTTGCTGGGATTATCTCTCCAGTATCCTCTACGACTGCTTTAACCATTCTATAAATACAAACTGCAGGTCCAAAAATCGTGGCCCCCTTTCTTTTTATGACTTCCGCTGCAACAAATCTAGTATCTTCCTCAATCTTACTCCAGTCAACTTCTCCTTCAAACTCAGCTAAGCTTTTTGCTACAAACATGCTGTCTCCATGCTCACCAATTATCCATGCCCTCTTGATTTCCTTTGCTCCAGCAGAATTCATTCTTTCCTTCAGTCTGGATGAATCCAGCAAATTACCCATACCAAAAACTTCCTTCCTATCCTTCCCACTCTCTTTCCACATAATATAGGTCATGACGTCCATTGGATTCGTTACTACCAATATCTTGCTTTTGGGTTCGTTTTCTACTATTTTCTTTGCTACATCCTTTATTATACCAGCATTTTTTGTTGCGAGATCAAGCCTTGTCATGCCAGGTTTTCTTGGTAGTCCAGCTGTTACAACGATTATATCGCTTCCCTTTAGCAGAGAGAAATCTGTACCTCCAACTATTTTTGGAAATTTATCGATGGCTGCTGCCGCGTGAGAGAGATCCATCGCTTCACCTACAGCTAAATCTTCAACTATGTCTACAAGAGCGATTTCATCTACATTAAGATTTAAAAGGCAAGTAAATGCAGATGTGCTCCCAACTCTACCAGCTCCAACAAATCCAAATTTCATACACTTACTTCATTCCCAAAATTAAATTTTTTACTAATTGAATCACTCTATTAAGAAAGTGGGACTAGATGAAAAGATAAACAAGTGAAGTCAGCATCGCAAGAGACAGTGCTGCAGGAATAAGGATTCTGTAACTCTTCCACATGTCAGCTTTGAAGTATTCGACAGTAAGAACATAACAAAGGTGGAGTGGAGATAGCATTACACCAACAAAACCTGCTGATATGGCAAGCATTATGTTTTTCAAAATAACCTCCCCTGAACCTGTGAAAGACAAAAGTAGAGGGAGAGAGATAGATGAGTAACTCATTTCCATTCCAGTAGCAAAGCCAACAGTTAGCATTAAAAGAAATGCTGCAACTGGAACGGGCAATCCAGAAGAGATTTCGGAAAGAAGAGTCTTAGCTGCACCACTCTGTTCAATTACCGCCTTGTAACCCATAACAGCGAAAACGAGAACGATTATTTTTGGGTCAATAGTTTTTCTAATTACCTTAAGCAAGTTAACATCTCTCCTATGTAAAATAAGGATTATTAAACAAATTAAAAGAGAATAGAGTAGTTCTAGCTTTAAAAGTACAGTTAGAAGAACTAGTAAGATTATCGGATAAAAATTGGAAACAAAGTTCTTCACAGTACTTTTGCTAATAGATAGTTTCTTCTCAAGTCCCCTTGTTAGGAATAAACCAGAAATAAATGCAAAAAAGGCAATTGGATAGGTTGCAGAGGCAAACGTCAAATAATCTATTTCCAAAACAGCTGATGCAATAATAACGCTCGGATAAAGAGGCCAAACCGTAACCCACACGTGCCTGTACCAGTAATTCAAAAAAGTAACTTTTTCAGGTTCTATTCTGTACCTCCTCAAGATGGGTGCGAGCATGACCGCAGAAACCAATGCACCTCCAGGCATAGGAAGCATACCGATCAAGAGTGGAATTATTAAAAAACTCAATGCACCAAATGACTTTGCAAG
>CAZPML010000097.1:0-5734 GCA_964587675.1 uncultured archaeon
TTTCCATAGAGACAATTTTATATTAATCTGTCCTTATTTGCAAGGACAAAAATTGTAATTTAGTAGTTAAAAGATATACCCTTGATTTTGCACTTTTGGGTAAAAAAAAGATTAACATTGAATGCGACGGATATCAGCATGAGATCATCAAGGGGATGCCAGTGTTAGAAGATGTTGAAAGAGATGAGTTTTTGAGACAAGAAGGCTGGAGAGTTCTTAGATTTCCTAATCATAAAGTCCTGTCTCAAACTGACATGGTAGTTGGGGAAATATTGAAAAATCTATGAGCATGTGAATTCATCCAACACAGCATAAGTAAGACCCTGCTCAAAAATTGATAGTACCTTGGTCACTTCCAATTACCCTCGCTGGTCGTAATCAAAATGGGGAATTCCTATGTTATAACCTCACGCCGTCCTTGCATAGGTATCCTCACGTCTATCCCCGTACCCTTAAGCTTCTCACTAAAAAACTGAGGCCTTTCAGTGTGAACAGGAATCAAAATTTTGGGGTTTATCTCCTTAATCATATCTAAAATATCCTTTCCAGAGGCATGCCCAGAGGCATGAAAGCCTGATTGGTCCTCTGGCACCTCCCATTTGCCATTTCCTACCTCTACAGGCAGTCCTATCTTTTGGAAATTAAAGGCATCTAGCCAATTATGTAATCGACGGACATCCATAGCCTGCTCTTCACTATATACTTCACTTGCTGAGTAGATATAGAGACCGCCTGTAACGTTTATATCAATAAGGTGTTTAATATCCCAAAAGCTAAAGCATAGAATGAAGTTTCCAGGATATTGACTTACATCTGAATGTTTAACCAATGGTAGTCGATCTCTAATATCTCTTTCCCAGGCCTTAAGGCTATTTGGATCTTTACGCTCCTGGTAGACAACTATATCTTTTAGCTGATTGTATAAAAAAACCTCGGGGCACACATGGCTTAAGCACCCCAGTAAATAAGCATCTTTTGAGAGTATCACTAGCTTTCTGCCTGTGGCCTTAGCTATTTCTAGGAAAATTCTAAGTCTTTCGATATTCCTTGGCCCAAAATCTGCTATGATTAACTTACCCCTTGCGTCCTTCACGCTCTTTAAGCAGTTTTCATAGACCTCCTCTTCAGATATGCTTTTTACATCATCAACCCTAGTCCCTTCACATATGAGTAGTGTTACCTTCAGTTCTTTTACCTTCTCTATAAATTCCTTTGTCTTTTGGGATTCTAAGCCATGTTTGCGAATATCCCCCGTATAGGCGATCCAGCCAGCAGAGGTCTCTACCGCATAGGCCAAGGCACCAGGTATTGAATGGTCTACCGGGAATGAAAGTAAAGGCAGTCCACCTATGACTTTGGGTTGAAATTCTACCCACTGTAGCTGTTGCATAAGCTCCCAATAATGCATCCTATCATGGGAAATGCAACGACGCTTCCAAAATAATAGAGCCTCTTCAGACAAACTATTAATATCAACTATCTTAAACCTACGTTGGTACCTAGCCCTTCTATTATGACTGGCTAAATAGTCCTCGCGGGGGCTTCTTGGACTAAAATAACATACTTCTTTTTCAAATTCACTACTACCAGCCGTGTCTTGAATGGCCTTGGCAATAAAGGCCGTTGCTGCTGAGGAGTACACTGGGATGTTATCTTTTAAAAAGGAGATATAACCACAATGATCCAGGTGGGCATGGGATAAGAGTACCCCGCTAATGTTTGCTTTGGTTAAATCTCTAAATCCATGTCTACTCTTTAGTTGGTTCCAGATATTTCGCGGATACTCAAGATCTGCCCGATATAGGCCTTGGATAGGAGGCAAAAGTCCCATGGTCAGTGGGTCAAGGATGCCAGCGCCTGGTCTAGGTCTAAGAAATTCCTCATAAAATCGGTTCCATCGGGCAAATGGAGTTCCAAAATCAAAGAAAAACTTTATGTCTCCATCTTCCACAAGGATTTGATTCCCTCCTATTTCATTGACACCACCATAGCAGGTTACTGTGACCACAACCTCCCCCGCTTTTTTGTTTTTACCTTCTACCTCTAAATATCATGATCTTTTGTAAATTTCTAGTATATATTTGGCTTAGTTATTCAAGGCTAACAGAGCAGAGGAAAAAACAAGGGATTCCTTTTGTTTAAGGTGAGCCCTTGCAGATAGGCACTTTTGTGTTAAAAAGGAGTTAGAGGATGAAAAGACGGTTACAGGGGCAAAGGTACTGGCAAAAGGCAAAAGCAAACCATTTGTAGCATGACAAAAGACAAACTGGCAAAACTTTTGGCTTGTGGAGAAACTGAGACCGTGGAATTCAAAGAAAGGCCCAATGAGTCCTTTTATAAGACCATTTCCGCTTTTGCAAATACAAATGGTGGAACAATTCTTCTTGGAATAGATAAGAAAGGTAATGTTGTCGGGGTAAAGTCCTCAAGTAAATTCCTAGAAGATTTGACTAACCGCATTGTAGATAAACTCTCTATTTATCCTAAAATAGAACCTATAGACATGAAGGATAAGCGGATTATAGCAGTTGACGTCTCCCGTTCCAGTTATCCCGTCTCCTACGAGGGTCGCTTTTATGAGCGGGTTGGAAACACAACCAGACAGATGAATCAGGAAAAACTTCGGGTACTACTTTTAAGAAGCAAGCCCTGGGATTCTATCACGGGTGATTTTTCCTTAAAAGAGATAGACACCGAAGCCATTTGCCGCTTCGTCCGCCTGGCGGTGAGCAAGGACAGACTTAGCAGTGTCTCTCTTCATGAATCGCCCCAAATTGTTCTGGAGAAATTAGGACTTATGGTAAGTGGCAAGCTGACCAATGGAGCAATCCTTCTTTTTGGTAAGGATCCTCAAAGACATTTCATCAATCTTTGTGTTCGCATAGGTCGTCTTAAAACAGAGACTACAATCATTGATGACAAATGGATTAGGGGCAATCTTTTTCAACAATTTGAAGAAACATTGAATATCTTAAGACAGCATATCGGAGTCCGGTATGAAATAAAGGGGATAGAAAGAGAGGACATCTGGGATTATCCCATCCCTGCTATCCGTGAAGCGGTGTTAAACGCCCTGATTCATAGAGACTACTTTAATATAGCAAATTTCATTGTTATCAAGGTATACGATAACCATATCTGGTTTTCTAACCCGGGTGGGCTTCCTGAAGGTATAACAGTTGAACAACTTAAAAGACCACATCAGTCATGTTTGCGCAATCCCCTAATCGCCAAAGTGTTTTATCTTGCGGGCTACATTGAGCAATACGACAGTGGCACAGTTCGGATGGTGGAGTGGATGAAAGAGGCTGGGCTCCCGGAGTCCGAGTATAAGGAAGAGATGGGCGGGTTTTCAGTCTATTTCTACAAAGACATATACACTGAGGAAAATCTCAGGAAAATGGGTTTAAACGACAGGCAGATAAAGGCTGTAATATATGTGAAGGAAAGGGGGAAGATTACCAACAAAGAATATCAAAAAGTTTGCAACACCTCTGAAAGAACAGCCTCAAGGGATTTAGCAGTTCTGGTTGCAAGGAAAGTATTTGAACAGATAGGTACTACTGGAAAGGGGACGAGCTATAGATTAAAGATGTCACAAAGGCGCCAAACGGGTCATAAAGGCGCCACAAACACGCCAAACGGACACTAGAAAGCATGATAACTGGCTGAGACAAAAAGCTTTCCTCAATGCATTGTTTTATATTCCTACAATTCCTCCTGATATGAAAGATGAGAGACAAATAGATTTATATATTTTAAGAGAGCCTTATTATTTACCAAATATTCCTGATCTTACTGACGATGTGATTATTGAAAGAGAAGAACGTGAATTTATAAAACTCACTTGTTTCATTAACGACTGGATTAAAGAAGCTGCGGATTTATTTGATATAATTCTAGGTTATTTTGCACAAAATTTTAGCAGAGTCAGCCGGGAGAAAAAATGTGAATCAACTGGTGAAGAAGACTGTCCTAGAAGAAATGTGCACGGACGCTAAGAAAAACAAAATGTATCTAAAAAATAAGTTTGGAGGTATGAAAAAGTGAACAGACGTTATAACTATGCCAGAGAAAAGCTTTTTAGTGCTATTGAGACTTTGGCTACGTTGTCGGGTGATGTGAGATCCAGGTTATTTGCTGCATATTCAGCTTTTCACCCGTTAAGGGAGGATGATTTTCCAGATGAACTAAAGGAAGACTGGAGATGGATTGAGAGGTCGTTAACCAAGTTTGGCCCTATCTACAACTACAAAGGAGAAGTGGTTGTAGGTTCTGTGGAAAAGACCCTCAAGAGAATTCGAAACCGGACAGGAGAAAAAATTGCTAGGCGACTATTTCATTTGTTTTATGAGCTTCATTTCAACAAGAAATATTTTAACAACCTTTAAAAGTCTTATACCAAGACTGGAGAGGATTTTTGAGGCTTGAGACACTCGTTCAAAAATTCTCAAACTTACATTTTACCAGAAATTGACCTTTCATAATATGCTTGTTTGTCAATCTTTTTGATGCTCAAGTGGTGACCCAAAATGGGTTATCCATATCATAATATGTGTAGGTCCCACCCTTCAAATTCACCAGGGTATTCATTTTGGCCAATTACAAAGCTTGATATAGGATAGATAAGTGCTAAAATAAAAAAACATAGACTATAGCTGAGCATGGCATATGTAGTCATAGACAAAAGTTATCTCGAAGGAGTAAGTTCTGACCGAATTAAATCGTTATGTCACAAACATGTTGTTCTTATGCCTGATGTGTTGTTCTATGAACTGATGACAACGAGTGAATCCAGTAGAAAACGTTGTTTTAAGAAATTGCCTAATATCAACAATCCCGTGGAATTGATTCCTAATGTTGGGTCCCTCAGGCAGTTCGAACTAAATACACATCAACCGTGCACGCCGCTCTATTATCGTCGTTTGAGAATTAGGTTTATCTTTAATAAAAAGCTGATGACCGATGCTTTTCAGTTCACCCATGTACAGCTCAAGTCAATACAACAAAGGCAGCAGTTAGTCAGTCAGAATACCAAGAGTTTCTTTCAACTAGCCATGATGGTGCCTTGTTTCTTTCCTCATCTGAATGGAGTACCCTGGAGTGACTTTCCTAGGGTTATACAGGAAGCTAAAAGAGAAGTCGCTACTAATGTTGAGACGGTGCGTGAGATCTACGCCAGGCTATTGGAATATGATGCTCCGCCAAATGCTGTAAAAGCAGATGTTATCGATCCCAATTGGGCCCATTTTCGGTGGGTTCAGATACGTGTCATCTACTCCTTGAATTTGCTTTTAAAGTATCAGGGTCAATTACCAATAAATGTCTCCAAAAGCTTTTGGCGAAAAATCGAACATGAAATGCTAGATACAGAATATGTAATTCTAGGCGCACTGGCGGGTGCCCTAGCAAGTAAGGACGAGAGAATACTTGAAAACTATCTACTTGTGCGCCCTGATGGTTTAGTATTTAAATCATAAATGGTGAAATAGGGTAGATTGCTCTTGAGCCACAACCAGCCACTACTCGTGAAGGCAACCGGCTATGTAAGGCAGCTAAGATGAAAAAGCCCTAAAGGAACCTTTAAAAAGACCTTAATGAGTTGGCAACCTGGGCCCATATAACTTGTTTTCTTGATAAAGAGCTTACAATTTGCTAAAAAGAGTGACGGAGTTAAATGTAGTGCCTACGTCTTCATTTATAAACAATCCCGATGCTGACATGTGGTTTAAGC
>CAZPML010000098.1:0-5618 GCA_964587675.1 uncultured archaeon
ATCATCAAGCCTTTTCCAGTCTCCCTACCATAAACTCATTGAGTGTTTCCTTTCATAACGAACCCATTTCCTCCTTTTCTTCTTGTTCATGTTCTCCTCCACAAGGTTATTTTTCAGTAAGACTTTGTAGATAGTGTTGTGGGGGATGTGAATGCCGTAATCTCTTTCTATCAGTTTTTCAAGCAGTACTGGGCTGAGTCTGTATCTGTTGTAGGCTTGCAGGATGATCTGTTCTGTTTTCCTGTCTATCTGCTTGGGTTTTCTTCCTGGTTGTCTCAGCTCGGGTATTTTGCCAGTTTCTTCGTACTGCTTTTTAATCTGGTAAATTCTTCTTGGCGTAACTCTCATCACAGTAGCTATTTCCTTTACTGGAGTTCCTTTTTCGAGTTGTTTGATGATCCATCTGATTTTCTTGTTCGTTAGTTTTCTCACAAGAGTTGGATGTTGGGTTGTGAAATAATTTTGGGATACTACAGTTCTACGGTTAGGTCTAAAAAGTTGTTCTCTCAAAAAAAGGAATAGTAGCTCCTTCAAAACCAAGTGTTTCAAAAACTTTTTAAAACGAATTACCATGCTACATGCAATGCAAAAACTTAGCTTAATCAACGTAGTAATTATAGTACTCTTCTAAACTTAGTTTGAGGTGGGTTTATGCGTGCTGCCAACGCCTTTGTCAAAGCTCTCGAATCTGAAGGCGTCGAAGTAATTTTTGGTGTCCCTGGAGGGGCAATAATCGAAGTTTATGACGCACTTTATGACTCAAATATAAAACACCTAACCACCAGACACGAACAAGGAGCTGTGCATGCTGCAGATGGATTTGCCAGAGCCTCTGGAAAGGTTGGAGTTGCTATGGCAACTTCAGGCCCAGGTGCAACCAATACTGTCACAGGAATTACAACAGCTTACATGGATTCTTCATCCATAGTTGTCTTTACAGGTCAAGTCCCCACGCAGATGATTGGAAATGATGCTTTTCAAGAGGCAGATATTACAGGAATAACCATGCCCGTCACAAAACACAATTTTCTCGTCACAGATGTTAAAAAACTCCTAAAAACAGTCAAAGAGGCTTTTTATATTGCCTCAACGGGAAGACCTGGTCCAGTTTTAGTTGATTTACCCAAAGATATCACAATTGCAGACATAGACTACAGCTACCCAAAAAAAGTTGACCTAATCGGATACAAACCAAAATACGAGGGGCATCCAAAACAAATTAAGAGGGCCGCAGAACTAATAATGAAAGCAGAAAGACCTCTAATCCTAGCAGGTGGAGGAGTGATAATCTCAAACGCTTCAAAAGAATTGGTTGAATTGGCAGAAGCAATTCCAGCTTTTGTTGTCACAACCCTGATGGGTAAAGGTTCAATACCCGAAACTCATCCTCTTTGCCTTGGTTTTGTTGGTATGCATGGCTCTAAATACGCAAATTATGCAGTTACCGAATGTGATTTGCTTATAGCCGTTGGATGTAGATTTAGCGATAGAACAACTGGAAAACTCTCAGGTTTCGCTCCCTATGCAAAGATAATTCATATTGATATAGATCCCGCTGAAATAGGGAAAAACGTCGACGTCGATATTCCAATAGTTGGTGATGCAAAGAGGGTTCTTGCAAAATTGAAGAAATACGTTCAATACAAGAAAAGAAAAGAGTGGGACGAGAAAGTGAATTACTGGAGGAAGAGATATCCGCTTAAATATAAAAAGGATGGATTCAAACCCCAATTTGTTATTGAGAGGGCTTGTGAGGTTATCCCCGATGCCATAGTCACAACTGAGGTTGGTCAAAACCAAATGTGGGCTGCCCAATACTTCAAAGTCAAACATCCAAGGCAGTTCATAACAAGTGGTGGACTGGGTACAATGGGCTTTGGCTTTCCTGCTGCAATTGGTGCTCAAGTCGCTTGTCCAGATAGAATTGTTATTGACATAGCTGGAGATGGGAGCTTCATGATGAATATACAGGAGCTTGCAACTTGCGTCTTTTACAACATTCCGGTCAAAGTTCTCGTGCTAAACAATGGATACCTTGGAATGGTTAGACAGTGGCAACAACTCTTCTACAGAGAGAGGTACTCCGCAACGTGCATTGGCTGCGAAGGGACAAGCTTTGAAAAGATAGCGGAAGGATTCGGTGCTGTAGGAATGACGGTCGAGAGACCAAGTGAGGTTGAAGAGGCTTTAAGAGAGGCGGCAAAAACAGAAATGCCAGTCGTTATAGATTTTAGAGTGGATTACCTAGCTAACGTTTTCCCAATGGTCCCTCCTGGAGCGAATTTAAACGAAATAATAGATGAGGAGGATTGAAAATGAAATACACAATCGCAGCACTTGTTGAGAATAAGCCTGGAGTCTTGGCTAGGGTTGCTTCCCTTTTTAGGAGGAGAGGTTACAACATCGATAGCCTTTCCGTTGGCAGAACTGAAAGAGATGACATTTCGAGGATAACGATCGTTGTTGAGGGTAATGAAAAGGTTGTAGAGCAAGTCACAAAGCAGTTAAATAAGCTAGTAGAGGTTATTAAGGTCAGTGACGTGTCAGAACATTCAGTTGAAAGAGAACTGTGCCTAGTAAAGGTCAGTGTTCAGCCCGAAAAGAGGGGAGAAATAGTAGAACTGTCAAATATATTTAGAGCAAGGATTGTAGACGTTTCACGCGATAGCTTCATTATAGAGGTTACTGGAGATGAGGAAAAGATTGAGGCCTTTATAAGCTTGATGAGACAGTACGGTATCAAAGAACTGGCAAGAACTGGGAAGGTGGCGATGGTTCGAGGTTCAAAATAATAATAATGAGAAAACCTTAAATACAAGCTAATTACTATCATCTGGTGGTGATGTATGGTAAAGATTGTTCATGCTCAAACCGTACTCCCAGAAAATGTGCTTGAAGAGCTTAAAAAGAAGACTGGAGAGAGTGCTACGAAAGATGCAATAGCAAAAGCTGTTGAACATTATTTAATCTGTCCCTACACTCATGAAGAGCCCCTAGAAAAGAAATTAGAGGAGGTTCTAAAAAAGAAGAAGAGGTACTGAGTAACTAAGCTAAGTTGGGCTAAATTTCTCAATTTCCCTATTTTTTCCCTTCAATATAAGCTTAGCTAGCGCTTCGCCTGCTGCCAAACCTAAGGATATGCCATTTCTCCCAAATCCATTCGCCTGCACAAATCCCCTTACTTTTGTGAAGCCGAGAACGGGTTTACCGTCTTTGCCAACATCGTAAACACCCGCCCATTGCCTCAAAACTGAGAGCCCCTTGAGTTTTGGTACCAACTCAGTAACTCTTCTTGCATACCTAATTAGGAAGTCGTAACTTCCCTTGACGTTTATTTTTTCAACCTCTCTCCCAACCATCCCCCCAACAATTTCTCCTCTCATAGATTGGCTCAGATGGAGACCTGTTGAAATGTCGAGAATGTACGGATTTATGTAAGGTTTAAGACTTTCCGTTACACATATTTCCTCCTTTACAATTTTGTTTTCATGTTCCACTCCCGCTTGTTCACTTATTTGCTTACTCCAAGCACCAGCGGCATTTACAATGCAATCAAATTTCCTTAGCTCATCTCCAACTCTTACTCCCAAGACCTCGGATCCGCTTACCTCGACCCTAACCGCTGAATAGTCATAAATTCTAGTACCAAGTTTTCTGCAACCTTTTGCTAAACCCCATATTACCGGCCAAGGAAAAACCACTCCTCCATCCCTGTAGTAACTGGCAAGTGCAAAAGCATTTGAATTTATATCTTGGAAGTACTCCTTAACCTCATTGGGCTGAAGGATCTCAACATCCAAACCTTTTTTTCTCTGATAGCTCACTTCCTCCTCCAATGTTGCTGCATCTTTTTCCCCAGCTATTTTTATGTATCCATCTCTCCTCAAAAGAAAGTTGAACCCAACTTCCGATTGTATGCTTTCATAAAGTTCCAAACTCCTCAAAGCAAGTTTTATTAAATCCTCATCAGCGAACTGTGCAGTTAAACCGCCTGAATTTCTACCGCTTGCACCATAAAGTAAATACTTTTGCTCATAAACTTCAACTTCAGCACCCATCTTAGCTAAAAAGTAAGCAGTTGAAAGCCCAGCGATTCCACCTCCAATAACAGCGACCCTCATTCTTTACCACCTTCTTCACCTTCTTCGCCTTCACTCTCTCCCTTAGCTAAAACGTAAAGTGGAACTGGGTTTACAGGTTGTCTCTGGGTCGTAACTCCAACTTCATTGGGTGACTTACCTGTTTTTTGGCATAGAATTCTGATAATGTGCATGAGGCAGCCTTTGCCTTGACACGGTCCCGTTGTCGCTCCTGTAAATCTTTTAAGACTTTCGAGGTTATCATAACCCATTTCGATTGCGTGAATTATGTCTTCCTCGGTCAAGTCTTCACATCTGCAAACGACCTTCCTATCCTTCAATTAAATCACCTCACAGGTCTTATTGCCCTAACTTCATAGATTAGGTCACCATCCATCTCAACCCTAACCAAGGACGTGTTATCATTCCTCTCAGGTGGTAAAGACCAAATGACAACCCCTTCACCCACTTCTTCACCTTTCCTATTGTACAGTTTTACCCTATCACCCTTCTTTGGCCAAGGGAGAAATTCGTATTGAAGGGTGACCTCGCCCTTTCCATCTTCTCTCAACCTAAGAATGAAGACGGCCAATCCCGGACAAACTCTCAAGCACTTCATGCATCCAGTACACTTTTCGTAATCAACCTCGGGCGGATCGTTTATGTTATCCATCTTTATTGCATTAACGGGACATGCTTCAAGACATGGGCTACAGGGAATTGGTTGCGGGCACTCAATGTACGCTACCGGTTTCTCTAGTAACCTCTCCTTGCTAGGAAATGGAGGGAGTTCATCTTTCTCTAAATAACCTCTTTCAAGATAACCCGTCATTTCTCCACCTCCATCGTGCATTTCTTAAGACCTTCAAGCGTTCTCTGACCAAATGGTCCAGCCCTAAACTCTTCAAGGTCTTTTAATGCCTCCTTAAGTTCTTCTTTAGCTTCATCTCCACCGTATCCTAACTTATAAGCTGCATGAACTCCAACCAATCTTCCCTCCATGATGGCAGTCGTGGCTTCCTCAATTCCAGCCACATCACCTGCTACGTACAATCCCTCTACGGTAGTCTCATTGTACTTGGTTCTGAGTGGAACCAAACCCCCAAGTTCTGGAACAAACTTCATTTCGCATCCAGCTTGGTAAAGCAACTCGTGAGTTGGAGAGAGTCCAACAGCTACGCAAATAAAATCGCAATCTATTTGTCTCTCAGTTCCCGGGATCGGCTGCCATCTCTCATCGATTTTTGCAATTATGGCTCCCTCCACACACTTCTCACCCAAAGCTTTGAGAATCGTATGCCTAGTATAAATTGGAACTCCCAACCTCCTAACTTTCGCTGCATGGACGAAGTAACCACCAATCCTAGGCAATGCTTCAACTATCGCTGTAACTTTCACTCCCGCCTGGAATAACTGATAGGTAAGAATTAGGCCAACATTTCCCGATCCAACGATCAGACCGCAGTTACCCGGTTTAATTCCATAGACGTTCATCAGAGTCTGAACTCCACCTGCACCATAAACTCCAGGTAAATCATT
>CAZPML010000099.1:0-5618 GCA_964587675.1 uncultured archaeon
CAAAAATAGGAGTAGACTTTTTAAAACCGTGGCCAAGGAGCTTCTCGTCTCAATCCAAAGTCAAATCTTATAGTTCCCCCGACAGCTCCATAGACTATCCCTGGTTTTCTTCCAGATGATTTAGAGACTTGCACAGCAAAGTCAAAAGCATCAAACTGATCATCGTGTTCTGCATCTGGGAAAAGCAGTAGCTCTTCAATGAAGTCATGCATTGTTGGCTTTAAGAACACCTTACCAGATTCAAATAGAGCTGAGGTGATCTGGGCCCTTGTAACCTTATCTTTAACTGTTTTAATCTCTACAACAGGCAATAATTTTGTTTTGAGTGTCTCCGCCATTGCTTGCTGATATGCATTAGATTCCACACCAATTCTAATTGGGTTCCAGAGCTGTGCTTTTGTTTTGATTATTTCAACTTGTTGAGCAAATGAGTGTCGGCCCCTGTAAATATTGAGAACATAGATGTTGTTTTCTTGGTCCAAGCCAATGGTGCAGACTGCAAAATAGTCAGCTGTTTCTTTTTGTGAAATGGCAAGATCAACACCCATATAGACTTTGAGATTTGCTGGTAGCTCTTCGGGTGTGTAAAATTGTAACCATTCGTACTTGAAGATGTTACCTTGCTTTACTAATTCAACATTGTTTTGATACTGCAAATTGAAGATAATTGATCCCATCTCAGCCTTAATCTTGTTAAGCAAACTTGCAGGAAACATCTCTTCCCACAAAGCAGACCCATCAGGTTGTAAAGCTCGCATTATTTGAACATCATACTCTCCTGAATCGATTAGGCTTTGATACAGGTCATATGGATGATATCTTGTCCCGTAAATGTGGATTTCACCATTTGGTTCGAGAGTTGGAAGTAGCGATGTATAAAACCAGTCTTTAAGTTTGGCCCGCTGCCCTTCAGTCCTTGCATTCTCAAAATCAACGAGGTCATCGGCAATTATCACATCAAAATGCTTCGTTGTTACCGCTCCTGAAGCTCCTAAAGCTGTTATGTTTGCTTCTTTTGTTATTCTCTGCTTTAACGATATGTTGATTTCTTCATCGGTCCACTTATCTCCCTTCAGGTCTCCAAATAGCTTGACGATTCGTTCAGATTCAAGATGAGCTTTGATCTCCCTCAGAAAAGCCTTGGCTTGTCTGTCTGTGTTTGATACTATTAGAATTCTTGTGTTAGGGTTCACAAGGATCTTCCAGATTGAGAAAATGATTGTCCCTACAGTTGACTTGCCATGGCCTCTTGGTGCTAAGTCAAGTGTTTTCTTGTGAGTAGTTATATGGTCCAAGATTGATTTATGGTGGGTTGCGATTTTGTAGCCTAAATACCTGCCTAGGTTTGAAGGACTCATTAGAATTTTTAACCTCTCAATTGAGTTTTTCTCCAATCTCATTAATTCTTCTCTCCAATCTCCTTCTACATTCATAACACAACTCCTCCAAAACAAAATTGATCAAATTCTGCTCAAATTTCAAAATCTGATTCTTAAATTCGATATCCACTTTGATTTGCTGATCGGGTAGATCGCCTAAAAGCTTGGCTTGAAGCTCTATTTGCTTTCGGATCTCACTTAATGATTGTAAAGCGGTCCTTGAATCTCCTGATTCTAAAGCTTTGTTTGCAAGCTGCCATACAGTTTGGTTTATTCTGTTTAACTGCTCGATAACATCTAATCGGCTGTTAATGGCCCTGGAAACAATTTCTTCTCTCTGCTTGGCCCTCTGTATGATTGGATCCTTGTTTGATTTGAAGTACCTAAGAACTGTGTATCTGCTTATTTCCTCACCAGCTAATTTGGAAAGTTCGCGTGCGATTTCAGAATCTGAGAGGCCTTGCACTTTGAGTTGGTGTGCGATTTCTTCTAAGCCAAACTTCACGATTCTGTTCACTTTCATTGTGCGTTTCTGTGCGAATAGACTTTAAAAGCAGAAGTAATGAAATTAGATATTCATATATCTCTGTAAAAATCTCCGAGTGTTGGTAGGTTTTTTTGTTGAAAATCTGTGTTCTTCTTTTGAACGAGATAAATGGGTTTACTATAGGCTTTTATTTTGAAAACAAACCGAAAATTGCCGACATAACACGACCTAACATCCATCATGTTAGGTCAACAAGCCCGTATATTGCTTTATATTCGAAATGGGGGCATATAACAGATATAACAAACCTAACAAACCTAACACTATATTCACCCTATAACGAAATTTTTTGATTGTAAAAATTCGGATGACAGTGTTATATTTGTTAGGTTTGTTAGGTTTTACGAGAAAGCTCTAATCCCAAAATAAACCGCCTAAAATGCTTGTTAGACATTACCAAATATTGTTAGGTTTGTTATGTCGTAGGAAAAAGTTTCATTTTAGAAACAAAGTATTTAAAGAAGATTTATTCGAAAATTAAAGATTTTGGAATCCCAACTGACCTAATCGGCCTATTTTCAACATAATACAACTTATAAACTTCCTGAATACTACGGCCTAAAATATCGGCTATAGTTATTCCCATTTCTTTGAGACTCCCAAATGTCGGAAAACCTCTTCTTCTTGCGAACTCATTGTAATGCCCCAAAGCCTCATGCGTGATTAAGATCATCTCCTCCCCATTTCGGGATGTATGTCCAAACAAACCATAATAACCAAACCAATCTTCATCTTTGTGGAGGTTCTGCAAGTATTCAATCCATGCCCTAACCCCATCGAGTTGGTTTTCTTTCTCCTCCTTAATTGTCCTCTCAATCTTTTCAACGCTTTTTCTAAACTTTTCAGGCTTAAGCGGTTCTTCAAGACTCTCTCTGAAGACTTCAAATTCATCATCTGCCAAAGCCCTGAGAAGTGCATGTATCCAGAACCTATAACCCACCCTAAGTAGAGCATACATTCTATATCTTCTCCCATCAATCAATTCAATTCCATTGAGTTCTTGTTTGATTCTGAGTTCCTCGTTTAGAATCAATTCAAGCAAATCCGCACCGGATGGGGTTAGCTCCTCTATTACACTTTTGAGGAGATACAAGCCGAACAACTTCTTCGACTTCTCCAATGCTATTTTGATTTCGGTGAATTCCTCCTCGGTTAAATCGCTGATCTTCTCAGCTGTAGGAATCGCCACGATTCTACCATCTCTCAAAGCCGAATCTCCCCACACCCATCGATTTGCAGTCATACAGAATGGAGCTGTAAGCTTATACTCCTTCATCCTCTGATTTCTTAGGCCTCTATGCCCCTCAGTCATCCCCGTTGATGAGGCTTTTAGTATTTCCAGTGCTGATGAAGAAATCGAGCCCCCAACCTCATCGACAAGGAGTGGAAATGTTGTTGATGAGACTAAGCTCATCAGCCTAAATTCTGTCCTCAAATCATCTCCAATAAACGCTTTAGTCCCATATAGATTACGGGTGAATACAGATAGAGTTTGTGATTTTCCAGTCCCCCTTCTTTCGTAAAGCATCAAATGAGGAGTGACATTCAAACCGTGTGATTCCTTCAGAATCCAGAAAAATGGCGATATAGCTGAATAACCAGCGATGATAAAACGAAATTCTGGCTTTAATCCTACAATCAACCTAGCGAAAAGCCTTGCTCTCTCTCCGTTCTCATCAGCTTCGAATTTGCTCATTGACTCAATAATTTCATGAGCTATTGCATTGTATGGTATTATCTCCGTGTTGATGGTGGGATGAACGATCTTAAGCTCTCCATTTTCCTCAAAAACTCCTGCCATCTCGTAAACTCTACATTTTCTGATTAACTCCCTATCTCTCGAAGTTTCAAGTAATCTCGACAAGCAATCGTCAATGAATCTGTTCTTTGCCACTACTCCCATATTTGTCAGTTCCTCTTTTAGCTCTCGCAGAGTACCAACAATCACCTTATTTCCAACTACAACTTCGAATCTTGGTTCTGTACCTTCAAGCTCTCTTGTAAACCTCAAGGACTGAGAGATTACAAGTTCTTTTTTGACTATTCTCCAGCTCCCGTTATCCTTCATAACTCCAACCAAAAACACACCATCAGCATTCACCCGATAATATTCCCTATAAACTCCATTTTTGCGGTATTCGGTTTTAATCCAACTCCAAAGTTCATTTATTCTCAGAGTTTTTAGCAATTCTCCGAGCAAGTTATCAAATCCATCAAAGAATGGTCTATATGCTGTGTTTCCGTCCTTATAACTGTCTTCTACTGCCCTCAAACGGTCTCTAATTTCCTCATCCTCCATCTCTTCACAGATCTTTGAAACTATGTTCAGAGCCTCTTCAAGGTTGAGTCCAGAGTAGTAAAACAATCCTCCAAGTCCTAAAGCCAGTTCATGGCGACTTCCGGGCTTCCAGTATGGTTTTACTGCTTTGATGATTCTATTTACTGCATCCTCGCTTAGTTTCCTCCAACTTGATTGAACATCTTTTCTATTCCTTCGGTTTTTGCTTAGCTCTTCAAGCTTCCAAATTAGCTCATTAAACTCGTCTTCTGTAATCTGTAGAGGTTTCAGGATCTCCCCATTGTTTTTAATAAATTTATATTGTGTCCCTGAAGGGTGCTTTGATGGTGGTAACACATCAATAGAGCCTTCGCCTAGAACGTCGATGCCATTTATTTCCGCATGATCTACCTTGAAACTTCTTTTTGAGATCTGTTTATTGGTATTTACGAAGTAATGAAGCTTAATGCTACGGTGGGACTTCACTATCATTGTTCTTATTAATCTGGCTCCAACTATGTCTTTTACGAGCTTTAAGGCATTTTTTATTATCTCTGAACTCGTTAACGGTTCTTTAAAATCGAAATCGATTGTTATGTGATTCCCACTTATTTTTCCATTTACCACGCAGACTCCAACATTGTTATTTGAAAACCAACGTTCGATTTCGTCACTCGTTACCTCTCGGTTTTGGTATTCCTTCCAGTTTACAGACGGCTTTTTTGTTCCAGTTTTAACTGGAAGGATGTTAAAACCCAAAGAACGATAGAATTCCACATAACCTCTCAGAGTATTAAGCTTCATTTTCATCAACCTTCTTAAAGTCGATTTTCACAGGATCAAGGATGATCTTCCCTTCTGAAACGAGAACGAAGAAATAACAGTCTTTGAACAGTTCTCTGATCAGTTTTGGAATGTAGATTTTACCGCTCTTTCCGATCTTAACAAGTTTTTGTTTTCTCTTTGCCCATCTTTCGTAACCTTCAAATAGCTCTTTATCAAACTTCCTCATGGCGATCACCTTAGCGGGCCGGTGGCGGTGGGGTGGGGGGGTTTTAGCTACCGCCACCGGATCCTGTAAAAGTTATTGTCTTTCAATTTCCCCCTCCTCCAACTGGTTCGACTATCAATCTGCCCTCAGCATCGATGTAGAGATTCACTTCGCCATTCTGTGCGTACTCTCTGGCCCACCATTTTGGCAGGTGTAAGGCCTTACTCTTTCCGATGGACCAGATCTTTGCTTTTCCCAACCTTACAACTTCAAACTTACTCATTTTACATCACCTAAACTTGAAAGTTAGTTTAGACTTTAAAAAGCCCTTGCCATACTAAAGCCAAATTTTTACTAAGATTGTTGAGTATTTTCTCGACAATCGTCGAATTAAATCATTTTTTATAATTTTGTTTGCACCAA
>CAZPML010000100.1:0-5248 GCA_964587675.1 uncultured archaeon
ACAAATTCAGCGCTCGAGAAGGTGGTTATCCAGATTACGTACTCAAATTCTTTAACTATTTTTTCCAATAATTTGCACTTCCCACTTCCTGGTGTCCCTGAAATCAATAGATAGGACATTTTTCTTCACCTAGCATCGAACGAATTTTCCACTTCGTAAGGGATTTTAAACTTTTGCGATGTTCTAATAATGATGAGCAGTCTACCAGAAATAAATGGCGTCAAATTAACACCAGAAAAGGCTGCAATAATAGATAAAACCGCTATTATAGCGGATTTACATTTAGGATTTGAGAATGTTATGCAAATGAAGGGAGTAGCAATTCCTAGAATGCAAATTCGTAGCATACTCAATTCTACTAAAAAAATAATTAAAAAATATAATGTTAATAAATTAATAATTGCTGGCGATCTTAAACATGAATTTAGTAAAAACCTACCTTATGAATGGGAGGACGTAAAAACGTTTATTGAGTCGCTGGATGTGGATATATCGATAATAAGGGGTAATCACGATAATTTCTTGGCAACGATATTGGCAAAGTATGGGATAGATTTAAAAGAGTATGAAAAAGTTGGTGAATACTATATCGTTCACGGACATAGAGAAGTAAGCTTTGATAGGTTTATAATGGGTCACGAACATCCAGCAATCAAAGTGAGAGTGAGAGGCGCGACCTACGTTTATCCCTGCTATTTGGTTGTTGACGATAAAAACATTGTTCTTCCAGCTTTTTCGCCCTTAATGCAAGGCAGCGATGTCCTTCAAGGGGAATTTCTCTCTCCAAATCTGAGCTATGGAAGAAAAATAGAAGTTTATGCAATTGAAAAGGATGTATTTTACCTAGGTAGCTTGGATGATATAAGGAGGGCGGCATCTAATTTTTAATTTTCCATAGTTTATCAAATATTCTACGACATTTTTCAAAATCTAATTTGTTGACGAATCTAGTAACTTTTTGCTCATTTACAAAGTGGGGGTATGGATTTTCAGTGGAGGGTAGGAGTTCTTTTTTCTCGACTAAAGATATGTAAATAAGAGATCTCGCTGCAAGTAGTTCCTCATCACAATCGAAGTTGTATATATATGACTTCGTTAATACAGTTCCCGGATTTTCAACGTAATTGACACTTAACCTTTTTGCTATGAGTTGTGGTATTGAGACGGTATCTGCATCGAGTAATTCTGCAAGTTTGGTATGCATAACTCCAGCTTCAATCGTGGCATCTTCTTGAATCGCTCTCGCCCTCATCTCATCTCGGAGGATAAATCTCTCGGCATCAGCTTTGGCGAACCTTATAACTTTTTCAATAATATCTTCAAAGTTTTTTTTCATGAACGATTCTATGTAGTCGATGTATGCTAAATTTGCCCGTCTTTCCGCATCTATTACTCTTTGATCTCCAGTTCCGAAATTCCTGATCCTCTCCACCTCCTCTAAATACGGCTCAATTTGAATTATGTTCTTGTTCTTTAGATTTCTAAGTAATTCGATGAGTTTTTTTGTATAAAGGGGAAATTGAGTGTCAATCAGCTTAACGTATGACTCTATGTCAATTTTTTGCGATAAAACTTCATCAAAATACTCGTTTTTTGGTTCTTCAAGCACAATGATTTCTGAACTCTCAAATTCCCTTTTAAGAAATGGTAAATTCTCAACTCTGTGAGAGGTAAAGACAACTTTCATCTGTTTAATTTTTCCTCTAGACTTTTAACTGTATCTAAATTACATTTTGTTTTCGGTCTCTTTGGTGCAGCCAAGCACTTGGTTTGGATCGGCTGCAGATCGAAATAAGAACCAATTCTTTCAATTTCAATTTTATCCATGCCCGAAAGCGGTCTGTAAATTGGGAGATTGCATGCCTCGCTTATAGTAAATAAGTTCTCAAGCGTTTGGCTTGCGACCTGTCCAATTGAGTCGCCCGTCACTATGCCGAGGGCTTTAAGGCCTTTAGCGTACTCTTCTGAAATTTTTAGCATCCGTCTTTTGCATAAGATGCAAATATAACTCAATTTCCCCTTTTTCTTTAGGAAATCCAATGCTTTAGATAAGAAATCCTCGTGGTCAACGATTCTTAGTTCGATTTCTGGATCATATAGTTTTAACTTTTCCATCATTTTATTCGCTTGAACTAAGGTGTTTCCGAATCTTCCAAGATCAAAATGTATTGGAAAAACTTTACAACCTCTCTTCATCATCAGTAGTGTCGCGACGGTGGAATCTAATCCACCAGAGAATAGTGAAACCAAGGATCCACTAACTCCCACGGGAATGCCACCCGGACCCTTATATATTTTTGAAAATATGTAACAATCGTCATTCCTAATTTCAACGTACAAAGTAAAATCTGGATTTTTTAGATCGACTTTTAATGCTGGATACTTTTCTTTTATTAAACTACCTATTTCTGATGCCTTCTCTAAGGAAGTGAAATTGTGTTCACCGACTCTTTTAATCCTGACTGCAAATGTTTTAGAATCCTTTATCTCTCGCCGACAGAATTCAACAACATATTTTTCTAGTTCATGCAACTTACAGTGATCAACTTTTGAGAACGAAGAAATTCCAAAAACTCTGGATAACTCGTTCTCAATATTTGCGTCGGTTGTGAGGAAGATTCTCCCCCTCTCCCTCTTTATCTTGAACTTTTTTTTAGTTAATTTTTTTATATTTCTAATTAGTTGTTTTTCCCATTCCCTCCTCACGTACTCCGATTTCAAGAAAATCTCGCTGTACCTAATTAAATACATCATTTGAGATCATTATAGATAATTTCTGCGGCTTTTTTACCGCTCTGTAGCATTCCGCCAAAAATGGGACCCATTCTGGGTAAATTAAAAACTGAACAAACGGCCATTCCCGTAGCATACAATCCCTCTACAACCTTTCCAGTTTTTTCAACGACTAATTTTTCACCTAGTTCTGCGTAAGCAGATTTCTCACCGGTAACATTGAGATCTAATGGAACCTTTTTGGACGCTATGCTTACGACTTCTGCGTCGTGTCCCGTAGCATCTAAAACGGCTTTGCTTTCAATAAACATTGGATCAACGTGCAAACCTGATAGTTCTACTGCGCTCCATTGGATGCAAACTCCAGTAATTCTAATTGGTTCCAATCTAAAAATGACATCACATACAGAGACTCCGTGGATTATTTTTGTTCCTGCATTAACGCATCCAACCGCAAGTTTGGCCATAAATTCTGCAACGTCAGCAACTAGGAGATCATCGTGCTCATAATATCGTACATCAAAATCGTCCAATATTTCACGTGCAAATTTTTCTATTACTATTTTATGGAATAACATCCCGCCTCCACCTATGCCACCCCCGAAACAAAGTCTTCTCTCGAGAATTAGTGTTTTTAGTCCCTTTTCTGCTAGATATTTGCCTGCCGTTAAACCGGATGGACCAGCACCAACGATTACTACATCGACTTGAGAAATATTGCTCCAGTCTTTAGCAGCTTCTTCTATGATGGCTTTACTAATTCTAGCCTCCATGCAGCTCGTTAAGTTGAGGGCGTTTAACTATTACGATGAATTAACTTTTAAGTAAAATCTTTTTATCTAAATGGTGCATTCACTTCGAAAATGAAGGCCAAAATATATTTCCCAGATGGTCATCTCGAAAAGCCAATTTGGGACGCGTTAACGATAGCTGGTTATAGATTGAGCAAAAGCGAGAGAGGATACCTAATAGATGTCGATCACCCTAATATCATTTTTAAACAGGTAAGACCACAAATAATGCCCTTCTACGTGGAAATGGGTAAGGGTGATGGAGGGTTTACTGGGGAAGATATACTCAGGAACTGGAGCTTGAAACGTAAGCTGGAGAACGTTGAAGTGTTAGCAAGGTTACCATTGAGACCAACAAGGCTGGTCGTCGCTGTGTCTGAGGATGTGTATCCAGATGTTAATTCTATCGAAGATTTTAAACGGGTAATTAGTGATAAGAAAGTCTTCATAGCATCTGAATTCCCCGAAATCGCAAAAATGTATGCAGAAGAGCATGGCTTAAATGCCGTGGTCTTCGATCCTATAGGCAAAACTGAAGCCTCTTTACTTCCACCTATGCCTGAAGCCGATCTTATTATTGAGATCACGGAATTTGGAACAACATTGAAGGAAAATAAGTGTAGAATTATTGATGTTGTTATGGATTCTGTTTACTCTGTTTTTATTGCTAACAAGAAGTCACTTCGTGAAAGAACTAAAAAGGAAGTTATGCTGAATTTATTAACAGATCTACGTGAAGTAATCGAGTCTAGGAACTTAGTAAGTCTATTTTTTAATGTTCCAGTCGAAGACGATCTGAAGAGGATTA
Organism: uncultured archaeon; assembly: GCA_964587675.1. Classification (GTDB taxonomy): domain Archaea; phylum Halobacteriota; class Archaeoglobi; order Archaeoglobales; family Archaeoglobaceae; genus CAZPML01. Next base: position 4,333 of record CAZPML010000100.1, read on the forward strand.
TAAGCTATTTAACTTCGGAGGGATTTGATCCTACAGTCTCTCCATTGGCGAAGGGTGGTGCAGCGATCCACATCATACTTGAAAAGACGAAAGTTAAATTCTTGAAGCCTATAATCAGGAATATGGGTGCCAAGAGAATAGCCACCGCACCCGTTATAACTTTTGGTGATTAAGTTTTTAGAATTTTGATGAGATTAAGACCATTCACTTTGCCAAATCTACCTTTTGCACAGCTCCTCTCGTTAAATTCTCTTACATCATCATTTTTCAGTCCATAAATGGCAAATGGTACTGGTTCTGCAACGTGCGTTCTAACAGCAATCGGTGTTGGGTGATCTGGAAGAAGTAGTATTCTTATTTCCTCTAGATCCACTTTATCTAGGATCTTTCCAACAATCTTCTCATCGTAGATTTCGATCGCTTCAACTTTTAATTCAACGTTCCCTTCATGGCTAACTTCGTCAATGCCCTCTGTATGGAGAACTGTAAGATCATAAGATTTGACAGCTTTAATACATTGCTTGACTAATCCCTTGTAATTGGTATCAATGTAGCCGGTTAGCCCATCAACCTTGAGTACGTCCATTCCTAATCCCTTCGCAATACCCTCCAAAAGATCGACTTCGGAGATCATCGCACCCTTGAGTCGGTACTTCGAGTAAAAGTTTGGAAAGTTTGGCATCCTCCCTCCGCCCCACAACCAAATCATTGTTGCGAGATCGGTTACTTCGGAGACTACATTTTTTGACCACTCCATCAGTTCCTGTAATAGTTCTGCTAGTTTTCCATTTCTCGGCAAATATTCATCGATTTTTTTACCTTGGATATCGTGGGGAGGAAACGTGACGACTTCTTCATCGTACTCTCTATCTATTACGCAGAGATTTCTGTAGCTTCTTCCGGGATAAAATTTAAT
>CAZPML010000101.1:0-5217 GCA_964587675.1 uncultured archaeon
TTAGATTACAGTAGTTGGAAAAGTTTGGAACGCAAACAAGGATTTTAGCCTTAAATAAGTGCTTAGACGACTATTTCAAAGCAGTTAAGTTTTTCTTAAGCTTTAACTCAACGTCAAGGACTTTTCTGCACAATAATACGAGAAAGCCAAACAATTGTTTAACCTTAACACAGCATTAATACAGACAGCGAGAGATAGAGCTGTAGAAATTCTTAAGAGCTTCAACGAGAGGAAGAAAGAAGGCAAAGTCAAGTCAGAAAGACCAAAGCTAAAGAGAATTTCAATCAGACAAAAGATGTTACTCCTTTGCTAAGACGACGAGCAAGCTAACATCGTATTGGCTTACTCTTAGCCTAAACAGAAGAATGAGAATTTCACTACCAATCAAGTTTGGAAAGAGACAGCAAAAGTTCATTGAGGAAGCTTTGCAAGGGGAATGGCAATTTTGCAATAGAAATGGTAAAGCGAAATGGAGGATGTCCATTTTGTCTTTAAGAAAGAAGTAGAATTGGATGAACCAGAAACATTCATCGGTGTAGATTTGAGTGGAACGTTGCTGTTGCAATAGCAATATGAATAATCCATCGAAACCTATGAAAGGACAGTTTTGGAGTGGTGCTAAAATTAGATATGTCAGAGGTAAATATCATATTCGAAGAAATTTACAGAGAAAGAAAAGAATTGACTTGGTTAAAAGAATTGGAAGCAAAGAAGGAAGAATTGTCAATCAAATACTTCATACAATTGCGAAAGAAGTTGTTGAATATGCTAAACAGTTTCCAAAACCGATAATAGTCATGGAGAAATTAAAGAATATTAGGAAAAATATGAACGGTTCTGCTAAGCTAAACAGAAGGTTGCACGCTTGGAGTTTCAGGAAACTTCAAACCTACATCGAGTATAAAGCGAATTTAGAAGGTATCCTTGTCGTGTATGTTAATCCCAAGAATACATCCAAGCGTTGCCATAGATGTGGGCATGTTGCCCGAAAAGTTGAAGAGAATTTAGATCCAAATGCGGTTTGGTCTACAATCGAGATTTAAACTCTGCAATCAATTTAGTCCGCTCCTTAACGAGAGGAGCGGGATGGGGCTGTCGTGAGCCAGCCCTGAACCCCAAATGAAGTCGTCTGCCGTGAAGGCGGATGGAACGGGGAAGCCCCGTACGTAAGGGCGGGGTGGTTCACTTCTAACTCGAAAAAAATTTTAAAAGAATCGAATACGTGAAATGGTGAAAATCTCAGATAGAGTATTCTTCATTAAAGGCGAATTCAACGGAAAATTTCCGTACTGCAACGTGTTAATTGTCGATGATGTACTCATCGATTCGGGTGCGGGTCAAAGAATAATTGAAGGACTTCTTGGCAGAGTAAGTACCCTCATTCTTACCCATCTCCATCCCGATCATGCAAGTGGCGCTTGGATGTTTAATTTAGCGAGAAAAAGAGTACTATCGCCTGCTGGATTTAAAACAGATTTAGATTCGATATCTCTGAGATTTATGACGAGGAAACTTTCCGAACTTTGGAAAAAAGTTATTGCTGAACCCATCGGAATGAAGTCGTTCAAATCTGAGAAGTACAACGAGGGAATAATTTCAAAAAAACCGGTTGAAATTGAAGCTATTCACGCTCCAGGGCATACAAAAGACCACCACGTTTTTCTAATCGATCAGAAAATTATGTATGGAGCCGATATAGATCTTACAGAATTCGGTCCATTTTACGGTAATCCCGAAGGTGACATAAGCGAATTTGAAAAGAGCATTAAAAGAATACTTACCTACGACATCGAGATTTTTGTTTCATCCCATTTTGATCCTATTTTCGGGAAGGATGAAATAGAAAGAAGAATCGCCAATTATCTTAGCTTTTTTAAGAAAAGAGAGGAAAAGCTAATCGACCTACTATCTGAGAAACCTAGAACACTTCAGGAGCTTGTAAAACTTTCGCCAATTTATGGAGGAAGAAAGAAGTTTGCAAAAGAGATACTTGACTTCTTCGAGGAAAATATGATCCAAAAACATCTTGATCGACTTGTTAAGGAGGGCAATGTTAAGAGAGCTGGTAATTTATTTAAGTTAATTTCTTGATTCTCGCCCCCAACTCAGATAGTAGATCAAAGAATTCGGGAAATGAAATTGATACCACGCTTGCATCTCTGCAAAGCACTCTTCCGCTAAGACCAAGTAAAGAGAAGGCTAGGGCCATTCTATGATCCCCAAAAGAGTTTATCTCTCCAATAAACCTTTCACTCCCGCCTTTAATGACAATTTTGCCATCGGAATAACTTGATTCCACGCCGAGGTTCCTCAAATTAGAAACTATTCCCTCTATCCTATTTATTTCTTTAAACATTAAATTTTCAACGTTCTTTATTATTGTTCTCCCCTTAGCAATAGCAGCTAAGACCGATATAGTTGGAACTAGGTCAGGAATATCTTTTGCGTCAACTTCTATCCCCTCTAGATCGGATTTTTCCGCTTTTAACACTCCAGATTCTTTATCCCAACTTATTTCAGCGCCCATCTTTTTACAAATTTCGATGATCCTCCTATCACCTTGCAACGAATCGTAAACACCTTTCACCTTAATTTTCCCCGCTATTAAGGCAGCGCAGATTAAATAGCTCAGAGATGTGAAATCAGCCGGCACCTTGAATTTTTTTAGGTTGAAGGTCTGTCCAGAAGGGATGTAAAAATTATTTTTATCCCTGACAATCTCTATCCCACTTTCCCTCAGAACTTCAAGAGTAATTTCTATATAGGGCCTAGATGGTAACTTTAAAACTTCAATTTCCGTATCGAAATTCGCAAGTGGTAAAGAGAAAAGGAGTGATGAGACGAATTGAGAACTTATAGGTTTAATTATTACTTTCTCACCTCCTTTCATCAACCCCCCCACTTTTAAAGGAGCCTTAAAATTTCTTGTAGCAATCCTAGCCCCCAATTTCTTGATTGAGAGTAGAAGTTCCCTATTTGGCCTATTCCTCAAGGAATTATCTCCATCTAAAACCGATAATTTCGGAGAATTTGAAAGTGAGAGTAGAGAAATGAAGAAGCGCAGTGTAGTTCCAGAATTACCAAAGTAAAAATAATCTCCAGCCCTTATCTCGTCTATTCCACGGAAATGAATACTATCTCCTTTCCTTACATAGGTCGCGCCAAGCTTATTACAGTTTTTTAGCGTTGCCAAAGTGTCCTGAGATATTAATGGTGAGATGACTTTACCATTCCTTGATAAGGAAGCAGCTATAAATGCTCTATGAGTATAACTCTTCGATGGTGGTGCGGAAACTTCACCATTTATTTCACTCTTCTCAACCACTACTTCCACGATCTTAACCTCTTCAAAATTCTCAACTTTTCATATTCTCCAAGACTGGTTTGTCTAACAACCTCTTCCATGAATTCAATTACCTCGTCATAGATATCTCTCCTAACAGGGAAAGGTACACCATCCTTACCACCAACTGCAAAACTATACTTCACAGGATCTTGTCTATCATACTCAACATTGTAGATCAAGTCAGAGATTAGAGCAAGAGCCCTTATAGTTTCTCTTCCAATCCCCCTAACTAAAAGTAAATCTTCAAATTTCTCCGGTTGTAGGTCATAAGCTCTCTCAACGGCATCCCAATTAATCTTTCTAGGGATCACTAATTTTCCCCTCACGCCTAATAGGCCCGAAAGTTTCCTAAACTCTCTCCTCATGTTTCCATCCCTGATAATGTCCACACAAGTTCTCCTAGCTTCCCTACTATCTTTCGATGGCATATTTATTACCTCCAATTCTTTCCTATTGGATATTATTCCCCCGTGAATCTCCTCAATGGTGGGCAATTTTCTAAAAACCCTCCAGTGATATCTTCTCGCCATTTTTGTCGAGGGATTCATTCCCTGCTGAACAACGGTCATATACTTCTCGGAAAAAATAACAGTATGGTGATAGATCGTGTACCCATCTATCAACGCGCAATTGTCAGATTTGGCGGCAAGCCTACTGAACTTCACTATTAACTCTCCATCAGCTCCTATCTCCTTCGAGTACTTCTTAACTTCTTCGGGGGTTTTCAATGCCGTAGAACCTTTTCCACCGGCAATTCTGATTCCAAAATCTGGCCTATTTAGTACAAACTTTAAAACGGAGGTTAAAACCGTTGTCGAACCGCTTGAATTCCAGTCAAAGCCCAAAACATTTGAGAGAGATTGGAAAAATATCGGATTTGAAATTCTTTCCAAAAACTCTTTCTCACCATATTCGGAGATTATTAGCTTAACTATTGGGAATGCAAGCTTTTTCATCTTATTAAGCAACCAAAGAGGTGCCTTACCGGAGTGCAATGGTAGAAATATTTCCCTCATATATCGATAACTACGAATGCTCTGAACTTTTTGTTCTGCTTTTCTACGCGAAATTTATGCAGAGTTATTGCTTTAGGTTCAACTTTCACATCTTCTGGAGTATATTTACCACCACTAAGAGTGCCCTCAGCTTTTGTTCCTTTCACTAAAACTTTAACGTGCTTTGCAGCAAAAAACTGTGTATCAAACAAGTAAAGCAATTCATTAAGCCATTTATACAAGAGTGATTCAAAATCATCCGCCTCAATAGAAATCCTCCTTTCTTCAAGTGCAGATAAATTCCTCAATTCTACAAACGCCTCATAGAATGCGTAAGTAGCATTCTCCAGTAGTTCAGCTAAGCTTTCACCAAATATTTCAAATGCTATATCGGCTGTATGATCTACGAATCTGTACTTCATAAAAGAAGAATCTCGTATGACTATTTTACATTTTTTCCATTTTTTAAATTTATTTCCTTCGAAGGTTCTCTTGTAGAAGGCCTGTGTAGGTATTTAGATAACTTGCTGAAAGTTGTAATTGTTTAAAGTTCCACCATAAATACTCCTACTATGCATCTATAAAAGAGTCGAACAAAAAGGATCGTAAAAAGGACAAATGATGGCGAAAAAGTTGGCATCGCAGTTGTCCAGAGCGCTAAGATAGCAAATCTACTTGAAAATTATTTACAACTAAATGAGGCTTTGAAGATTGAAGAGTTCCTCCTTATTGCCGAGAACGTTAAAGTTTTCGATGTTTCAGGGATGGACTGCTTGAGAGCTTGGGCGACTCGATAACATGCGTGATCATGACGAAAAATGGCGTAGAGGAAATATTTGATAAAGACTTCGACCTCAATGTCAAAAGGGATTACAA
>CAZPML010000102.1:0-5179 GCA_964587675.1 uncultured archaeon
CCACAATCCCTCACAAACCTTTTTAAATCTTCGTCAAGGGTGGCAAACTTCATGTCGTTGTGTAAAGCGGTCGAATAAAGTGTACAGTCTATGAGATCTTTATGTCCCATTTCGTAAAGTTCAAGGGCTTTAAGAGCGATTTCTGCGTTAAATTCAGCTTTAGTGTAACCTTCGAATATGCTCCGCATTCCAGCTTCGAAAATTTCATGCTCAAACCTTCCCTTCTTTTTTAACGAATTCGCAACCCAGAGACATTCAAGAATGCTGAAGTCAGAGTAGTAGAGCTCATGGTTGACCAACTTCCCCAAAATCTTTTCAGCTCTCTCAACTTCAATTCCAAGAGTGGGAAGAAGTAGCGAGGTGTCAAGCAAAACCTTCATGTTTTTTTCTGCTCCTCAAGGCTTATCTGCTCAACTTCCCTGGCTGAAATTCTGGCAAATTTTTTCCCGTGCAACGCAAGGTCGAGAGGATTTCTGATTATTTCAACGACTATTTTTCCTTTTTCGACAGACATCTTTACCTTTTCCCCCTCTTTTATTTCGAGTAGATCTACTATTTTCTTCGGGAGATACAGCGCAAATTTCTTTCCAACTCTGCTCGTTATAGTCGGATTCACGCGAGCCATCAGAATTCATTTGAATTTCCTGATATAAAAAATTTTCCAGGTATCACTTGATCTAAACGGAAAAAAGATGTGGTTAAGTCGAGATGCAAAACTGATATAATTGCTAACGATTATGCTTTTGGAAATTCTTAAGTTGAAGAAGACTTAAAAAATGAAGGAAAAATGGGCATTACATACGTGGAAGGAAGGGTCAGAGGGGCTACAGGAAAGGAGAAAGAGGTGCGTTTTCTCGTAGATAGCGGAGCTACTTATACGCTACTTCCTAAGGATGTGTGGCAAGCAATAGAGCTGAAACCGAAGAGAGAACATACATTCATCCTTGCAGATGGCAGCGAGATAAAGCGAAAAGTCTCAGAATGCCATATAATACTTCCTCAAGGAGAAGCTCATACACCGGTTATCTTGGGGGAAGAAGGAGATGAGGCTTTGCTCGGCGTTGTAACTCTTCAAATCCTTGGCTTGGTATTTGATCCATTCAAGCGTGAGTTCAGGCCTATGAGAATGCTGCTTGTGTGATGCAATTTGGGATATGGGGATTTGGTTATCCGATACAACTTTCATGTTGCGAATCTCTTCAGCTTTTCAGAGTGAATATGACGTAGTCCCTAACGTAGTCCCAAAAAGTTTAAATCTCTACAAAGCGCCTCGCGAACTTTTTATACCAGTTCTCCCACTCCTTTGAGGTCACCACATGAATTTCGAATGAATGCAAACCAAAAGATTCTCTCACCTTCCTGTAGAGTTTCATTCTCTCATCCTCACAAGCCCCCTCGGATAAAACTACCGCAACATCGATGTCACTCATTGGATGATCCTTACCTTCAACTACACTGCCGAAAACGTAAACGGATAACAACCTTTCACCGAAGATTTCCTTTGCCAGATCCTTGATTTTTTTAACGTTTTTCACATAATCTTTCCTCAGCTCTCTAAACCTCTTTACAATTTCAAGCTGAATATCCATCAGAGTAACCATCTTTTGAACACCTCTTTGAATTCTTTAAGAACTCCTATGGCATTTTCAGCACTCTTCTTACTGTATTCTTTTCCTAGGTATCTTGTAGTTATATACGCTTCCTCCAATAGATCTATGTAATCTGCATAATTTTCGTAGAAATCTCTTGCCTCTTTAGATATCTTGGAGAGTTCTTCAAAAAGAACTCTAAGTTTGTGGGTCTTAGGATAGTCGTCGAGTTCTTTTGCCAAAATATACTTTATGTAAAGCTGAATCGCCTGTTCAGCAAATAACAGTACAAAGCGGGGTTTTTCCTTTAGAGCTTCGATAGCTTTCCTTTCGAAATACTCTGCATTTTCCTTGAGGAATTCCATGAAAATTGTAGGGTACACGAATGATTTATAGATTTTGCAATTATGAATTTGGCGTCTTTTCCCGAAATTATTTCCCGCTTCAAAAACCCTTGTGAAAACTAACGTATCTTTGTCGAATAATTTCTTCTAGTTTTTCAGAAAAATTTTTTCTCTTTCAGCATAGCAGAATGCCCTCTTGCTGTATCAACATCGATATGTCACTTTGCACCCGCAGTAAGAATCTCTTTTAGATGGATTGTATTATTTTCTTCCATCATTATACTCTCCTCTTACGTCTTTTTAAACTGGCTAGTGAAGCACAAAAGTATTAGTATTTTGCACATTGCTTTTAAACTAAAAACCAAATTTGATCCATGAAAAGAGAAATAGAGATTCTCCTAAAAAGGGCAGAGGGTTTTGTGAAAGATGCTTTGGAGGATCTAAAAAGAGATGACTACGATTTGGCGATGTTTCATATAGAACAAGCTTGCCAACTAATAGTAAAAGCCAAACTTCTCGATCTGACGGGATATTTCGAGAAGACACACAGCTTGAGAAAATTGTTAGGCGACTTGTCAAGCGTTTTAAAAGAAGGGGAAATCGAAAAATTTGTCAACGAAAATTGGAACACATTAAGAAACTTGGAGTTTGCATATATAGCATCGAGATATTTACCGGAAGAATTTAAAAGGGATGAAGTTGAAGAAGCATTGAGAGTTTATAAAAAATTATGGGAAATATTATGGAGTTCCTGAGAGATGTTTACGAAAAAAGAAGGAAATACTTCGAACGGATCGACGAATACCTAAAGGAAATAAAAGAAATTGTGAAGAAAGAAATTCCTGATGCGGAGATCTATCTGTACGGTTCGGTTGGGGAAGGTAAATTTTCAATAGGGTTGAGTGATATAGATGTCGCAATTGTTTCCGAGAAATTCAAGGATAGGGGGAAAAAGCTTGATGTATTTGGCAAGTTAACAAAAGAATTCTTCAATTCTCCATTTGAATTTCACGTATTGACATGGGAACAATGGGATTTCTACAAAAAATTTATTAAAAACGCTAAGAAAATCTGAGAAACCTGTGTCAACTTCTTATTGGTTAGAAGTATCACTAAATCCAAGGGAGGATTTTAACGCCCCAAAAAGTATACGAAATGTGGATAGTTTGGTAGAATCTGGCTAGTGTGTGAGTGAAGAGATCGTAAGCAGGGTGAAGGATATTTTGAAGGATTTGGGGATTGTTACGAGGAGAAAGAGGCAATTTTTAAGATTCCACGTAAGGAGCTGAAAGAGTTCCCTGTAAGAGAGGCATACATAGAGATTGTAGGCTGCATCTAATCATCGAGCAAGACGTTCAGCTATACATAAAGACAAAGCTTCTTGAGTTGCTTGGAGGATTTCCGAGGATGCATAACTCAGCTTTTAAGAGAGCTATCGAGGGTTTTCAAGGAGGAAGAAGTAGAAAGAACATAGGAATGCTGACGAAGTTATCTGATGTTTATGTTTATATAACTTCAAGATGCTACACGGAAATTCTATGAGAAAGAAGCCAATACAAACGAAGAAGCAAGAAAAAATCGTGATGTACCTGGCGTAAGCAAAATAGTTTATATGTATAATTATGTAATTTGATTATCTGCTATGGATTGTAAGATTGTTAGAACTTAGATGGTGATATTAAGTGAATGTACGATATAGAGGAAAGTTCCACTAAAGGAAATATTTAGATATCAGAAAGGGACGCGTAGCATGGAGAGGGTATTAAGAAACTCTTCGTACCTGAACGCGATGTCGACAACTGGAACGAGGACAAGAGTGCGAGACGTCAATCCTCAGAGCGGGATGTGTCCTCTTTGCATAAGAGAATGCCCATTCCTCTGTGAAATCGGGCTCTCGGCATTTAGAGGTAGAGAGGTCCTCTATCCAGACCCAGAGTATTTCGGAGAGAGTACGGCCTCGTCGGTTAAGGACTACGGATTGGACTGGTCACACATTCAAATACTATCGAGGCTAAGAGGTGCTGAAGGTGTAAAGCCGGTCCCAGACGAGATGCTGTTCCCAAAAGTGTCGGTTGAGACGGAGATCGGCGAAGTGAAGTTGAAGATGCCGATAGCGATGGGTGCTTACGGCTCAACCGACATCGCGAGGAAGTACTGGGATGGCTTGGCCGTTGGTGCAGCCCTTTCCGGCGTGATACTGATAGTCGGAGAAAACGTCTGCGGCGTCGATCCAGAGTCGATGTTCTCCAACGGCAAGGTCGTTAGATCGCCGGAGATGGAGAGGCGTGTCAAGCTCTTCAAGGAGTTCTGGGATGGAAAGTACGGGGATATCGCTGTCCAGACGAACGTAGAGGACCAGAGGTTGGGCGTTGACGAGTACGTGGTTTCGAAGCTCGAGGTGAACATCGTCGAGAGGAAGTGGGGTCAGGGTGCGAAGGCTATCGGTGGCGAGATACGCGTGTACTCTTTGGAGAAGGCGATAGAGCTAAAGAAGAGAGGTTATCTCGTCCTCCCGGATCCAGAAGATCCGGAGATCCAACAAGCGTTTAAAGGCGGGCTTTTTAAGTCTTTCGAGAGGCACAGCAGAGTTGGATCACCTAGGGCAGCTGACGTTGTTGAAGATGTCGAGAAGCTGCGAGAGATGGGTGCGAAGGTCGTGACGATAAAGACCGGGGCCTACAGACCCGTCGATGTGGCTTGGACGTTGAGGGTTGCTTCTGAAGCGAAGGTGGATTACGTAACATTTGACGGGGCTGGCGGAGGAACGGGGATGTCTCCAGTAACGATGATGAACGAGATGGGCATTCCGACTGTCTACTTAGAAGCGCTGATTCTCAAGGCAGCTCTCGCTCTGAAGAAGAAGGGCAAGTACTTGCCAGATATAAGCATGGCTGGGTGTTTCATAAACGAGTCCCAGATATTCAAAGCGATCGCGATGAGCAACTTCGATGGTCGACCCTTCATAAGAACCGTGACGATAGGTAGGAGCCCACTTACGGCTGTGATGAAGGCCTCGTACTTCTGCGAGCTCGCAAGCAAGGGCAAACTCCCGAAGGATTTCGCAAGGAGGTATGGAGAGAGTCCAGAAAGGTTCTTTATTCTCACCGATGAGCTTAGGGCGAGGTACGGAGAAAAGGTCGGGAAGGAAATTCCGTGGACGGCTGTCGGACTCTACACTTATCTAGAGAGGATAAAGTACGGTCTGAAGCAACTTCTTGCCGGAGCCAGGAAGTTTGGAATAGATCT
>CAZPML010000103.1:0-5155 GCA_964587675.1 uncultured archaeon
CCTTCGGGTAGAAGAAAAACTTTACAAACCAGCTGGGAACAACTCCCGGAGGTGTGCACGTTCCAAAGCCCAAAAACTCTTTACCGTGATGAGTACTCATCTCAGTAGCTGGAGCTGTCAGGACGATTTCGGCAGTATTTCTATTACTCATAATTTGTGACAACATCATTGTCCATAATTATGCAAAGTACCTTGTTCTACAAACGCCACAAACGCATCTGCATTTCCCGATCATTATTCTTTTTCCCCTCATTTTTTCGTCGTTTTCCCTCCATCGGGAAATTACTACTATTGCTAAAATCCTGATGTTCGCCGGTTTAAGTGGGGGAAATACCACTGTTCTAGGTCGCCATTGGCTCTCTTCGCAACGTAAAGTCTGCCGAATCTGACACCATCTACCTACAAGCCGAGCCTCTTCAAACCTTGGATTGTAGAGTGTTGGAATTACTTCGCTCCCTTCTTCTTGCAATGCTATTCTCGCCAATAGAGAGCGTAGAATCTACCCCGCATCTCTCAGTAGATCTTTTCCTAGCGTTAAGTCGATTACAAGCTAGCCCTGATTGTGGAGCAGGAACTACTAGACTTCAAGTTCTTCAGCGAGATCCATCCGTGGATTTTGTCACTGTTGTGGGAATACACGCTATTAACTTTTGGATTGGTTGCTATTAGACCGAACAGCGTAACTGGGTCCATATCCTCACTTGAGAAAATCAAATTTTCCCGATCTGATATTTTCCAAAATTCTGAAAGCTTCATCTCTGGAAATGTTTAGTGCATCGGAAACAAGCTCTGGCAGTTCTGCAGTCCTTTTGTAACCTATCTCCCTAAGCGACTTTGCTGCCTCGAATCTAACATCTAAGCTCTCATCCTTTAAAGCCTCAACAAGTGACTTTATGCTTTTCTCATCTCCAATTCTGCCAAGAGCATAAGCAGCAGCTTTTCTGACCTCGGAATTCTCATCTTTCAGAGTTTTTATTAGTGCATCCACGGCTTCCTTAGCTTTCATTCCTCCCAGAGTTTCCGCCGCTCTCTTTCTGATTGTGTAATTTCTGTGATTTAAAGCGTTTATTAGTCCATCGACATCCCATTTTGCCTTCAGCCTTTCTATGTTCGGTTTGAACAGCCTGTTTATAATTTCGTCGATGATCATGTTTGCCCACGAGAATTAGCTCTCCCTCTTCTCTTCGATCCGCTTTTCAAGCTCTTCTATCCTCTTCACATGCTTATGAGGGATGCTTGCTACAGCGAGTAGGAATTCCTTATATGCTTTCAACATGTGCTTTCCAAAGTTTCCTCGGAGGATGTCATCCGGAGTTGGGATTTTGATTTTTATCTCCTTCATGCTCTCACCATACTACGAAAGGATTATAAGATATATGCTCTTTTCGGTTCATATATAGGAACAAATAAGTTCACATAGAGGTTGACGCATGAGAATTCTGATGCTAAGCGAATTTTACGGTAAAACGGGAGGAATAAACACGCACATGACTGAACTCAGCAGGTTTTTAAGGCATGAGGTAGTTCTGAGCAACAACATCGAAAGCATGAATGTAAGACCCGACGTTGTGCACATACACCATGCTTTCACACCTTTAACGTTCAAAGCGTTGAAGATTGCAAAGAAAAGGGGAATTCCTGCAATCGTTACGAACCATTCAATAGCACCGCTACATGACAGTCACTTCTGGAAATTGCTTAAACTCGGATTCAAATACCTGAATTATGCGAGTGCAATAATAGCCGTCAGCAATGCTGCAAGGAATTTCATTTCCAATTTTACGTCCAAAGACATCGTGGTAATTCCAAATGGAGTCGATGTGGAGAAATTCAGGCCAATGAAAAGCAAAGAGCGGAGCAAAGCCTTGCTGTACATCGGCAGACTTTCTGCGAGAAAGGGTGTGCAGCTGCTTGTTCCCTTGCTTTTCAGATGTCTGAAAGAGCAAGATGCTGAATTGATCATAGCGGGAAAGAACGAAATGTTTATGATGCCGTTGCTGAAAATCCAGGGGAACTTATGTAAGAACGTTAGGGTTTTAGGCTTCGTTCCAGATACCAATCTTCCAGAACTCTACAACTACGCTGATCTATTTCTCATGCCGTCTCTCCTAATGGAATCTTTCGGCATAACAGCGATTGAATCTCTTGCCTGTGCCACTCCCGTGGTTGCGACAAAATCCGGAGCTTTACCGGAAATAATTAAATGTGGTGGAGTAGTCACAAGCTTGTGGGAATTTCCAAAAGCGGTTGCAGATCTTCTTTTGGATTCGGACAGAATACGAAAACTCGGGAAGGAGGGAAGAAAATTTGTTGAAGAGAAGTACTCGTGGGACGTCGTGGCGAAAAGAATAGAAAATCTTTATCTAGAAATTCTAGATGGTGAGTTTCGTGAGGAACATAATACTTGATATCGAGAAGATCTTGGAAAATATGAAGTTCAAACCGTCAGATGCGAAGATATACTCTTTGCTTTTAGAAAAAGGGGAAATGAGGGTGAGCGAGATTGCAAAGGAGCTTGGTTTATCCGCAAGATTCGTGAGAGATAGGCTGAAGGATCTGAGCCAAAAGGGAATCGTAAAAAGAGAGATGGTAAAAAGGGGATGGATTGGATACGTTTACAACGCTGAAAATCCGATAAACGTTTTGAGAAAATTAAAATCAAAAATAATAAAAGAGATCGAAAACTTGGAGAAGATGCTCGAATGAAATCTGCAGTTCTGGTAGCTTTCAAAGAACCTGGTTTTATTGAGGAAAATGTGAAAAAGCTGATGTCAAAGGGATTTGAGATAATTATCGCAGCAGACGAACCAAGCGATGAAATTTTGAGGATTACAAGAAAGTACGGATTGAAAGCTACGATAAGCGATAAGAGGAGAGGGAAGTGGAGGGCTTTGAACGATGCTGTTGAAATTGCAGAAGGAGACCACATAATTTTCGTGGATTCCGACACAAGAATAGTGGAATTGGGTGATTTTGAAGAGTTCGATGCCGTGGAAATCGTAAAGGAAATCAACGCTTCATCTCTTATTGAAAGGCTTGCGAACATAGAATACTTCAACATGTCTCTAACTGCAAAAGTTGCATCCAAGTTCAGCTCTTGCTTGAGCTTAAACGGGGCTGCTTTTGGAATAAAGAAGGATGTCCTTTTAAAATTGGGCGGATTCAGGAGATGTATAAACGAAGATACGGAGTTGGGCTTAAGGTTGGGACTCAACGGATACAGAGTTGGAGTCTGTGGGAGAGCGATAACGAAAGCTCCATCCAGCTTTAAAGACTGGCTCGTTCAGAGGGAAAGGTGGAGCTTGGGCGGGGCTGAAGTCGTGATAGAAAACCTCTGGAGTATTTTGAAAAGGCCGAAACTCTGGATACCATATCTGTTTTTATTCTATCCCTCAATTATTGGGCTTGTACTCGGCTTTACGCTTCCAGATAGTGTCATTCTAAAGGCTTTGAGCTTAATCCTTCCCTTCATGTTCTTTGTGCATTTCAAAATCGTGTCCTTACTTCTCTTATCCATTTTTGAACTCCACGTGATAAGGAATCTAATTGCGATGTTCACATCATTTATAATTTGGGCTTTAACCATGATTGTACTTTCGAAGAAAACTGATTACAGTTTTGAACTCAAACTATTACCCATCTACTATTTCATTTACAACCCCTTGTGGACTATGCTCTGCATAGTTGCTCTTGCCAAAGTTTCGGTTTCTCGTTTAACCGGTAGGGAGTTGAAGGTTGAAGGTTGGACTACCTGAACCATAAATTTTCGTAGCTTCTATCTATTACGAAAATACATACCGCCAGCACGTTGCAAGCGTGCAGCTTGAACGTCTTTTACCTCGATGCCGGCATCATCCAAAGCCTCATTAAAGGATTCTATGGCCAAATCCTCGAATCTTATATCTTACCTCTCAAAGTTCGAACAACCCATTCCAATGATTGCAACCTCCTTCAGCCCCCTTCTCAGCTTTTCTCTCCAATTGTATAGTCACTCGGCGGGACTATGTTCGTCTTCATGTTCCATGTATTCATAACTGTAAAAATGTATTTAAGGTTGTCTGTATTGCAAAATCAAAATTAAGTTAAACTTACATTTGAAATTTGGAAAAATTTATTCACTTAATGCATTGTAGTCTTCAGTGCTTGCTGAACATCTAGTAGCAGCTGCTTTTGTGCTAACACTCGTTTATGTATACTCAAAGAGAGCTTTTGTGGGTTTTCTAGCTTGGATTACGTTTGCACTCGCTTGCATACTAAAAATACCAGAGTTTTTGAGTAGAGAAGATTACTACAATACAGCAGTATCTATTCTCGTAATACTGTTTTTCTTACTTTTTGCTTTAAACACTATCAGGAGGAATTCTAATGTTATGCAGGAGGTTGCAACTTTTTTAGCTATAGCCTGTGCGGTCTACTTACCATTTGCATTCATACCCTCTTTAAAAATGGCAATAATCGAGAAAACAGCGAAGCTGACGGTTTCGCTTGGAAACACTTTGGGCTTTCCGATGATGCTGGTGAATGGGTGCACAATAGAATTGAATGGTAGAAGTGTCGAAATAATTCTTCCATGCACAGCTATAGAGGGTATGTCCGTATTTGCTGGAGTAACACTTGGAAAAAGAGCTGAGCTTAGCCGAAAGCTAAAGGCTATTTTAGTATCAATCCCCATAATATACGTGTACAACGTTTTCCGCAACGTTTTTGTTATTGTTAGTTTTGGATACTTGTGGTTCGGGAAGAATAGTTTTTACATAGCTCACAACATCGTGGCAAAAATATTCTCAACACTGATATTTATAGTGGTAGTCTATACAATTTTAAGAATGCTTCCAGAACTTGTGGAACTGTTGTACACCCTCAAAGATGAAATCTTACAAAACGTAAGCTTTTTGAGGGATTAGCTACAAAATAGAAATGAGAACCATAGTTTTTTGCTGTACCAACATAGAACGGGTTCGGGAATCTTCCATCCGTGACGCAAGTCATTGTATTTAGCGATTGACCTAGACACTGTCATGAATCCGATTCTCGTAAAAATGTCCAAGAGAGTGGCGTTTCCCTAGTATCCGTATGCTCTCTCTAATCAGCTCCTCATAATGTAAAATCATACACCCTAAAATCTTATCTTCCCGGCCAAAACTCTCCCTATTAT
>CAZPML010000104.1:0-5038 GCA_964587675.1 uncultured archaeon
TCAATAGCTTCCTTTTCGTCTTCTAGGGGCTCCTCGACAGGCATAAGCCTCTCAACCAGCCCTTTATACAGCAGTTTTATTTCCCTCAATTCTTCTCTTATCTCCTTAAGTAGCACAGTAACATCAGAAATCGCTGTAACCAAGCTAAACAAACTTCTCAAGGAATTTAAATATTTTCATGACTACGGGATCCTCGTGAGCTCCATAGCTGCAGATCTACTCACTCGTTTGGCTCCAGCCTTCTTGCATACTCTCTGCATAGCTTCCAGTGACAGATCCGGCTCAAGAATCATTCGACTCTTCCTCTAATAGTGATGCGTTGTCTGATGTTAATAAGATTGAGCGGCACGCGATTAATAGCAATAATACAACCAGAGACGCGTGGCAGGCAGACATTAGTGCTATTCGATTCAAATACACTACTATAAATATAACAAAGAGCCCAACGATAATATAGAGATAATTATGGAATTTTAGGAACATAATCTATAGAATGGACTGTTAATCTTCGGCATAAACTTTTTAGAGAGAATTTTCGGGGCGGAGTCGTCGAGTAGAAAAAATTTAATAAAAATGATGTAAATTCTTTGTTATGCGTGTTCTGGATTTTGCTTATGTATGTAAGGGAAATAGAGAGTTGCCGCTTTTAATATATAAAAATGGGTTCTCGGGATGTAGGCTTGCTTTCAATAATACTTCTAACTTCACATTTCAACGTATTTGTATGAACGTTACGCCCTCGCCCATGGAATATGCTGAGGGGCTACCATGCTTGCTTCCTAATGATGTATTAAGGCTTGATGGATATGAGAGCGTCCCAGCACATTACATCAAAAGGACTGTTCAGATTTGGAATGCGAATTTTCAAAGGTGGGTTAAAGCTACCGTCTACGCCGCTACTGGGGCAGACGATTCTTTGAGATCTACGAAGGAATATCCTGATGAAAACGAAAAAGTCAGCTGGAGTTATGGTCTTAAGCGAGAATTGGATACACAAGATAAGTGCTTCTTAAAGAGGAGTGCTGTCTTCTAATGTCATTTGAATTGTTAGAGTACTCTTCATACGTTTTGATGTTGATCGTTAGCGTACTAATCATCAGCCCTATCCTCTTTGTATTATTTTTACGGCTTGAGTTTTACTTGAAACTCTGGTTGAAGGCTCGGGATGATTACAATAATGCAAGAGGAACCATACACTTGAAAATTCTGAAGAAATGTCTCCGTAATCTCCAGCTGAAGATTAAGGAAACGGAAAAGGAATTAGAGATTTTGAAGCAATATAAGGAGGAGATCGCCATTGAAAGATTGAGAGAACTGAAAAAAGCAGCTACTATTTATCTT
Organism: uncultured archaeon; assembly: GCA_964587675.1. Lineage (GTDB taxonomy): Archaea > Halobacteriota > Archaeoglobi > Archaeoglobales > Archaeoglobaceae > CAZPML01. The sequence continues at coordinate 1,342 of CAZPML010000104.1, forward strand.
ATAAATTCTGAGTTTACCTCGATCCCCGGCGTTGGTCCCATTCTTAGAGATAGAGTGATGAAAGAATGTTTTAATGGCACTCTTGAGAGCCTATATCGGGCTTCTATGGTTCACGGCATTGGTGAAGAAAGGGCATGCGCCATATGCGCTTGGGTTAATAATGCTGAAAGAAGGTTGCCTCAGATATTAAAAGGCAATTTTCCGAGGAAAAAGAAGATAAACAGGAAATATGACGCACTTGATGAGGAAGCTAGCCGAAGAATCATAGAAATGGAATCGCTCCTCAAGCAAATGTTGAAACTCGAGAGAAAGGCTTTACATGAGATCTCATCGCTCGAGAAGGTTAAAATATCAACATTTTTCAAATCATACAAGGGTGATGAAGAAGCTTCAAGGGCGGTGACGAATTATTTGTTGGGATGTTTTCCCAAATGGAGGAGAACTCCAGATTGGTTCAGGGTTCTGGTAGAAAATTATGGAAAGACCTCTTGAAAAAGTTGAGAAACTATATTAAAAGAAGAAAAATTCTATATGTCCCGCTAGAATTTGAAGTAGACCTCGACGAAGATGGAAAACATTTAATTGACGTCTATATGAATATCGAAGGCAGAAAAATCCGTGTTAAAAACATCAAGGAAATATGGAATCATGGATTTTCGATTACACGCGATAACAGAATTTACTTTATTTCAAATAGTGATCTCGAAGTACTACTTTCGATTCGATCATTAAATCCGAAGATTACAAAAAATGGCCGCATCCTATGCGAAGTCCCTCCGCCCATCTTAAGATATCTTCGAAGAAAGAGCCAAGTTAAAGAGAGTGAAAATTCGAAGAAACTAGTAATACATGAAGAGCCGCTCAGAAGACGTGTGGAGATAAATTATGATCCGGCTACAGGCTTACATATCAAAACGGGTTATGAGATGACTGGATTCGAAATTACATTACCAAAAAGCTCGTTAAAAGTAACTCCAGATGGCGAATATGTGAAGATCGGATATGACTTCTTTAAATATCCACGAGAAGAAAACCCCTTAGTCAAAGAATGGATAGATGCTGAATATATACACGTAGACTCGGATCATGTGCCCGAGTTTTTCATGAGGGACTTAGTTCTTATGAAATTACATTTTAAGGCAGTTCTTAATGAAGAAGCCGAGAAGATTAGGGTAATTGAGGACGATTTTATCCCTCGAATATCGATTGATACTGGTGAAAAGGGATGGTTAGACTTTTCAGTTCAATATCAAGTTGGAAATTATGTTTTGCCTCACAATTTGGTAGAGGAGACGCAAAGTCATTATCTGCGTTTAAATGAAACGACATGGATAAAGATTGACAAGCGAAAAGTGAAAGAACTTGAAAAGCAGCTCAGAGAGTTAGAGATTGTTCGAACTGATGAAGGCTATAGACTTCCTATCATAAAGTTTGTATCCTTGGAAGAGTTCATAAATCAGATTGGCGGCATAAGAGTCGTTTCAAAGGAATATCAGCGTTTCTTAGATGAAATAACGGATTTCCAATATAACGAGGAATATCGATTGCCTCCTCAAGTCGAGAGGGATTTGACTTTAAGTGAAATAAAGTTGAGAGGCTATCAACGAGCCGGAATCCACTGGCTTAATTGGCTGACAACCCATCATCTTCACGGCATCTTGGCGGATGACATGGGATTAGGTAAAACCATTCAGATGATTACTGCGATGAGGCTGGCGTATGAAGACTCGAAAGAGAAGACTCATTCATTGATTATATGTCCACGTTCTGTTGTTAAGCATTGGAGTAATGAAATCAAAAGAGTTTATCCTACAATACGGATTTATGAATACCGCGGTCCAAATCGCGACCGTGAAGTATTCAAGCGGGCAGAGCCGCATATGATTATAACAACATACGAAACAGTCGCCAGGGACATAGAAATAATAAAAAACTTTCCTTTCTTCTTCGTCATACTTGACGAAGGAACACGCATCAAGAATCCTCAGACAAAGAGAGCTAAAGCGATTAAACGCATAAATTGCTTACATAGGTTCGTATTGACCGGGACGCCCATAGAGAATCGTCCCGCCGAGCTCTGGTCGATATTCGATTTCCTCATGAGAGGGCATCTTGGAACTTATAGAGAGTTTATTTTTAGATTTGAACGGCCAATAATAGATGGCGATGAGTCAGCGGCAGAGTTTCTCGCAAAACGCATAAGACCCTTCATTCTCAGGCGAAAGAAAGAGGAGGTAGAACAGGAACTGCCTGAAAAGATAGAGATGAATGAGTGGTGCGGACTAACTGAAGAGCAGAAGGCACTTTACGATAAACTTCAGAAAATAAAGGTATCTCCAATTAGGGAAGCTCTACTTAAAGGAAAGAATGTGAATTACGCCACTTCGATTCTTCCCATAATAACAAAACTTAAGCAGGTATGTGATCATCCGGCCTTAATAACAGGTAAAAAAGAACCTCTACTAGGTCGTTCTGAAAAATTTGACTATGTCGCAAATAAAATACAACAAATAATCGAAGATGATGAGAGCGTAGTTCTATTCAGCCATTTCCTCGGCACACTAGACCTTTTCGAGCTCTTCCTAAGGCGTAAAGGAATAGGATATATCCGCCTAGACGGCTCTACTAGAAATCGTCAGATTCTTATCGACAAGTTTAACGAGAAAAGAGTGCCAGTCGCGCTTTGTAGCATTCTGGCTGCCGGTCGCGGAATTAACTTGACCGCAGCGAACCATGTCATTCACGTCGATCGCTGGTGGAACCCGGCCGTAGAAGATCAAGCCACAGACAGAGTCCATAGGATAGGTCAAGTCAAAACAGTCTATGTATATAAGATATTGACTGAAGGAACTCTAGAAGAAAAAATTGATATGCTAATTGAAAAGAAGCGTGATATTTCAGACAAAGTTATAGGAGCCGCTACGTGGGGAGAACCAAGATGGACAAGAGAAGAAATATTAGAAATATTAGAGCCGATTTCCACCTAATTAACAATCGAGGAGACATTAAAATCACTTAAATTTAAGTAAAAAACAGGACAATAAGGACTAATGAATATCACTGACTAATACCTAGAGAATTCGGTTCAATTAAATAAAACCCGCTGGCTTCTGTCACTGAGATTTTGGTTGCTCTTGAAAGGAGGACGGGCTTTGAAGTAAGAGGGAAATTCAAGCTTCGGGTTTCGCTTGGGTGGATGTCATCTGTTTTTGATGAGAAATTTGATCTTGAGTCTTTAAAAGGTAATAGTTGATCGAGAGTTAAGACATGGAGACAGCTTATTCTTCTGGTTGTCGGTTTTGAGATTGAAGCTTCGATCAGCGCGAAAACCTTGAAGGGAAGCATGGTGAATCTTAACAATTTAGGGGCTTTGATGAGTGTTATTATTTTTTCCGAGAAAATATTGAGAAACTCAGGAAGAAATCAGGTATGTGACGTAGGAAATCCGTTAATGTAATATGGGAAGAATGGCGTAGGCACATGATCTAGTGGATATATGAGACACGACCATTAATTCGAATAGTTATAAGGAATGGGTAAAAGAGCAAAGGTCTCGACATACAGTAATTCATAAAATTCAGTGAAAATGCAACTAAAAATCATAGCATGTTTGATGCGGGATGAAAACAGAAAAGAGAAGCTGTCATCCAAAGTATTTAATCGAAGCAACCTGAGATGTTAAAGCCTTATTCAAAAT
>CAZPML010000105.1:0-5015 GCA_964587675.1 uncultured archaeon
AAAAAGAAAGAAGAGAAGAAGAATTTGGATTAAAACACTAAGATCGGATGGAATTATAGATGCTTGCATAAAAGAATTCGAAAAAATTGAGTCTCCACAAAGCTTTAGTTGGAGTTTTGGATCAGCAGTATTAGGTGTTATACTCTTTTTCATTCTAAAATCTACAATTGATAATCTCATAAGAGACACTTGGTTATCCATGGCTTATTCGACTCTTATTTGCTCCATCATCTCATGTTTTTTTGTAGGCATAATTGGAAGACATATTATCCAAAATGGAAAAAGAGGTAAAATGGAATTACTAAACAAATCTGAGAAAATTGTTAATAGAAATATGGGCGTAAGATGGTTTACTATAATTATAATCTCTCTAACCATATTTTTTATTTTAATCATTTATTTTGGCTCAAGAAATGTAAATACGCAGAATTTAGATGCAGTCAATTCCATCTTGATGTTTTCACTTTGTTTTTGTTCCGCTACATTAGCTCATACTTTTGTTAACCACAAAGACTTAATAAAATATATAAAACCGTTATTAAATTCTAAATATTCAGAGAATTTCCCTACCATTAAAATTGTAACCAGCGCAACTGAACTCTATGGAAAGTTGGAATATATATTTGGCGAAGAACTAATATCTGTTTTAGATGGAGGTGTGACAAAAGTAATAGAATGGGATAAGATTATAGCTTTAGAATTAGAAAAAGAAGAATGCAGAAAGATTAATGATATCAAAAATCACAATTGTTAAGTAAGTTCAACTGACTCGATTTTGAAGTGTATTTAGCTCTCATAAGTGTATATAAATTATATTGGTGAGATAAATGAAGAGGAGGACGAGCGTTTACATTGATGCTTATTTGCTTGGATATGCAAAAAAAGAGAAACTGAACTTGTCGAGATTGCTTGAGGAAGCGATATTATCCGTTAAAAACGCAAATAAAGCGGCAGAGCGGGTGACTTGTAATCACCAGGTCGCGGGTTCAAATCCCGCCGGCGGCTTGATTTCTGCTTTCTTAGACATACAAGGAGATTGAAAGTGCATATCGGATCTTAAAGCTTGGACTTAAAAACTGGTCTTAATAAGTCTTTCCATTTCGTGAATGCTTCAATTTCTTCTTTCTTAATTTTGCTATATATTCGTCAAGAATTACTTTACTCTGTTTTATATATACATCACACATAAAATCGAATATAGGCCTGTGATTCCCTTTGTTTCCTTCTGCAACAACATCCATGTATTCTTCTCTATGTTCCAAACTTAAGTAAAGGGTAGGATAACCTCGTCTATTCAACACGAAATTCATCAGAGCTCTTGCAACTTGCCCGCCGGAGTCACATTGTGCTCAAGCAACTCCTCAGCTTGTCTAAGCGTTATGGTATTCGATTGCTGTCGTGCCTTGAACGTATCTAGCAAAGACAGATTCTTCGTATCTTCTCATCTCGTCCGGATAGTGCTCCTTGAAAAGCTGGTAACTATAGTGTAGCTCCTCTAAAACATACGCTTTTTTGTCGTCGAGATATGCACGACGCTTTTTCAACCAGTACTCTGTGAATTTCTTTAACCTAATTTTTTTTGATATTCTTTTAATTTTTCGAAAAAGTTGTTGAGAGTTATTTTCTCCGATCTACCAACGTAGATAGAGATACGTAAATTTTTATCGTTAATCTTTACTTTATCCTTGATGTAAACGTAATTATTACCCTTAATTCTCTTAATCTCCAGTTCTACTATGTTATATAATTTGACAAAAATTGACTAAATATATTTTGATTCTTATTAACTTGCAAATTGAAATTTTGCACTCAAGGAGAACAGAAATTACAATTCCTTAGAAATTGTAAAAAATCTAAAAGAAAAAACTTTAGTGGTTGGAGCAGACTAGAGACAAGGGAAAAACGTAACCTTAAAGCTTGAATTTAGGCAATAGCATACTAAAAAACTGAATAACACAATAAAGAAGTTATAATCCTATTGTTGTTACTCAGCTACAACTGGTCTTTATATGCTTTTAATACTGCATTTACGATTTTATCACGCGCAAGTTTGTTTACTGGATGAAAAAGGTCTTGGAAGGAACCATCTTTCGTTTTCCTTCCAGGCATGCTAACCCAGAGTCCACGATCCCCTTCAATTATTTTTATACCTTTAACAACAAATTCATTATCTAAGCTTACTGAAGCATAGGCCTTAACTGCACCGTTACCTCTCGCTTTATATATCCTCACTTCCGTTATATCAGCCAAATTTTTCCCTCCTTTAGATTTCGTTAACGTCTTCTAGTTGTTATATTAACTTTTTGCTAATCACTCAAAAGTCCCACTACAATCAAACTACCAAGTATTTTTGCATAGATCACACAACGATAAGATAAACTTAAAAACAAAATAAGCTTTAAAAGAGCATGGCCAGGTTTCCAGAAGCAGAAGCGAGGATCTTTAATGTTAAAATATGTATGCGATGTAACGCAAGAAATCCTTGGAAAGCTAAAGTTTGTAGAAAATGTGGTTACAAGGGGCTCAGACCGAAATCAAAAGAAAGAAAGGGGCGTTAATTTTAAAGCTAATCTCTCTAAATCCACCAATTCATATCCTTTAAATCCATCAATCTTTTATAGATTTGCTTAGCTAACTCAGTTTTGAAATCAAGTTTGTCAGCAAGTACTAATGCATCTTTAGATGATCTAGAATACTCTACAGCTTGAAAAGCCAATTCTAATTTATCCGCATCTTCAACATAGTTCTTGACGTCGCTGAAATCGATCTCAATGTCCAATTCGCCAAACTGATCTTTCTTTGCTCTTTCTTCATCAATGCTTACATAACACCTCGCCAATCTATCAAGATCACCAGTTCTCGCTTCATGTAAATCGTGAAATAGAGTCGCTACAGCCGCTCTACTTGCAATTTCTAAGTCTTTATCTTCACTTAAAGCTAGCAAAAATGCGATTATAGCTGCTCTAAAAGAGTGCTCTGCAACAGATTCGGGAAATTTTATACCAAACTTAAGCCATCCTGCCCTAGGTGTCAGTTTCAGAGCTCCAACTTCATGTATAAATCTGACTAGTTCCTTCATAGCTAGATAAGTTTGACAATGTTCAAAACGTTAATTATCCTACATTCATGCTAAAATTTTTAGATAAAGAAAACGTAAAGAACCCAGATGAAACTTTGGAGATTTCTTGGAATTGACGACAGTTTCAATGAGAGGAAATGCTGTATATTCGGTTGCATTACGTCCGGAAATTATGTTGAAGGTTTTATGTACGATGAAATTGAGATTGACGGTTTTGATTCGACGGAAAAAATAGTTAAGATGGTCTTAAAGTCAAAATTCAGAGAACAAATAAAATCTATTTTTTTAGGTGGAATAACGTTCGGCGGTTTTAACATAGCAGATATCCAAGAGATTTCAATAAAAACAGGAATTCCAGTGATTGTTATATTGAGAAGACACCCCGATTTTGATGAATTCTTCAACGCAATAAGAAACCTCCCAGATGCTGAAAAAAGATATGAGATAGCCCTAAAGGCAGGAAAAATCTACAAGTTAAGGGATATTTTTGTTCAAATAGCTGGGATTAATCTTAGCGAGGCTGAAAAATTAATAAATGCTTCAATTATAAAAGGCAAAATTCCAGAAGCTTTAAGAATAGCTCATCTAGCAGCCTCAGCCGTTATCCATGGAGAGTCTAAAGGCAGGGTCTAGAAAAAGAATTATACCAAAAATCCAAATCAACTCTTGAATGATCAGAATAGATGGAAGCTACGGTGAGGGTGGAGGTCAAATTCTCCGAACTTCAATTGCTCTATCGTGTATCACGGGAGAGAAAGTCGAGGTCATTAACATAAGGGCGAATAGGCCGAAACCTGGTCTTGCTCCTCAACATCTCAAGGGTATTGAGGCGGCAAAATTGATAAGTGATGCAAAGGTTGAGGGTCTAAAAATTGGTTCAACTAGAATTTTATTCGAACCAAAGAGAATTAAAGGTGGCCACTACAAAATCGACATCGGTACAGCGGGGAGCATAACCTTGATTTTACAAACTATTTTACTACCATCTCTCCTCGCCAGAGAGAATACGACATTTAGTATAACAGGAGGTACCGATGTAGCTTGGTCCCCTCCAATAGATTACTTTAGGAATGTAACACTCAGAGCGCTAAGGGAGATCGGCTGCGATATTGAAGTAATTCTGAAGAAGAGAGGATACTACCCGAAGGGTGGAGGAAGGGTAGAAGTTACCACTAGACCTTCAAAACTAAGTGGTTCGAAATTTACCAAAATCGACAATGGTATAGCGGGAATTAGCCATTGCCAAAATTTACCCAAACACGTAGCTTTAAGGCAAGCGGAGTCTGCAAAGAAATACTTAGAAGAAAAGGGATTAGATGCCAATATTAGATACGAAGTTCACCAAGGACCATCGACAGGGAGCGGTATAACCATTTGGTGTGGATTTAAGGGAGGGAGTTCTCTAGGGAGAAGAGGGAAAAGGGCAGAGGAGGTTGGTCAAAAGGCTGCAAGTTTATTTTACAAAGAATTTATAAGTGATTCGGCATTCGACAAACATTTGGCAGACCAAATTCTACCATTCGCTTCAATTGCAAAGGGTTCGACGATTTACTCCACCTCCGAAATTACCTCACACTTGCAAAGCAATGTCTACGTCATTGAGAAGTTCTTCGGGAAAATAGTAAAAATAAGAGAAAATACCATCAAAGTCCAAGGGGTTAACATTTAACCCAGTTGACCGGCAGCACCCCTTAACTTTACCCTCATTTTCTTTGATTTCCTAATAACTTCGTTTATATCGCACTCTTCGATTATATAAATTTCACAATTAAATTCCCTCACATTCATATTCCTCAAGTCTTGAACTTCACAACCCTCCATAAGCCTTTCAATTACAAAGGCCTCGGCAAGTGCTGAATCGCTAACAATTGCCACGTCTGCGTGTTTTAAAGCGTACTCGTTTCCATTGAATGCTATCGCAATACCACCTATCCTT